>JANPCJ010000407.1:0-2738 GCA_031430895.1 Chloracidobacterium sp. | reverse complement strand
CCGCCTTTAGGCGGCTTCCTTGCCGACTAAGAAGCCGCCTAAAGGCGGGACTCAGAACGGCGGGACTCATACCTACACCTCGACGATCGTCGTTACGATCACGGGTTTAGAACTCAGTTCCCTTTGGATAAAGCGTTTCAGGTGAACTCGCAGATTTTCTTTGAAGACGGCGCGGTTAGCGATATGTTCGGGTTTCATGTCGCTGATTGCTCGGACAATTGAGAGGCGGGCTTGGGCCGCAAATCCGTTTAAAGGGTCGATACCAGCTACGCCTTCGAAGGTGACCTGCGGCTCGCCATTTAGCTGGTTCGAATTCTTCTCCATAGCGACAACCAGGGAGATCGCACCGCCGTACGCGAGTTTCTTTCGATCGCGGACGATGTCGTATTCGATCGCTTCGGATGACTCTTCGTCGATAAATGTCTTTTTCAGATCGTGCTTTTCGACAACCTTTGCACCGTATTGGTCGATCTCGAGGACGTTTCCGTTCTCGATGAGGATAATGTCCTCGTCGGAATAGCTGCCGACGTGATTCTTGATGAATTCCTTTTGCCGGAAGAGCATCCGGTATTCGCCGTGGATCGGTATTACAAATTTTGGTTTCGCCGTCTCGACCATTATCTTTATGTCGCCCTGCGAGGCGTGGCCCGAAACGTGGACGAGACGGCGTTTTTCCTCGATTATATTGGCGCCGCGTTTGTACAGATGGCCGATCATGCGGCTGATACCTTTCTCATTGCCCGGTATAATCCGCGCGGACAGAACAACAGTGTCGCCTTTTTCTATCTCCAAACCTTTAAACGACGAGGTCGCCATGTTCCACAGAGCCGCCCGCATCTCGGCCTGAGAACCAGTGACGAGATAGCATATCTCATCGTCATCGAGCGCCCGCGAGCCGCTGAGATCAATCATCGTGTTGTGCGGAATCTTTAATAAACCCTGCTCTTCCGCGATCTCGACATTTTTTATCATCGAGCGGCCGATGACGCAAACTCTGCGGCCATATTGATGAGCGATGTCAAAGACGATCTGCAAACGATGGAGCGACGACGAGAATGTCGAGATTATCAAACGGCCCTCGGTCTGCTCGAATATCTCTTCAAAGGCCGGAATGACCGCCATCTCTGACGGTGTGCGGCCCGGAACCGTCGCATTCGTCGAATCACACAATAAAGCGAGCACGCCTTCGTCACCGATTCGCCCGAGAGTCTTGAGATCGTATGGCTTGCCGATCACCGGCGTGTCGTCGATCTTATAATCGCCGGTATGAATGATCGTCCCGACCGGCGTATGAATCGCCAAAGAAAAACACTCGACCAGCGAGTGTGAAGCGTGTATAAATTCGATCCTAAAATGCCCGATCGTGATAATGTCGTTCGCCTCGACGCGGTGGAGCAGCACGTCGTCGAGCATACTGTATTCGCTTAAACGCTTTTCGGTCAACGCGAGCGTAAATCGCGACGAGTAAACCGGCAAATTAAACCGTTTGAGAATATGCGAAAGCGCGCCGATGTGGTCTTCGTGACCGTGCGTGAGGATGATCGCCGTCAAATCGTCGCGATAATCCTCAAGAAAATCAAAATTCGGTATCGAAATATCAACGCCAAAGGGCGTTTCCTCGGGAAAGCCCATCCCCGCGTCGATGATTATCATCTCATCGGCATACCGAATGCCCATGCAGTTCATCCCAAATTCGCCGATCCCGCCAAGCGGTATTATTTCTACTTTATTTACAGACACAAAAACTCCTACCAGAACAAAAATGGAGTATAGCATACGCGACTGCGAGCATCCCTGCTCGCCCGCGATGCCAAAGCTCAGAAGAGCGGGGGCAGAGCCGCCCTTCCTGACCTGCAAATGTATTTTTCTTGAATCGGTTCTGGTCAGCGCCTGAGTTTCGAGAATGTTGAATTGAAGGATTAAAGCCGCCCAAGCTTGTGGTCAGGAAGGGCCGCTCTGCAACCGCTCTTGAGAGACCCAAAACCTCTCCGCTTCCTTACAAAACAGTTTTGAGTGGTTACAGATCGGCGTTGAGTGTTTACAAAACACCTTTGCGTCCTTACAAAACACTTTTGAGTCCTTACAAAACACTTTTGAGTCCTTACAAAATCGCTTTGAATCCGGGCGGTTGGGCGATTTACGAAGCCGCTACCTCGGTGTCAGCACTAAAATTTTAGTTGCCGACCGTTCAACCGCGCTTTTGGTAAACGGAAATATCGCCGGTTCGCCGGTGCGCCAGGCTTCAAACTGGTCTTTGAAATGCGGTGATTTGGGGTCGCCGCTTTCGCCAAGCGGGATGACATGACGAGTTGCGTCCCAATTGCCGGGGCTGGCGATGTGGCGCATCGAAACGTAGGACGCGACATTGGGCGTTTGGCCGCTGCCGCTGAGCGGAACGGACGGTGTCGCAAATTGTGCTCCGATCAGCGGGGCGACGGCCAGCGGATGCGGAAAGCGCGAGGTCGTAACTTTGCCCCAGAGCCAGGTCGTGTCATCGGGGCCGTAGCGTTTCGGGTCGGAATACATTGTCCGCACGGCGGTGTCGCATGACTTTAGAAGATCGCCGTAATTTGCGAAAGCGGCGGGCAGCCACCGCGGGGATTTGGTGGAAACCGCCCAATCCAGTACGCGTTCGCGGATCAAATAGGCCGGAACGGGCTGATTCGTCTCGGCAATCTTATTCGCGGTGCAGATGCGAATCTCATTTGCCAGCAACGCGCCGCGCGAATCCGGCGTCA
>JANPCJ010000406.1:0-11961 GCA_031430895.1 Chloracidobacterium sp. | reverse complement strand
GGAAGGCGGGCTTGCCCCCGCTCTTTTACAAGGAAAACACCACTTTTTCAGACAGCCTCCAATTCATGGAAGATGCCCTTTAGTTATGACCGTTCTCGATTCAATCGCGATACAAAAGATCCTGCCGCACCGCTACCCTTTTCTGCTGGTGGACAAGATCATCGAGCTTGAGCCGCTTGTCAGGATCGTCGGGATAAAACAGGTAACGGCGAACGAGCATTTTTTTGCCGGCCATTTCCCCGGCACCCCGGTCATGCCCGGCGTCCTGCAGATCGAGGCCTTGGCGCAAGTCGGGGCGATACTTGCTCTACGGGAAATTGAGGATCGCGAAACCAAAATCCCATTTTTCACCGGAATAGAGAACGCACGGTTTCGCAGCCCCGTCGTTCCCGGCGATACTTTAAGGCTCGAAGTAACGGCGATCCGCATCGGCAGCAAGATACAAAAAATGCGCGGGGTTGCAACCGTCGATGGCCGGGTTACGGCCGAGGCGGAGATATTATCAATAATCGCCACCCGGAGCGATATTAAGGAGTAGGAAAAATGGACCCCACTAATCTAACGATGGCGCAGCAAATAATGCTTACCGCCGGTCTCGGACTGATCGTCGGCCTCGTGCCGCTTATTATTGGACTCGTAAAACGCAACATTAAGTACGCCCTGATCGGATTTCTCGGTTCAATTGTGGGCGGGGCGATTTTGGGATTGCTCCTTGCGATTCCCGTAGCGGCTGTCTGCACCTGGCTCATCCTGCGCGGGTCGAAATCGGCGACTGTCTAGGCGTTCGCGGCCATCCATTCTTTCATGAGTTCCTTCATCCACGAATCGGCAATTGTGAGTCCAAAAGCAGACATCGGAGACGGATGTCACATCGGTCCGTTCTGCACCGTCGGGGATGAGGTTCGCCTTAGTAAGGGCGTAATCCTGGAATCTCACGTCGTTGTGGACGGGCAAACAACCATCGGCGATGAGACACGCGTTTTTCCTTTTGTGTCTATCGGCCTCGCGCCGCAGGACCTAAAATACGCGGGCGAGCCGACCGGAACTGAGATTGGTAAACACAATCAAATCCGCGAATTTGTCACAATTCATCGTGGCACCAGCGGTGGCGGTGGCATAACCCGGATCGGCGACGATAATCTGCTGATGGCCCAGGCTCACGTCGCCCACGACTGTCAGCTCGGCAACGAAATTATCATGGCAAATGCCGCGACTCTCGCCGGCCATGTCGAAATCGCCGACCGGGCAAGCGTCGGAGCATATTCCGGCGTACATCAGTACTGCCGCGTCGGCTACGAGGCGTTTGTCGGCGGCTATTCGGTCGTCGTCAAAGACGCGATGCCATTCGCCATAATACAGGGCAACCACGCCAAATGTTACAGTCTCAACCGTTTGGGCATGAAACGTCGGGGATATTCAAGAGAAGTAATTGGAAAACTGGCCCACGCCTTTCATCTTTTGCTCTCGGCCAAGCTCAACACGACTCAGGCCGTGGAGCGCATCGAGGCTGAAATAACAGGCTGTAAAGAAGTCGACCAGCTGACAGAATTTATCAAATCCTCAAAACGCGGCGTGGTGAAATAGCCGACGCTGCTCATCTTGGGATGAATTCGAGGTCGTTGAGATCGAGATTAGATTTGAGGCGATCTGATAAAATCTCAAAATGCCTATGGACGATCACATAGAAGAAAAAAATTTGCAGGAATTCGGCAAACGCATTCAGCGTTGCTACGGCTGCTTTATCGCGTATCATCTTAAAGACATGTATCTCGGCGAAGACGTAACATTCTTCTGCGAACACTGTAAAGACGAGACAATGTTCCATTTTAACGCCTTCTCAAAACTGCTCGATGTCGCGAAACTTAACGCGGGTCACGGGTGAGCATCATCATTGACAATCGTCAATTTGGCTCTTGGCATTTGGCTGTCTTGAAAACTTGACCATTTTATTATGCGCGCTCTTGCCGACGTTCTGGCAACCCATTCTCTCCGGCCAACTGCCTTAACTGATTTACGATATTCGGCAGTGCTTCGACGACAAAATTAACTTGCGTCTCGCTATTAAACCTGCCCAATGAAAATCGTATTGCGCCCATCGCGCGTAAATACGGGACGTTCATCGCCTGAAGGACGGGCGAGGCCGTGTGGTCATGTGAATTGCAGGCTGAGCCGGTCGAGACGCAGACGCCGAGCGCGTCGAGGCGGGCGAGGATCATTTCGCCGTTTGTGTTTTCGAATGAGATGTTTGATGTGTTTGGGAGGCGTTTTAATGGGTCGCGGGTGCCGTTTACACGAGATTTTGGAATTTTGTTCAAAATTTCGTTTTCCAGACGGTCCCGCATTGCCTCGATTTTTTTCATCGGCGACATGTCACGTACAAATTCGGCGGCGGCACCGATGCCGGCGATCTGGTGGAGGGCCTCTGTTCCGGCGCGCCGACCATTTTCCTGTCCGCCGCCTGTAAAAAGTGGTGAAAGCGTGACGCCGTCACGTATATAGAGCGCGCCGATGCCTTTGGGGCCGTGAAATTTATGAGCCGAGATTGAGAAAAGATCGATCTCCGTTTCTTTCAGATTTATCGGAATCTTCCCGGCGGCATTTACGCCGTCAACGTGAAAAAGAGCGTCCGAGTGTGATTTCACGATCCGGCCGATCTCGTCGACAGGAAATAAGATGCCCGTTTCGTTATTCGCGAGCATCACCGAAACTACCGCCGTTTCCTTGGCCAGGGAGGATCTGAGAGCGTCCAAATCGAGTGCCCCGCTTTTGTCCACATCGAGCCAGGTAATGGGCGATCCTCGGCCCTCGATCGTTTCACACAGCTTCCGAACGGCTTCGTGCTCGACTCTGGTTGTAATGATGTGGTTCTTTTTCGGATTGGCCTCAAGAGCACCGAGAATTGCCCAATTATCGCTCTCCGTTCCGCCCGAGGTGAAGGCGATCTCGGCGGCGGATCTAGCGCCGAGTAACCCGGCTACGCTTTCCCGCGCAACCTCGACTGCCCTTCGCGTTTCTATTCCAAAGGAGTACGCCGCCGACGGGTTAAAAAAGCTGGCGTCGAGAAACGGCCGCATGGCATCAAACACTTCGCGGGTGAGCGGGGTCGTTGCGTTGTTGTCGAAATAGATCATACGCCGTTATACTCTTTTAACGGTGGTTTTCGCGGAGACTAACGGTCTGTCGCATGTTTACCATTTGACGCGTTACGAATTACAATTACAAGAACCTTGAACGCAATAATTACAATCACGGAACCCACGGGGCGCAGTTGGCGGATGAATTTGAACCCCGGACGGATGTTTACCATTGGCCGGGCGAAGGAAAATGACGTCGTGCTCAACGACCGCCGCGTCTCGCGCAAGCACGCGTTTATTTTTGGCGACGCCTCAGGTTACAAGATGGTCGATGGCTATATCGAAAACGGTGAGCTATTCCGCAGTGTAAATCACGTTTTCGTCAACGGCAACGTGCATCTCGAGCACATGCTTAGCGACGCCGAAGTAATAATTATCGGCGAAAGCCGTTTGGAATTTCAATTGGCCGCCGAGCCGACCGTGGTCCAGACCACGCCGGTCACCGCATACGAATCCGAGGAAATAAAACCGAAAACCGTCAAATTCGACGACGCCCCGCTCGGCCACACCCAGGTCCAGATCTCGGTAAACGAGATCATCGGCCGTCGCTCTAATCTCTCGATCGAATCGACCGTCGCCACGCCGGAAGAGATAAAGGACCTGCGTCGAAAGGCTAAAATCCTCGAGTTGCTATTTGAAAGCAGCAAACTGCTTGGCACGGTTTTTGAGTTGGAAGAAATATTTGAGAAGGTAACCGATCTGATCTTTCGCGGTACGCCGTCTGACCGCGTGGTCGCGATGCTCGTGGAGGAAACGGCCGACGGCGAATTAACCGGCGAGCTTTACCAAGTCGCGGCACGCACCCGTGACGCGAGCTATGAAAAGCTGAGCGAAAAGCTGTCGGTCAGCCGCACCATCACGAAAAAGGTAATGGACGAGCGGGTGGCGATATTGTCTCAGGACGCAAAAACGGATGAGCAGTTTCAGGGTGCCGAGTCGATTGTTTCCCAAGGCGTGAGGTCAACGATTTGCGCGCCGCTGATTACGCAATCGAACGTGCATGGCGTCATCTACGCCGACCGGCTCGATCCGTTTGCGGCTTTTTCGCCCGACCACCTGGAATTGATTAGCGCGGTCGCGGCCCAGACGGCGGTCACGGTGGAAACTGTAAAGGCCCATAAACGCCTGGCCCGCGAAGAGGTCGCACGTGCAAATTACTGCCGGTTCATGCCCGAGTACGTCGTGCAGCAGTTGCTCGAAAATCCGGATTCCTTCCGCCTTGGCGGCATTAATCAGACGATCACGGTCCTTTTTGCCGACATTCGAGGCTTTACGGGTATTGCGGAGAATGAGAGTCCCGAAAAAGTGGTCGGCTTACTGAATCAATATTTCACGGCGATGACCGAGATAATTTTTGAACATGGCGGAACCCTCGACAAGTATATCGGCGATGGCCTGATGGCCCTTTTCGGAGCACCGACGGCTACGCCCGCCGACGCCACCAACGCCCTAAACGCGGCGGTCGCGATGCAAAAACGGCTTGCGGAATTAAGATCGGAGCCGGACAATCTTAGTTTTCGCGCGGTCGAGATCGGCATAGGCCTCCACACCGGCGTCGCGACGGTTGGGTATATCGGATCGGAGCGGCGGTCGGAATATACCGCGATCGGCGACACGGTCAATCTTGCGTCGCGGCTCGAATCCAACACGGCCGGCGGCATGATACTGATAAGCGACGCCACCGCCCAGGCCGCAGGCGACATTTTTCCGATGGAAAAGAAAGAACCTTTGACCGTAAAAAATCGTGTGCAGCCGGTCGAGGTTTATGAGGTAAAATGGAATTGACGCGTCTGGCTAGGTTCTAATCTCCGTGTTCTTTGTGTCTTTCCCTTTGTGTTCTTTGTGTTTGAATCTTTCTCTAACACTTCGGGATACAGTGTAGACGAACCGGAGAATCAAGACTCTTGGAAGGTTTTACGAATTGTGCATATAATTTAAGCGGCGTTTGAGCGTTTTTGTATGTTAAAGATCTCATCCCTCAAAAAACTGGTCACCGATTCGATGGCGATCGATTTGGGCACGGCAAGCACCATCATTGCCGTCAAGGGGCGCGGCGTCGTGCTCGATGAGCCGTCGTTAGTCGCTATAAATGAGATGACCGAGGAGATCGTCGCCTTTGGCCAGGAAGCCGCCGAGATGTCCGGCCGCGAAGGCCGCGATGTAACGGTCAAGGCACCACTCATCGGCGGCGTCGTCGCGGATTTTGAGCGCACCAAAAGGATGCTCGCCCATTTTGTAAAAAAGGCAAAAACGGGCGGATCGAACATATCGCTGCAAGCTGTCATGAGCATGGTTTCGGATGTAACCCACGTCGAACAGCGCGCCCTTCTCAATGCCGCCGATGACGCCGGTATCGGCAAAGTTTTTATGATGGAAGAGGGACTGGCCGCCGCATTTGGCGCCGGTGTTTTGCCGTCCGATAAACGGGCAACGGCAATAGTCGATATCGGAGCGGGAACAACAAATATAGCAATCATAGCTAAAGGGTCCATCGTCCATTCAACATCCGAGCGGTACGGCGGCAACGCGATAAATGAGGGCCTCGCCACGCATCTGCGCCGTCACCGCGGGCTGCAGGTGGGCGAGGAAACGACCGAATCTCTAAAGACGACATTTGCCTCGACATTCCTGCCCGACGATATCGATAAATCCACTAGGGTCCGCGGCCGCGATGTGCAATCCGGCGGTCCGGGCGCCGTCGAGATAACGGCCGGCGAAGTTTATCCAATTGTCGAGGCCATCGTACGCCGCATCGCAATGCGCGTAAAGGATACGCTCACCGAGCTGCCGCCCGAGGTCGCCGCCGACATTTATGACCGCGGCGTGATACTCACGGGCGGCGGAGCGCTGCTCGAGGGCATCGATCAATACATGCGCTCATTCATCAATCTGCCTGTAAGCATCGCCGAAGAGCCGCGATACGCAACGGTCAACGGCCTCGTCAAGATGTTTGACGACGAGAAACTCCTCGAACGCGTCGCCCGCAACGAGCTTGGCGTCCTGCAAAACGCCGAAATCCCGTTCGAAGCCTAAAACGTACGGTAGACCGCCTGGTTGTCGATCAAACCTAATCACCGCGCGACGGGGAGTAATATTTACATACAAGTTGCGGGACACCAGCTTGTTTTTCCGCGTTTTCAGTGTGATCCGCGTTTGGCCCTTTCTGATTTAACCACGGAATGCACGGAACGACACCGAAAAGAGTCTTTGCAATTGTGGTATCCTAAGGACATCGCCTGGCCTCGAAATGGCTGATTTTTTTTGGTGTCTGCCTCGCAAAAATGCAAATCACAGACTACATTCCGACCATAAACTCTCTGCGAAATGTCATCGACATCACGCTGGTGTTTATCATCGTCTATGTTATCTTGAAACTGCTGCGCGGTACCCGGGCCGTCCCGACGGTTGTCGGAATGGTCATCTTGGCGCTGCTCTATTGGTTCGCTGCGGTGCAGGAGCTTTCGACCCTCGTGTTTGTTCTCCAGTATGCTGTGGCCTTCGTCCCGATCGCGATCATCGTTCTTTTTCAATCCGAGATCAGGCAAGCGCTGATATTCTTTGCAAACCGGCTCCGCTTTCCGATCATGAAACGCCAACGCGGCCAGTTCGGCGGCAGCGTGTATGACGAAATAGTCTTGGCGGTAACCACATTGGCATCGGAGAAAACCGGTGCGCTGATAGTTATCGAGCGAAATATCGGCCTGAGAAATTTTATCGACGCCGGCGTACAGCTCGATGCAAGCTTGAGCTACGATCTGCTTGTGACGATATTCAACCCGTCAACACCGCTTCACGACGGGGCGGTGATCGTTCAAAACGAAAGACTGGCCGCCGCGTCCGTGTTTTTGCCGCTGACAAAAAACCCGGAAATATCTCGCGAACTAGGAACGCGCCACCGCGCCGCCATCGGCATTACCGAAGGCACTGACGCCATTTCGCTCGTTGTCTCAGAGGAAACCGGCCTGATAACATACGTCGAGGCCGGCCAGGTACGCCGCAATATAGAAACGACCCAGCTTCGCAAACTTCTGCTCGACGCGCTCGAAATACCATTGATCGAATCACGCCGCGACATGCCGAAAGCCATGAAGGAAGTCGAAACAGACGTGGGATAAATGGATAGCTAGCAATGCACAATGCAAAATGACGAATGCAATATCCTTTTGGATATAATGCATTTTGCATTGTGAACCACGCACCGAGTTTAATGACTGAGCGAGCAAAACCGCAGGCACGCCGAACCCTGTTCGTCAAGCACATCGTCCGAAAGATCTTTCTCGAAGATTGGGCGATGAAGCTCACGGCGCTGGTCATCACGCTCGGTTTGTGGTTTGGCGTGACAGGCCTTAGCAAACCGATGACCAAACGGTTTTCCTCCGTAACGCTGAATATTGCCGGGCCGGACAACGCCGAGATCACGTCGCCCCAAACCGAGATCGATATCGTCGTCAGCGGCGATAAACGCAAGATCGACCAGATAAACAGAGCTGATCTTGATGCCAATATCGATCTTACAGAAATGCCGGCGGGCGACCGGGTGGTGTCACTAATGCCCGAAAATGTCTCCGTAAACCTTCCGGAAGGGGTGAAGCTAGTCGAGATTTTCCCGATTCGCATTTCAGCTAAGCTGGAAAAAATCGAGGAAAAAGATGTTGAAGTCCGGGCCCAGACCGTCGCAAATCCACCGGCGGGATTTGAAGTGTATTCGGTAGCCGTCTTCCCGCCAAATATTCGCGTGCGTGGCCCCGCAAGCTTTATTAGCAACCTTGAATTTATCGAAACGGTCGACATCGACCTTTCGGACCGGCGAGAGGATTTCACCGCAAAACAGGTTCCCGTTGGCGTCGCGAACCCAAGGGCTGCCGTTCAAAACACGGTCGTCGATGTTCTTTTTCGAATTGGTGAAAAACGAATCGAACGCTCGTTTTCGGTTCCAGTCTCCGGCTCGTCCGGCAAAACCGCCCGCTTCACGATCTTTGGCCCACGCACACTCGTTGCCCGGGTTAAAAGCGATGAATTCAAGATTGAAATGGTCAAGAACGACAGCGGCGAAGACGCTCCGCGGGTCTCGCTGCCCGCCGACCTTGAGAATTTAGTCGAAATTAGAAAGCTGTCCGTTAGATAAGCCCGTTTAACCAACCCCTCATTTCGAAGCGCATATCCTCGGTAATCTCGTGTTTCGCCGTAAAATGCTTCGAGTGGTAATTGGGCAACGTCGCGGCCAGCTTTTCATTGAAGGTGCGAAACTGTTCCTGCGTATAAAACTCGTCGTCATCGCCAAATAGATAAAACGTCTCGGCGGTAAACGGCTTGTAGATTGGGTTTGTGTCCAGATCGCCCGGAATGCCGCCGCAGACGCCGACGATGCCCCGCAAAATTTCGGGATAGGTAAATGCAAAACGGAAATTTAGCGCGCACGCCTGTGAAAATCCGTATAGAAATATCCGCGAGCGGTCGATCAGAATATCGCCGTCGAGCTTTTCGATCACGTCGAGCACAAATTTGTGATGGAGTAGAACATGCCCTTCGGGCTTGAAATCCGAGAGCCAGCCAAAACCAATTCGATAGCCATCGTCAGTCTGCCGAAAATGCGGATGCGGCGCCTGGATCGAGGCGATGACAAAATTGTCGGGGGCGATGAGCCGGGCCTCACGCATCATATAGCGTTTGTGCGCCCCATAACCGTGAACGGCGATCAATAGCGGCGCAGGCGCGTTTTGTCCCTCGGGCACGAATAGATCGTAATAAAGTTCGATCTCGGTTTTCACCGTCAAATCGGTTTGCAGTGTGTCACTCATAGATTTTTCTTCAGGGTCGCGATGCCGAACCTACAACTGTTAGAATATAGCAAATGATAATCGCAATCGACGGCCCGAGCGGCGCGGGCAAATCCACGCTGGGCAAAATGCTGGCTAAAAAGCTTAATCTGCTTTATCTAGATACGGGCGCCATGTATCGGGCGGTCGCGCTCGCGGTGGGAAACGCCTCGGTGCCGTTTCGCGATATCGACCGCATCGCGGATATCGCTGAATACTCTCGCATTGAACTGGTCGGCGAGCCGGACGCAATGAAGGTTTTGCTGGATGGTCGGGATGTGTCGGTCGAGATACGCACACTCGACGCGGCCCAGGCGGCGTCGGTAGTGTCGACGATCTCGGAAGTTCGCCGCATCATGGTCGCTCATCAGCGGCTGATTGGCGAATCTGCGCCAAACGGCTGTGTGCTCGAGGGCCGTGACATCGGCAGCGTCGTATTCCCCAACGCCGACATCAAATTTTTTCTAACCGCCACGCCCGAGGCCCGTGCCCGCCGCCGCCACACCGAAGATCAATCAAAAGGCCGCATCGCCACCTACGAGCAGACCCTCGCCGAGATAAACGAACGCGACGAACGCGACGTTTCGCGCGAAGATTCCCCTCTGACGATCGCACCCGACGCCATAGTCATCGACACCAGCGAGCTCGACCTGACCGAAGTATTCGAACAAATGATCTCCTCGGTGCGTGGAAAACAGAATGCGGCGGCTTAGATTCACATTCGAACGCGATGGCTGCTGACTGGCCGCATTCTTTCGCTATCGCCCTTGGTTAGGAATGGATCGTTGTCGCTGGCTCATCCGCCGCCGGGCCTTCGAGCAGCGCATTTCCACATTATTCCGAAAAACCGACCGCTGTCAGTATCTCTCGAAATCGCGGATCGTCGCGGAGAGAGTCGAAACGCGGGTCGGCCTTCATCATAATGATGTGTGACTCTCGTTTGGCGAGCGAGGCGTCGAGCTCGGCGAAGGCGCCATCCTTATCGCCGAGGGTGGCGAAAAAGACGGCGATGATGTACGAGGAAAAGGTGATCGGGGTGTCCGGGCTGGTCATGCCCCGGAGGAACGCTTCCCATCCGAGGGCGAAATTGTCGCGGATATAAGCGGCGTTTTGTGGATAGCCCATGACCTCGCTGCATTTTGCGTACGCCTCGGCGCTCTTGTTGTAATCGCCCTTCATTTGATAGGCGAAGGCAACGTGTTCGCGCCATTTCGAGGGTTGGAGCGTAGGCCTGAACGCCAAAAATCCTCGTTTGCGAATCCGGTATTCCGGTCCCCGCTGTAAGGATCTGCGTTTGTTCTTCCAGGCTCGCGGTGCCATCGACCAGCCAGGATCCGTCATCAAGACAGAAATTGAGCGATTCGTCCAGATAGCCGCGATTGCATTTCGGGCACTGTTTCATAGTTTAAGCGGTTTTTAATATTCTGCTATTCTACCTCATTAGTTGCCATTTTATCCGCGTATAGGCGATGTGAAAGCCATTCTTTTGCGCATTTTTCTGCGACTGGCTGCCGGGAGCCGCTCCCATGATGGCCAACGTGCAGCCGCGCTCGCGGGCAAATTTCAAACGGGCATCGAGCAAAGCGGTCTGAGCACCCTGATTTCGGCCTTCGGGAATGGTGCTCGCACCGGCAAGCAACGCGACATCGTCGTAGATAAGAAGCGTTCCGGTGGAAATGGGCTTCGACCCCAATTCAGCAATATACGGGAACGATCCGGCACACTGGGCACCGATCCGGCAGAACTGGAACATAAAATCTTCCATGCCCGGCATCTCCGTGCTCCAACCCTCGGACGCCGTCCGGGCCCAGACATCGACTTCGTCGTTTTCAATGATACGTGTGTTTATTTTCGGGTTGACGGTACGCGAGGCCGGGTTGGGTTCGTCCAGCGGCAGAAACATCACGCTCGTCAATTCCATCGGCTGGTAGCCGCGGCGGTTGAGCAATTCGATCAGCGATGCATCCGCCATCGGGCTGATCTCGTGAAAAACCGGAGCGTCGTGTTTCCTAAAAAACGCTTCGAGCTTGTCTATCTCGGCATCCGTGATCTCATCGAAAACGCCGAGGCCAAATGTCTGCGTTAATGGAGATTCGGCCCCGTCATACATCGCGTAAGCTCCCGCGACCTCTATCCACTCGGCCCCGTAATCGGGGTCGAGACGAGCGCGAGTTTCGACGAAATCGGCATTCGAACGACCTTCTGTGCGTTCAAGTTTTTGAGCAAGGGTTTTGTCGGAAAAGATCATTGCCAGATTTTCGCATAGGTTCAAGAATTTTTCGAGAATGGTGCTATTTCTTTTGTGCCAGAAACGACAATCGACGCACGGCGCAGATCTTCCGCCTTTTCCGCATTGTTGGTAAGCAGGACGACGGACCTGACTTTCAATTCCGTCAGTATCTCAGCCGCCGGGCGAAAACTCCTGGCGTCCACCGCAAATCCGGCTTTCTTATATGCTTCGCTCTGGCTCAGCCCCGTCTTCTTAAATGGAATGCTTTTCATCAACGCAAGGTGCCCATTGCCCTTGCCTTCCTGATCGAGCCAAATGATCACGCCCTTTCCCTCTTTCTCGATCATGACCTGTGACATTTCCATTTGCTCGCGGCAATCGCACTCGACGCTGTTAAAAACGTGAGCCGTAATGCAACTCGAATGGATGCGGCAGAAAATATTTTCTAGCGCGTCAATACGACCCATCACAAGAGCAATGGATTCCGCCTGTCCATCGTAATAAAGAATCTCTGAATAGTCACCGAATTTCGTTTTCAAGTTTCTTTCCGCAAGCCGAATAATCATTTTCTTATATTTTTCAAGCGTTTTATTTTGAATAATGAAGGAATCTGAGAAAGTCTGATTTTCACTACGGAAACCCGACCCGCCGCATCAAATCCTGAAATCGTGGATCGCCGCGCAGAGGGTCGTAGCCCGGTTCGACTTTGAGAGATGTCAGCTGAGTGTCGCGTCCCGCGTATGCTTTTTCGAGAGACGCAAACGCCTTTTCCTTTTCTTCG
>JANPCJ010000405.1:0-1607 GCA_031430895.1 Chloracidobacterium sp. | reverse complement strand
TGCCAGATGAAACTCAGGGTGGCCCGAAACGAGATCAACATCGTCGACCTGTCCGACGGCCGTTCCAAAAGGGGTTCCAGGCGTCCAATCCCAATAAATCGGATGTGTTTTACCGCCGAATATTTCGACGTCGGTGGTACGCAGTAAGAACAGTGCATCCCCGGCCGGTGCATAAGTGATCTGAAGCGGCGTCTGAATAATCAGTCCCGCAAACTGCGCGTTACCAAAAACTCCGGCCGAGTCACCAAGATTCAGTGCTCCTTCCCAAACAATGTAATAGTCTTTCGGATCTATGGGCATAATAATTCTCCTTATGTTAAACGTATTTCTACTTTCTACAGAAAACACTTAGTGGCGGCCAGTGTACGGTTTTGTTGCCGCTCCTCCTTATGGCGTTGGTGGTTTCTTTGGGGCCTTTTCTACGGTGGAGGCGGAGGTCCAGGCGGCTAGTTTGCCGGGGTTGCCGGTGTATTTTGTGCGGACGATGGGGTCCATGGTGCGTTTGAGCTGCATGGCGGCGGCGACGGAGGCGGCGAGGGCCTGGCCGGCGCCGACGCGGTCGGCTTTGGCGGTGGACGCGTCGCCGGTCTCGGTTTCGAAGGCATCGGCTTGGGTATTGAGATCGGCACGGAAGGTCGCGCTCAGGCCGTAGGCGATGAAATCGGCTTCGTAGGTGGCGGAACTGGTGTGAAAGGCCCGGGCGAGGGCGAGCAGGTCGGCGTCGGGCAGATTGCGACGGAAGCGGAACAGGTCGGTGATGCCGTCGAAATCCGGCTCCATGCCCTCGGCCATGTCGGCTATCATGGCGACGTCGCTGCGAAGTATCTCGCGGGCCGTCCCCTTTTGCTCGAATTCCATCGAGGTCTCGCCAAAGCCGCCGGCCAGCTCGGCATTCTTGGTCTCGATATCCGCAACAGCGGCGGCCAGCGCCAGCCGCTTTGTATTTGGCATTCCCGTGTTGAAGTCCGTCAAATTGTCGGTCAACAACTGGCTCGCCGCTGCACATGCTTCATAATTTCGCCTTAGGTAATCGTTCATCTCAGATTTTCCTCCGTTTTTTAGCTTTTTCGCGTAATTTTTGACCTTTTCGGCCGTCGAACGCCAAATTTAACCGTCGAACGATATTTTTGGCCGTCGGACGACTTTTTCCACCGTCGAACGAGTCTGTAACTCGGCGGACGACTTTTTCAAACGTCGAACGAGACGTTTGCCCGTCGTACGACGATGTTGGACGGCGCACGACTTTTCACCGCGTTTCCTGCGATCTCAACGTCCCAAATGTCTGTTTGTTAGCGATTCGGGAGTTGCCAGCAGGCGTTCGAATTAAAACCCTTGTATACGACGCATTATGCGACTGTTCCAATTTGAAGTCAAGCGTTAGGTACGAGCGAAGCGTGGTATCGATTGCTCAATCTCGGCGTGCCGATCGCGCCGTCGGCGGGAAGCGACACAATGCACAACTTCTATCGCACAATGGCAATCGGCTCGACGCGCATTTACGCGAAGCCGGAAGGAGCAATGAACCTGACCAGCTTTCTTCAAGCCGTGCGGCGCGGGCGCAGTTTCGTGACGAATGGCCCGATGGTTAAATTCAGCGTAGGCGATGC
>JANPCJ010000404.1:0-2947 GCA_031430895.1 Chloracidobacterium sp. | reverse complement strand
TCGAAGACGGCGACGAGATCATCATGAAAGGCTACTGCGAACGCGAAGGCTTTCGCCGCATCGGCTTCGGTGAATGCCGCGGTCGTATTATTCCTGCCGACTAAGAAATTAGCCACGAATGCACGAATATTAAAGTAATCTTATTCGTGCATTCGTGGCTAATTTTTTCTTCTCTGTTAAAATCGCATCGTGAAACCCGCACCAGCATTGTCCAAAGTAACAGTTCGTAGAATCGATCTTTCTAATAACGATAAGCAGTTTGACGACGTGCTTGCGGTCGAGGAGCCGCTTGAGATTCGGGTGAAGCCTTATGGAATGCCGCATCGAGCCGTTTCGATCACAATGCGCACTCCGGGTGAAGATGCGGAACTCGCCGCCGGTTTTCTCTTTACAGAAGGTATCCTCAGTTCGCCGGAGCAGATCGAGCAGATTCGTCATTGCGGCCTGAAGATCGGCAAAGGAAAGGGTGCTCTGGATCGCGCGGCCGCGCTGAATTCGAATACGATACGGATCGACCTGGCCGATGGCGTCGAGATCGATCTCAAACGGCTGACGCGTAATTTTTATACAACCTCAAGCTGCGGCGTCTGCGGAAAAAGTTCGATTGAGGCACTTCACACGGGCGTGAAAACTTTGCCAACGGATGGACCAAAGGTCAGCCGTGAGGTGATTCACGGCCTACCTAAGAATCTGAGAAGTGCTCAAGAGGTGTTCGATCAAACCGGCGGTCTTCACGCGTCGGCTCTGTTCGATCTTGATGGCCGGCTCGATATTATTCGCGAGGATGTGGGCCGGCACAACGCGCTCGACAAGGTTATTGGCGCGAGATTTCTCAGCCGGGAAATACCGCTATCCGACAAGATTCTGCTGGTGAGCGGCCGTGCAAGTTTTGAACTAGTGCAGAAAGCACTGATGGCCGGAATTCCGATACTCGCCGCCGTCGGAGCACCGTCGAGCCTCGCGGTAGAATTGGCCGCCGAGTACGGCATGACGCTCTTGGGGTTTGTGCGCGAGGGTCGATTTAATCTCTATTGCGGTCAACAGCGGGTGGTGCTGGCAGCGGCCAAACCGACGGTGAACGCCTGCGGTTAGTCTTTCTTTTCCTTCGCGTACTTTGCGGCATGGCGTGAAATTGTTTGCTTTTTTAGAGGAAATAGCACGCAATGCCGCAAAGATCGCAAAGGAGAACTCGATGCTGGAAGTAGCTCAGTTGACAAAGTTATTGGATGGGAAGAAAGAACTCAAACATTAAAGACCGCTCACCCGAAAAGCTTCGCAATCTTTCCGTGTCAAAGCCCCTTGAGGTAGCGGCCGGTCTTAAGTCGATCAAGGAAACCGTCACCAACGTGTACGGCAAAATGGGTGTCGTTCGCGGTACACGCGGTCTGCTTGCCATCAATCAAAAAGGCGGGTTCGATTGCCAATCGTGCGCGTGGCCCGACCCCGACGAAAAACGCGCGATCGCCGAATTCTGCGAAAGCGGGGCCAAGGCGCTTGCCGACGAAGGCACAAAGAAATTGATCGGCGCGGAGTTTTTTGCCCGTCACAGTGTCGAGGAACTGTCGGAGAAGGATGATTTTTGGCTGAACTCGCAGGGCCGATTGACCGAGCCGGTCGTTTTGCGACGCGGGGCGACGCACTATCAGCCGATCCCGTGGCACGACGCTTTTAACTTGATCGCGGGCGAGCTGAACGCGCTAGATTCGCCCGACGAGGCGATCTTTTACACCTCGGGCCGTACCTCGAACGAGGCCGCGTTTCTTTATCAGCTTTTTGTCCGCCAGTTCGGCACGAATAATCTGCCCGATTGCTCGAACATGTGTCATGAATCGTCTGGCATCGCCCTGACCGAATCTATCGGTCTCGGTAAAGCCACCGTCCGCCTATCCGATTTTGAAAAGACCGACCTGGTGATAATCATCGGCCAGAATCCGGGGACTAACGCCCCGCGAATGATGTCGTCGCTTCAGGACGCAAAACGCGCCGGGGCAAAAATGATCGCCATCAACCCTTTGCCAGAGGCCGGTTTGCTGGGTTTTGTCAATCCCAATCCGCAGCACTATGCCAATCCACTGATGTTTCCAGTCGCGATGCTTGGCAACAAGCCGACACAACTGGCCGATCTGCATCTGCCATTGCGAATTGGCGGCGACATGGCCGTTCTCAAGGGGATGATGAAGGTCATCCTGGAGCACGAACGTAGAACAGGCAGCCATGCCTGTTCATCAACATCACCCACCACACAAGAGGCACTGACGTCCGACGCGCACGACAGGCTCGGCAGCCTGTCGTACGACGAACCCGTCTTCGATCACAAATTTATTGCTGAAAATACCGAAGGCTATGACGAATTCATCGCCTGTCTGGATGCGACAGGGTGGGAAGACATCCTGACAGAGAGCGGATTGGAACGCGACCAAATCATTCAGGCGGCCGAGATGTTTATGGATGCCGGGCGTGTCATCACATGCTGGGCTATGGGCCTGACGCAGCACAAAAAGGCGGTGGCGACGATTCAGGATGTTGTAAATCTGCACCTGCTTCGTGGCCAAATTGGAAAGTCCGGGGCGGGTCTTTGCCCCGTTCGGGGACACTCAAATGTTCAGGGCGACCGGACGATGGGGATTTCGGAAAAGGTCAATGAACGGTTTTTCGCGGCGCTCGGCGAGGAATTTGACTTTGTGCTGCCGCAATCGGACGGTTATAGTTCCGTTGACAGCATCCACGCGATGAACGACGGCCACGCCAAAGTGTTCTTTGCTATGGGCGGAAATTTTGCCAGCGCCGCGCCGGACACCGACTTCGTTTTCGACGCGTTACGGAAATGCCGCCTGACGGTCCAGGTCATCACAAAGCTAAACCGCACGGCCCTCGCGACGGGGGAACAGGCATTGATATTGCCATGTCTTGGACGTTCTGAGATCGACCGGAGCGCGGACACTCCTGT
>JANPCJ010000403.1:0-22866 GCA_031430895.1 Chloracidobacterium sp. | reverse complement strand
TGCAAACGCGTACCGAGGCGATCTGCTGCGGTGATTGGGATGGGTATTATCACATCAAATGGAGTGGATTGTTGTGGGAAAATTTCAAACAGTTCAAATGGCTTCCGACCTTTGAATGGCTGCCGTTAACCGTCCTAAACCCAAAAGATTACGCAGATCACCATTTTCTCTTCCATCTTCTGCAGATACCGTTTCTATGGTTCTTCGAGCCGGTCACGGCCGCGAAAGTTTCGACCGTTTTCTTCGCGACGCTAGCCATTTTCTCGGTCTATTGGTTGCTATTCCGGTACGGAGTCAAACACCAACTGATCTGGCTGGCGGCGATCATGGTTTGCTCGAACGCCTTTTTTTACCGGATGAATATGGCCAAGGCGCCGCCGCTGACGATTATCATTACTGTGCTTGGCATTCACCTGTTGTTTCAACGCAAATATGTCTGGCTGCTGCCGCTGATGTTTGCGTTTGTGTGGACATACAGCCTGTTTCCGCTGCTGCTTTTTGCGGCGATAATTTGGGTGATAATTATCGGCTGGAATGAGCGCCGTTTTGAGTGGCGGCCCCTGGCATTTGCGGGCGGCGGGATGATTCTCGGAAATCTCATCAATCCCTATTTTCCAAATAATCTACTGCTTTTCGCGGAGCATTTTACCGAGAAGTTCAAGATCGGCAGCGATTTTGTCGTCGCGGTGGGAGGCGAGTGGTATCCGTACACGGGCATGGAATTGCTGATGAATTTTCCCGTCGCCCTGCTCGCGATGCTGATCGGATATATTCTGTTCGTCCCGCGCGATGGGAAACTGCCCGAAAAGGCGGTCTTCTTTCTGATGTTTACCACGATTCTGCTGGCCGCCCAGTTTCGCTCGAAGCGTTTTGCCGAATATTTTCCGCCGTTCGCGATACTGTTTGCAGCGTTTGCGTGGGACTCATTTACCGCACCTAAGAGCCCTGAATTGCCCGAGGATTTCCAACGCGAAATCGGCCCGTATCTCGACGCTCAAAGGCCGACCGAACGTCAGGCGTGGTGGGACGCGGGTCGGGCGGCTTCCGTTTGGGTGCTGGGAATTGCTCTGTGCATTTTCTGGGTTTACAGCCTCATCGGACTGCACAAATGGGGTTTTGACGAATCTGGCATGATGGACAATATCAGGAGCAACGAGACGGGCGACAAATACCGCCGAGCTATGGAATTCGCCACCGGTCTTGACGAAACCGGCGCCGATAACATACCAAAGGGCGAACGGATTTTTAATTGCACATGGGATGATTTCCCCAAACTGTTCTTTTACAACACAAAACACAATTACGTTTACGGCCTCGACCCTAATTATTTATATTCACAGGATCCCGATCTTTACAAGCTCCTCAAAGATCTGACAGAAGGCAAGGTCGAGGATCCGGCCCCGATGATTCGCGATCGCTTCGGAGCAAACTACATCTTCGCCGACGCAAAAGAAAACACGGACATGATAGCCAAGGCCCTCGAAAGCGGATGGGTTGAGACGATTTACGAAGACGACGAAGCTCGCCTGTTAAAAATACGCCCCGAAAAAGGCGAGGCCCCGGACGACTCAAAAGACGAACCACCGGAAACGCCGGAAGAGAAGAAAATTCTTGACGACGAGGAAAAAGGGGAACCGTTGAATATAGATGAGAATGAGAAGAATTAACACAAAGAACACAAAGGGAAGACACAAAGGTCACAAAGTCTTCCTTTGTGTTCTCCGTGTCTTCCCTTTGTGCACTTTGTGTTAATTCCTAAGTCTTTTATGCACGAAAACGAAATCGCTCATAAGGTAATCGGACTCGCCATCGAAGTTCACGAGGCGTTAGGCCCGGGTCTGTTGGAACGCGCGTACGAAGAATGTCTGTATTACAAGATTGTCGCCTCAGGTCTCTCGGCGGTAAAGCAGAAGCCCATGCCGCTTGTTTATGAAGAGGTTCGCATGGACTGCGGCTACCGGATTGATATTCTGGTTGAGAACAAGCTCGTGATTGAAGTGAAAAGTGCCGAGGCTATCCATCCTATTTTCTTAGCTCAAACCTTGACGTACATGCGACTCGGCGGTTATAAGCTGGGCTTGGTCATCAATTTTAATGTGCTTAGGCTTCGTGACGGAATCAAGCGGGTGATCAACGGGACGCTATGAGAAGAGGTTCACGGAGACACGAATAAGGAGACACAAATCCTTCTTTGTGAGCTTTGTGGCGTCACTTTGTGTCCTCTGTCTTTAATTCCTGTTTTTCTTAGGTGGAATGGCGGTGGGAGCGATCAAGCCTGTCAAATGGGGCGTTATGATAAGAGTTAACACAAAGGACACAAAGGGAGGACGCAAAGAAGCACAAAGAAGACTTTGGGAGTTTTGTGTTTGGTCGTTCATTGTTCTGTTATTGGCTGGATGCGGCGCGAACGATACGGTACTGCGCGCGGGGAAGGAAACGCCGTCGCAAGTCACGTCTGCGACGAGCACATTTGCTTCCGATCTCGAATCGATGCGGACCGCCGGGTTTAGCTTTATTTACGTGCTCAGGCGTAAAGACAGCGAACTTATGAACAACGAAGACCGCGGCGTAATCAGACTAAATACCGCTTTGGCCAATCGACGTTTTTCGGCGGATGAGGGTCGGGCGTTTATTATTGGCTCAAACCCTCCCATTCCGCCGCAGAACATGGCGGCCCTTTACGAGCGATTCGCGGTTGAAGATTATTCCCCGCCGCCCGCGTCAAATACAAATGCACACGCCAATAAATAGCGTATAGTAAACGAGCATATGACCGATGAAAAACAGCCGGAAGGCGAAACCGTAAAATCCAAAAAGGCAATCCGCGAACGTCAGCAGACGGCGCGTCGGGTGTATCTCGACCCGTCCACACCCTCGGTTCGGTCGATTCTGAGGGTTGTGGTCATCACACTTTTCTTGCTGTTCATCGCCGGGTTTGTTCAAAGTGTCATTTCTTCGCTGGCCTACCTGTTTTTTCTCCTGATACTGTCAGTCTTCTTTGCCTATCTGATCGACCCACTGGTAAAACTGATCCGGCGTCCTTTTAAGCAGCGTAATCTCGAAAAGTTTATGCCGCGGCCGTTGGCGATCATGCTCGCTTATCTAATCGTGTTCACGGTGTTAGGCGTTGCTATCGCGAATATCGCACCGCGCGTAGTCGAGCAGGCGAGGGAATTCGGTACCAATCTGCCGGGTTACGGCACGGCTATTCAAGAGCGGGCGAATGACGTGAACCGCCGTTTTGACCGGCTCAGGGTGCCGGATGAGGTTCAGGCCGAGATCAATAAGAAGGTCACCGACATAGGCGGCAGCATAACTGCTTCGCTTGGGAATTTTCTGTTAATGTCGGTGTCTTATCTGCCGTGGTTTTTGCTTGTGCCGATACTTGCGTTCTTTTTTCTCAAAGACGTAAACCTTTTCCGCCTTTCGATTCTGCGCATGTTTCCCGCCGGTCGCTGGCGGATTCGAGCCGAGGCCGTGATGGCCGATGTCAATACGACGCTAGCCGCCTATACTACGGCCCAAATCATCTCCTGCCTGCTGATTGCGTTGCTCTGCACCACCGGTTTCTACATTATCGGGCTCAAATACGCCTTGCTATTGGGGATTCTGGCGGGAATATTCGAATTCGTGCCGTTGCTCGGCCCGGCCGCCATCGGTTTGATCGTAATTCTGACGGCGGCCGCATCAGACAATCCATGGAAAGCGCTGTATGTCGCGATCTTTCTGATCGTTTTGCGGATCGTCCACGACTATGTCACATATCCACGAATCGTCCGCGGCGGCATCCATTTGCACCCACTCGCGATCATCCTTTCGGTGCTCGCCGGCGAACAGATCGCGGGCATTCCCGGCGTCTTTATCTCGATCCCGATTGTTGCCGTGGCAACCGTTCTATATCGCCACGTCCTTGAGCACCAGGGCCGCCGCGGGCTGTTGTCCGGCTGGATTGCCGAGTCCGAAGCCGCCATCGCCGAGGAGACCGCACCGTAATGTCATCACTTGCATGGCTCGTCGTGTTCTTTTTTGTGCTGCTGTTTCTGAGTATTTTGGTATACGTGCTCGTCGTGCGGGCATACTACTGGGGCGACAAAAAAGAACCACCGGCCAAAAAGCGCTAGATCATCGCGGCAAATCCTGCCGGATCGTCCAGAACTAGCTCAATTTCAACCACATAACAGGGAATTTCAAATTTCAGATGTGATAATTTCACCGCGTCTTTGGCGGTGGTCAAAAGTATCTCGGCGCCGCCCTCGACGGCTTGATGCTCGATTTCAAAGATATCGTTTTGAGTGTAAGAATGATGATCGCGAAAACTCTTCTTACCCAGGACGTTAAGCTCGTCGAGCCGCAATTGCGAATAGAAGTTGTCCGGATTGCCAAGACCACAAAACGCAAACGCATTTTCTGATCTCATCTTAATTTGCGTTCTTAGCGGCTTCGCGTGAAACTCTTCTAATTCGACGACATCGATAGTCCTGTTCTCCGAAACAAACACCTCAGCGCCACTTTCCAAATTTGAAATTTCAGATTTGAGATTGTCCAGATTCTCAACCAGATTGGACCGTGTGATAACGATAATATCGGCCCGGCTCAGATTGTGAAGCGGCTCGCGCAAACGTCCGGCGGGGAGCATCTTTCCGCCGCAAAACGGATTGGTCGCATCGATGCAGACAATATCGACATCGCGCCGAGCTCGGCGGTGCTGAAATCCGTCATCGAGGACAAAAACGGTGACGCCGAATTTCCGCGTTGCCCATTCGGCGGCCGAAACGCGGTCGGCGTCAGCGATGACAATTGCTTTTCCCAATAATTTTCCGGCTAGTTCGAACGGCTCGTCACCGGCCACTTTTGCTTCGGCGAGTATCTCTTTGCCGTCCGACACCAAAACGCGCTTTTGAGGCTCATCGCGGCCATATCCGCGTGTTAGAATACACACTTTTTCCCCGCGTTCTGCCAGGATTTCGGCGACGAGCGCGACAAGTGGCGTTTTTCCCGTTCCGCCAGTGGTGATATTGCCGATGCTTATCGTCGGCGCGCCGAGGTCAAACGTCTCAAACATGCCCCGGTCATAGAGCGTGTTGCGAAGATCGGCGACCTTTCCATAAATCCAGCCAATGGACGAAAGCATTGCCGCTAATTATCGCTTTATCAATAATCAATTAACAATTAGGGCATCTCCAAAAATGGATCATTTAAACACAAAGGACACAAAGCTATGACACAAAGAACACAAAGAAATCATTTAATAACAATACTTTGTGGTCTTTGTGTGTTCACTTTGTGAACTTTGTGTTATTGGATTTTTCCATTTTTACTGGTTTCCTATTAGTACGAATCAAATCTTATTCGTAACCTGAATGAGCCTTTCGAGTTTATTCTGCGCCTGACCGCTGTCGATGCTTTGCTCGGCGAGGCGGGCGCCTTGCATCGGCTCCTTCGCAATCCCGCCAATTACTAGTGCCGCCGCCGCATTCAGAACAACCAGATGGCGCGCTTCATCTCGCCTGCGGCTTGCGAGCACGTCTCGTATTATCCCCGCGCTTTGTTTCGCGGTTTCAGTTTGTAATTGACTGATAACGCCGGCCTTTAGGCCAAAATCCGATGGTGAGATCGCGCGGAGGCGCACCTTTCCTTTTTCAACGATCGCGACGAAGGTCTCTCCATTTAGCGTGATCGCATCGAGGCCGTCAGAGCCATGGACGACCCAGGCACGCTCGGTTTTAAGAAGGGCAAGCGCCTCGGCAACCGGCTCGACAAGCGAGCGGTGCCAGACGCCGACGAGCAGCCGAGAGACCGACGCGGGGTTGGCGAGCAGCGGAAGAAAGTCGAAACAGGTCATCAAACCCAGCCGAGCACACATTTGGTTGACCGTCTCCAGTTTTGGATGAAATTTGAGAGAATCCAGAAAGCAGACTCCGGTTCCGCTAAAACTTATCTTTGCCGCGTTTGGCTCTGCCGCGGTTTTGACGCCGAGCTCTTTCAGAACGTCGAGGCTGCCGGAAAACGCCTTGCGCTGTTTGGCAATTGGCAGCCCCGCTCCGGCGGCAACAAGGGCGGCGGCGGTCGAAATATCGAACGCGGCGGTGTGCGGAGAGCCAGTTCCCGCAATGTCAACGGCCGTCTTATCGACACCTGTCACGGCAGTTGCGGCCGAGCGCATAACCATTGCCATCCCCGCAAGCTCTTCGGATGTCACTCCCTTTGCGGTCAAAGCGACTATGGCTCCGCTAAGCTGCGGGCCATCCGGATTATCACCGGACAATGCTCGGTAGAAAGCCGCTGCCCCGTCCTGAGTTAAATTTTCGCCGCGAACAAGCCGGTTCAGAAACGAAAATATCGGCTTTCCGGCCTTGGCGTTAGTCGGGTAAACCGGTGCGGATGACATCCAATCTGTTTTGGAAACGGGCATATTTCGAGCTGGATTAATTTACGTAAAACGGCGGGTCGTGAGCGCGATTCTTACGCGACTCTACATCTACTATCTCAAAGGTCCAGGAAGTTTTGCAATAACTTTTTCCCGTGCTCGGTCAATATCGACTCCGGATGGAACTGAACGCCCTCGATCTTTTTCGAGCGGTGGCGGAGGCCCATAACGAGTCCGTCAGGCGATTCGGCGGAGATTTCAAGGCATTCCGGCATCGTTTCCCGTTCGACGATCAGCGAATGATAACGTCCGGCGGAAAAATCATTTGGCAGGTCACCAAAGATCGTTTTCCCGTCGTGCCGTATCTCAACCGGTTTCCCATGAACCGGCTCGGGTGCCCTGATTACCTTTCCGCCAAAATGTTGCCCGATTGCCTGATGTCCAAGACATACTCCAAGTATCGGCAGCGCGTTTTCGAAGCGCGCGATGATCGCCAAAGAAATACCCGCTGAATCAGGCGTCCCCGGCCCGGGCGAGATCAATATCCTCTCCGGTTTTAGTTCGTTCTCGATCTCATCCACCGTAATCTCATCATTGCGAAAGATTCGCATCTCCGCTCCAAGCTCACCCAAATATTGGACGAGGTTATATGTAAAAGAATCATAATTATCTATTACGAGCAGCATCTTGTCGGTTTTACTTTGTGTTCTTTGTGTCTTCCCTTTGTGCCCTTTGTGTTAATTCCGAAGATTTAACACAAAGGGCACAAAGGCAGGACACAAAGTGCACAAAGAAGATCACATCAAACTCGTCCCCAATAGCCAGCTTCCGCCGTCGACGACCAGAGTCACACCGTTGATATAGCTTGCCGCGTCGGATGTCAGAAATAGCGCGGCGTTTTCGATATCAGCGATGTGCCAAAGCGGCCAATCGGTATTTTCCGCATGATCTTTTCTCTCAATTCCGGCATCAGCAGCCGTTTCATACCCTCGGTATCTTCGATCGGCCCTGGCGCGATACCGTTTACTCGGATGCCATGACGGCCCCATTCGGCGGAAAGGTTTCGCGTGATCGCATCGACACCGGCCTTTGCCGCCGAGACGTGTATTTGCATTGGCGTGGCGAGATAATGCAGGGTTGCCGAGATGTTAAGGATTTGGCCCTTTGATTTTTTTAATTCTTCAAACGCCGCACGGCAGACATTAAAAGTGCCCTTGGTATCGATATCGACGACCGTGCCAAAACCATTTGGTGAAAGCTGATCGGCCGCGCACAGGAAATTGCCTGCCGCACCGTTCACCACGATGTCGATCTTGCCATAATGCTCGACCGTTTTTTTCATCGCCGCGAGGTTCTCTTCTTTACGGCTCGTTATCGCGAGCTTCGCACCATGCTCGGCAAAGGCCCTTGCAATCCCGCCCGTGATACCCGTCCCGCCGCCTGTTACAAACGCAACCTTACCCTGTAAAATATTGTCAGCAAAAATTTTGTCCATCTTGATTTGGGATTTTAGCACATCAAGGCATTGAACCGCAGAGTCGCAGAGACGCGGAGATGAGAAAAATAGAATGGCCGCAAAAAGGCGCATAATACGCAAAAGTAGGAGGAGCTTACTGCCCGGGCTGTTGCTTTCTCTGTGCCTCTGCGCCTCTGCGGTGAATCTCGGATGCACTTCAAAGTCGACGGACATGCGCCTATTGGTTCCGGCCGAGACACTCGTATATCTCGAAACAAACGACCTCGCCGCCGCACTTCAGCCGATTGTTGAAAGCAAACCCTTTAGGGAAGTCGCGAAATCGAAGCCTGACTTTTCGGCCCTGAAAGGCGTCCAACTCGCCGTAGCCGTGACGGGTTTCGAGACGACGGAAGAAAA
Organism: Chloracidobacterium sp.; assembly: GCA_031430895.1. Lineage (GTDB taxonomy): Bacteria > Acidobacteriota > Blastocatellia > Pyrinomonadales > Pyrinomonadaceae > OLB17. Next base: position 14,626 of record JANPCJ010000403.1, on the reverse strand, counting down.
GCTCACCGACGAAAGCAGCGTCGGTCGCGTCCAGCCCCGTTTTGTCGCCATCGCCGACACTCACGCATGGAATTGGCAGGCTGTCGCCTTTGCCGAAACGAAGCTCGGCGGATTTGTTGCCGATGTTTACGGCAGCGAACCGACACTCGAAAAATCTGATAAAAGCGGCGGAAAATATTTTGTATGGTCCGCTAGAGACGGCCGCAAAGCCTACGCCCTCGTCATCGACAGCCTGATCTATTTCGGCAATGACGAAACTTCTATCGACAAATGCCTCGCCATAAAACGCAATGAGGCCGACAGTATCGTCAAAACGGGAAAGATTCAGCCGCCGGACCCGAAAACGCTCGCCGCTGGCTATATCTCAACCGACGGCGTCGCCCAGATCGCTAATATCGCTGGTCTGAGGTTTGCGTCCGAGTCGAGCGATGAGTCTGAGATTCAATCAGCCGTCGCGGGTATCCTTCCGCGGCTGATAAGGAATTCGATTACTGAGGTTAGTTGGCAGGCGCGAAGAACCGAAGAAGGTATCGAGGATAAATTTCAGATTTCGATGCCGCCGGATATTGCGAACGTGTTCAACGAAACGATGGCCTCGAGTGGAAATGCCGGCAAATCATCTTTTCAATCGGTACCGGCGGATGCTTCGACGGCGACCTCGTACAACTTCAAAAATGCGCACGTCGCGTGGCGGTCGCTTCTGCTCGTCGCTCAAAAACAAACCGATCCGATCGTGGGCGAGGCAATTGCCGTATTCGCCAATTTCCTTTTCGAGCCTTATGGAATTGCCAACCCAGAGATATTTCTTAGCGCGATAAGTTCCAGTTTTACAACCGGTAATTCATCCCCGGACGGGGAAAAGCCATTTGTCATCTCGACCGTAACAGATGTGACAAAGGTTGAAAGTTCGCTCGATAGCGACCTCCGGCGTCCTGTTGGCTCGCCTGAATTTGCCCGTCTAAGAAAAAGCGAGGACGGTGATCTTGCTATGTTGTATTTGGATGCGACCTTTATAGGCGGTGACGCCGAGAGTGTAGAACGGCTGTACGCTGGCAGGCTAAACGGCCCGGAATCTGGTCTTAGCGGAGCGATCCGACAGACGATTGATCCAAAAGCCCTTACCGTTACCGTAGGCCGCGACACAACAACCGCGATGCAATTAATCGACATCATGGCACACGAGGGGCGCGGCGATACGGGCGTCATTTCAACCTATCTCACCGAAACCCGCTTCACAAAAACGGGCATCGAACGCCGCACGGTTTCTGACTTCGGGCTGATCGGGTGGATCATCGCGCAGTTGGAGCAGAATTGATCTTCACCCTGTCCTTCGATTTCTTTGCGGCTTTGCGGCTTCGCGAGAAATAATCTCCCGCAATGCCGCTAAAGGGCGGAACTGCGTCTTAAGCGTCTCAGTGACTCATCTTTTCTTCGCTTCCTTCTTCAACCTACGCACATTCCGTTCGATCCATGCTTCAGCTTTGTCGAAGTATGCGAACTTCCGCTCGTCGCGTTTGAATGCCGAGGTATGATTGTATCGACGACCGTTGACGTGTTGGGTCGGGTGGGCGATGTGAAGCATTTCATGAAAGACGACGTATTCAACGACATAGCGAGGCACGTCGGGAGAATCGAGTGAGCGGCTAATCGCGATATGGTCGTGCGTGGCGTCATGGTGGCCGAGGATGCGGTAAGTCTTATTTGCGGACCATGTGAGAACTGGTTTGGGGATCGAGGGTCGGAAATAGTCGCGGTTGACTTTCTCAAATATCTCATCGAGATCGTAAACAACCCCTTTCGAGGTGGTAACCACTTTTCTTCCCCGCGCGCGTTTGCTCTGCGAGGCGCGTTCGCGGATGAAATCAGATTTGACGTAGGCGGAATAGACCTCGCGGGCACCGGCGGGGATTTTCTTTCGCAGCAGCTTTCCGGTGAGAATGTATGCAAGGCCCTTGTGACATGGCAATGGCATTTCGCGGCAGATCTCGCCGATGCGGATGTAAATGTCGCCGTCGCGAATACGAATTGTATGATTTATGCCGATATACGGGTAAAATGAAACGTGGATCGCGGGCACAGCACGTTTCGGGTCGTACCAGCGAATGGCTTCCTTGTACAGATCGGCGATTTGATTGAGTATGTCGGTCAATTTTTATCTGGAAATTTCTTTGTGAGCTTTGTGTCTTCCTTTATGTTTTTTGTTTGAAAAAAGCGTTTTAAACACAAAGGACACAAAGGGAAGACACAAAGTTCACGACGAAGAATAAAGATCAGATTAAAATGGCACAGTTAGTTTAAACAATTTTTATTGACATCGTGGCTGTCAAAATGCTATCTCTTTATATGGGAACAGCATACAGCCGAGGGGCGGTATGCATCAAATCAACCCAAAAACTGGACGTGATGGCGAGAAACATACCGGGTTTCCCGATTCTCGCGGCCAGATCATCCTGACAGCCATTATCAACGAACACTTTGTCACGGGCGAGCCTGTAGGTTCGAAAGTGCTTGCAGACAAGTTTACGAATCTCACCGGTATGAGTTCGGCAACGATCCGCAACGTGATGGGTGAACTGGAAGACATGGGGATGCTAGAGCAGCCTCATACCTCCGCCGGACGCGTTCCGACTGATTCTGGTTACAGGTTTTACGTTGACAACCTGCTTGGTGTTTTGAGCATTTCGAACGACGATCTTTTCCGCATTGGCGAAGAATACGGTTTGAAAAATCTCGACACGCCCGACCGGTTGATGGAACGCACATCCCACTTGCTTTCGGCTCTTTCTAATAATGTGGGCATCGTGGTATCGCCGAGTTTGGCGAGTGATCGCCTGCAGCATATCGAGTTTGTCAACCTTTCTGACAATCGGATTCTAGTAGTTCTGGTTTCGGCGCCGAATATTGTTCATAACAAGATAATTCGGACGAGCGTGGCCTTTGCGAAAGAGGAACTGGATCGTACGGCCAATTACCTGAACAAGGAATTTGCCGGAAAGAGTTTGGCCGAGATTCGTGCTGAGATCATTTTATTGATGCACGAGGAAAAGGCTTTGTTTGACAAATTGCTTCAAACGGCAGTCATTCTTTGTTCTCAGAGTATTGAGGACGAAGGCGACCGGCTGGGCGAAGTTTTCGTGGACGGCACGTCGAATATCCTTTCGAAAAGCGATTTTGCCGACCTCGAACGCCTCCGCGAGCTTTTGCGAACGATAGGCGAAAAATCACGCTTGATGCAGATACTGACTGAATGCATTGAGCGAGATGCGGCCGCCAAAGGCGACGTTCAGGTCGTCATCGGCCGAGAAAACCGGACGCCGTCATTCCAAAACTGCACGCTGATCTCGGCCCCATACCGCGTCGGCAATGGCACGGCGGTCGGCACATTGAGCGTTCTCGGACCAACACGTATTGAATACGCAAGGATGATCTCGATAGTAAGCTACGTAGCCAAAACTCTCGAAAGAATGATGTCGACCGAAACAACCAAAAACTAGGCCACCGCAAATACGCCCAGGTATTTGCAACCAAATGAACTCCAAAGAACAAATCCCAAAACCCGAAGAATCGCTGGATGAGATCGAAATGGACGCGACCTCGTCCGTCGACGATTTCATAAAGGAACTCGAAGCGAAAGAGAAGGACCTTCATATCACGTCAGACATGACGATTGAAATCGAAGAATTGGACTTTGACGCAAGTGAGATTCCGGCTTTTGTCCGGCAGGAGTTGTCGTCCCCGCCGCCGCCCGACGCGCCTCCAAACAACCATTCGGCACCGGTTGGGATGAAGACGCGGCTCTACGATTTGGAGAACGAGGTTGAGTCGCTGCAGGACAGGGTCAAGGGGTTGCGCTCCGAGCGTAACGAGATACAGGAAAAGAGCGACCGCCGGTTAAAGGATTTTGAGAATTACAAGTACCGTATGGATCGCGAACGCCGCGGTGCATTTATTGATCAGATCAGCAATCTGGCTGTCCAAATGCTGCCCGTTCTGGACAATCTCGACCGCGCGCTCGACTCGGTAGAAAAAATAAAAAGAGAAAAGAGCGAGGAATTTCAGCAGTTTTACGACGGCATCGCTCTTGTAAATCAGCAGGTTGGCGAAGTATTCGCCGAGATGGGCGTCCAGGCGATCTCGACAGTGGGCGAGATATTCGACCCAAATTTCCACGAAGCGGTAGCTGTTGAAGAACGCGACGACGTTGCCGCGAACACGATTACAGAGGAAATGCTCCGTGGCTATCGCATCGGGAATCGGGTGATCCGCCATTCGATGGTCAAAGTTATGACGGCTCCGCCAAACGTCAAAAAGGCTGATCTCACCGAGGCGTCCGCCGTTGAAGATTTTGAAGTCTCTCCTGAAGTTTCTCCCCACAACCCCCCGCCTGAACCAGCCGCCTCAAATCCCGAGGACAATTAAGAAACACACACCTCACTCAATCACCACAAGGAACTCAATGTTATGGGCAAAGTAATTGGTATCGATCTCGGCACGACAAACTGCTGCGTTTCCGTTTTGGAAGGCGGCACCGTGCAGATCATTTCAAACAAAGAAGGCGGTCGCACGACGCCCTCGGTCGTTGGTTTTACCGATAAGGACGAGCGTCTCGTCGGCCAGATCGCCAAACGTCAGGCCGTGACCAACGCCGCAAATACGCTCTACGCCGTCAAACGCCTCATCGGTCGCAAATTCGACGCGCCGGAGGTCGAAAAGATGCGCGAGACCGTACCGTTTGAGATCGTAAAGGCCCCAAACGGCGACGCCCATATACGCGTTCTCGACCGCATCTACAGCCCGCCGGAAATATCGGCTATCGTCTTGCAAAGATTGAAGGGGGCCGCCGAAGAGTTTCTCGGCGACAAGATCACCGAAGCGATCATAACCGTACCGGCGTACTTCGACGATATGCAGCGTCAGGCGACGCGTGATGCCGGCAAGATCGCTGGTCTCGAGGTCGAGCGCATTATCAACGAGCCGACGGCGGCCGCTCTCGCCTACGGTTTTGGCAAGAACAAAACCGAAAAAGTAGCCGTTTATGATCTCGGCGGCGGAACATTCGATATTTCGATACTAGAGATAAACGATGGTGTTTTCGAAGTTCTATCGACATCAGGAAATACATTCCTGGGCGGTGAAGATTTTGACCATAGGATAATCGACTGGCTTGTCGAGGGTTTTAACGCCGAAAACGGGATTGACCTCAAGGGCGACCGCCTTGCTCTCCAGCGTCTCAAGGAGGCTGCCGAGCGTGCAAAATGCGAACTGTCGAGCGTTGCCGAAACAAACATAAGCCTTCCGTTTATCGCCGCAGACCCTTCGGGGCCAAAGCATATAAATGCGACGCTTACGCGAGTCAAGTTTGAGGAACTGGTCCAGGATTTAGTCGAATCGTCGGTCGAGCCGTGTCAGAAAGCGCTCTGGGACGCAAAACTTCAGCCAGCCGATGTTGATAAGGTGATTCTCGTCGGCGGCCAGACACGCTCGCCGGTGATTGCCCGTACAGTGACGGAAGTATTCGGCAAAGAGCCTTCATCAGAAATCAATCCCGACGAGGTCGTCGCCATGGGAGCTGCCATTCAGGGCGGTGTTTTGACCGGCGATGTCAAAGACATCGTGCTCCTCGACGTGCTGCCCTTGAGCCTCGGTCTGGAAACACGCGGCGGTTTGTTTGTAAAACTGATCTCGCGCAACTCGACGATTCCGCTGAGAAATACGATGACCTTCACGACCGTTGTTGATAATCAGCAATCGGTCGAGATTCACATTCTGCAAGGCGAACGCGAAATCGCGAGCGCTAACCGCAGTCTCGCAAAATTTGAGCTCGTCGGTATTCCGCCAGCACCGCGCGGTGTTCCGCAGGTCGATGTCTCGTTCGAAATCGACGCCAACGGCATCGTCAGCGTCTCGGCCAAAGACAAGATGACGGGTCTCGAACAGGCGCTTCAGATCACGCCTTCGTCAGGCCTCGCGCCGGATGAAATTGAACGCCTAATCATCGAAGCGGAAACTTCAATCGACCGCGACCGCGGCGAAAAGGAATTGATAGTCGAGCGAAACCGCCTCGACACGCTGATCCGAAACTCACGCCGGGCAATGGTCGAGATCGGCAAATCGTTCGATCTCGAAGAGCAGCAATCCATCAACGGCATCCTAAACGAAGCCGAGGAGAGCCTGGCGTCGGCCAGTCTTCACGACATAAAGGCCCTCATGTCAAAAGTCGAAGGCGCCGCCAACCGCATAACCGCCGCAATGCTCACCATGGCCTAGAAATCAGGAGCGGGGGCAAGCCCAGGGGCAAGCCCGCCTTCCAGACTGTTCCATTCTGGCTTGCGAGACCTATTTCAATTTGATTGATCTTCAAGAACGGGTAAGAAAAAAGTAAACAAAGGGCAGTCAGGAAGGCGGGCTTGCCCCCGTTCTTTGCTTACTTGAGAAAATACGACCGATGTCGCAAAATAAAGGAGCGTCAGTTCAAAATACTTGAGCTGGCGTTTTTCCGATTTTAGATAGTGGATTTTGGATTTTATAATCTGAAATTTCAAATCTAAAATTTGAGATGATTTTATATGGCAAAGAGAGATTACTACGAAATACTAAGCGTTACGCGCACAGCTACCGAGGTTGAGATCAAACGCGCCTATCGAACCCTCGCCGTTCAGCATCATCCTGATAAAAATCCTGACAACCCGCAGGCGGAGGAAAAATTTAAAGAGGCGGCTGAGGCGTATTCGGTGCTATCCGACCAGCAAAAACGCGCGGCTTATGACCGTTTCGGTCACCAAGGCGTCGGGGCCGGCAGTGCCGGTTTCGATCCTGGATTCTCCAATATCGAGGATATTTTCGATATTTTCGGCTTTGGCGATATGTTCGGCCAGCAGGGGCGAAGACGGACGACGGTCCAACGCGGCTCGGATCTGAGATACGATCTGGAAATCTCGCTCGAGGATGCGGCGACCGGAAAGGACGAGAAACTTCGCATCCCGCGTCTCGAAAAATGCGACGAGTGTGAAGGAAGCGGCGCCGAAAAAGGTACTACGGCCGAAACCTGCATTACATGCGGCGGCAGCGGCCAGACACGTTATCAGCAGGGATTTTTTAGCGTGATGCGCACATGCTCTAATTGCCAGGGCAAGGGCCAGATAATAAAATCGCCCTGCAAAAAATGTCAAGGCCAGGGCCGCATCGAAAAGGAAAAGACGATTGAGATCAAGATACCGGCCGGCGTCGAAACCGGTTCCCGTCTACGCGTCACCGGCGAAGGCGAGGGCGGCGTAAACGGCGGGCCGTCGGGCGATCTGTTTATTGTCCTGCACGTCGCCGCCCATGAAAATTTCGAGCGTCAGGGAGCTGATCTCTACGCGGCCGTGCCCGTGACGTTTGCACAAGCCGCTCTGGGAGCCGATTTAAAAGTCAAAACCCTCGACGGCGAGCAAGACCTGAAGATTCCGGCCGGCACCCAAACAGGCACCGTGTTCCGCATAAAAAACCATGGAATGCCAAACCTCGGCGGCCGGGGTAAGGGCGATCTCTTCGTCGCCATCACCTTGGTAACGCCAAAAACCCTGACCAAAGAGCAGCGAAAACTGCTCGAACAACTTGCCGCGATCGAAGACGTCGATTTCTCGGACGAATCCTTTATCGATAAAGTCCGCAGCATCTTTAACTAGTGTTTAGAGTTCAAACTTCGTTTTGTTGCCGCGAACGCAGGGCTGTCGCCGGGAACGCAGGCGCCCCCGCCTGCAAGCGTTCGTCCGGACGCTGAGGATCGTGTGACATCCAAGTTTACCGATACCGGCAGCCGTCACGCCGAGGCACCGGCGTTGCAGGCGAGGGAGCCTGCGTTTCCGGGCAAAGAAAAAGGGTCGCCCTTGCAGACGCCCTTTTACTAAAACTCGACTGAGAACCGGCTTATTTTCTCCCGCTTTTGAGGATCAGGCCTAATATCAGGCCGACTGCCGCCGAGATTAGGATTGTTTGGCCCGGTTTCTGGCGGGCAAATTCCTTCGCGTCCTCGATCAGCTCTTTCGGGTCTTTGCCCTGCATTTCCTTGAATTTGTCGCCGGCCCGGGCAAATTTCTCGCTCGCAAAATCTTTTGCCTGGGCGGCGGCGTCCTGTATTTTTTGTCCGTACTCTTGTGCCTGCATCTTTAGATCTCCTAAAAACTCATCCGTCGTCACCTTGTCCGTAAACGGTTCGTCCGTTACCGGTACGAGGCTCTGTTCCAATTCGTGTTCCGCTTTCTTTACTTCCGCTTCAAATTCCGACATATCAGTTTCTCCCTTCCGATTCGTGATCTGCATTCGTAACGCGCTCATCCGATGATGCCCGGCGTAGATTAGTTGTAACGAAAAGACACGGACGAAAGTTCTCGGGTTTTGTGTTTCTTTTGAGTTGCATCTCGAAAGCATCTTTTCTTAATGCTTTGTGACCTTTGTGTCTACACAATGGGCGCAAAGCGAAGACACAAAGTACGCAAAGGTAAGACTGAGCTATCTAAATTAAAAAACCGCGTTTTTTGAAAAATTATTGTTGACAACGCCTAAGGCAAATTCTAATCTAAAGAAATTAGTAAGTAAGCACTTACTTAGTTCAGGAGAACTGATTGATAAAACATCTTTTTAATTGCGATCACGTTGGCCGGATGAAGGGCGACGAGCGGCGCGAACAGATATTGCAGACGGCGGTCGACCTATTCTCCCACCGTGGGTTTAAGGGTACGACGACTAAAGAGATCGCCCGAGCTTCTGGCGTGTCCGAGGCGATGGTGTTTCGGCATTTTTCGACAAAGAGCGAGCTTTATGACGCCATTCTGGGTGATAAAGCGTGCCATGACGGGATTCGGTTTCCGTGGGAGGAGAACGAGGTTCTTCATGAAGCTCTTAGGAATAAGGATGATTATGCGGTGTTTTATAATCTCGCGATAAATGCCCTGACGAAACAGCAGGAGGACGACAATTTTATGCGGCTCTTGTTTTACTCCGCTTTGGAGGAACATGAGTTGGCCGACCGATTTTTTGATGAATTTGTGGCCCGGCTGTATGAATTTATCGGCGATTACATCGCAACGCGTCAAAAGGATGGTGCGATGCGCGAGATCAATCCTCGTATTGTCGTAAGAGCTTTTTTGGGCATGATGATCCACCATTCGCTAAACAACATTTTGTGGGACAAGAAACGCCGGTTGCTGAACATAACGAACGAAGAGGCGGCAAAGAATTTTGCCGAGATATTGCTAAACGGAGTACGAGCTTGACGGAGAGGCCGAGATTTATGATAACCCGAAAGTTGTCTTTAGCGTTGATTTTATCCGCCGTCATCCTCGTCGCATCCGGCTGCGGAGCTGGACGCGCAAACATAAACACGAACGCAAATAATCAGCCGCAGACGATTGCCGTTACGACAACGCAGGCAATCGTAAAACCCATCCCGACCTATTTCGAAGCAACGGGAAATCTTGCGGGCGATGCACAGACGGATGTTGCTCCGGCGGTCGGTGGCAAGATCGTCGAGGTAAATTTCGACGTCGGCAGCTATGTGCAGAAGGGCAGCGTGATGCTCCGGCTCGACGACCGCGACGCTCGTATTAGGCTCGAAACCGCCGAAGCCCAGGCCGTGCAGCAGCGAAGGGCCGTCGGCCAGGCGATCGCCGCGCTCCGGCAAGCTCAAATACGGCTCGGCGTAAAGGACGGCGAGGTGTTCGATATTGAAACTTTTTCTCAGGTGAAATCGACACGTGCAAATCTGGATTTGGCCGAAAAGGAACTCATACGCGCACAGCGTTTGTTTGATACCGGCGATGTGTCGCGTCAAATCCTCGAACAGCGAAGATCGCAGCGCGACGCGCTGCTCGGCCAGTTGGATGAATCACGGTCAAACGCCGCCGTGGCGGTCAGAGCGATCAATACCGCCGAAGCCGCGGTCGCGTCGGCACGGGCTGCCGTTTCAACGGCCGAGACGCAGGTGGGTGCCGCGCGAAAATCAGTGACCGATACGGTTGTGTACGCGCCTATCAGCGGATTTATCGCGGAACGCGTCGCCGATTTAGGCGAATTTATCTCGCCCAGTACGCCAAACTCCAAGATAGCGACGATCGTGAGAACCGGAACTTTACGGCTCAAAATCGACGTACCAGAACAGTCGATCGGCAAAGTCGCCATCGGCCAGGGCATCTCGCTGCAAACTAGCGCCTATCCGGAACGCAACTTTGCCGGAACCGTCGTCCGAATGCTGCCGAGCCTAAACGCAACCGCCCGCACTTTGACGGTTGAGGCCGAGGTTTCAAACGTCGATGGATTGCTAAAACCGGGCCAATTCGCGACCGTTCGTATCACGCAGTCAAAACCCGAAAACGCCGTCATGGTTCCGGCCTCGGCGGTAAAAACCGAAGGTGATGTCAACAAGGTTTACGTTATCAAAGACGGCGCCGCCCGCGAGGCTCTCGTACAGCTCGGGCTTTTGGAAAACGATCTGATTCAGATAAAGCAAGGAGTAGCGGAAGGTGACGTTATTGCGACGGGCCCGATCAACGAGTTATTTGACGGCGTATTTGTTCGGGGGAATTAGTTCCAGGTTTCAGGTTCCAAGTTCCAGGCAATTGAGAGGTTTGAGGAGATAGAAGGTTGGAAGTTAGCTCGGCAGGCGACGCGGCGCATTTACGAGATAAGCGCCATCGGGGCGTTCAGCCGAGATTTTGCTCTTTTAAATCAAATTCGCCGGGCCAGTATATCCGTGATGTCGAACATCGCGGAAGGCTTCGAACGTGATGGGAATAAGGAGTTTCTGCAATTTTTGTCTATAGCAAAAGGTTCGTGCGGCGAGGTCCGGTCGCAACTATACATCGCCGGAGATCAGCAGTACTTGGATAAACAAACTTTTGACGAGATCATGCGGCTTCTCATCGAAACATCCAAGACGATTTCGGAATTAATGAAATATTTGCAGCAATCGGAAGAGCGTGGAAGGAAATTCAAGTGATTGCTACTTGGAACTTGGAACTTGAAACTGAGGTGTTATGCAGTGGTTAGCTGAAGTTTGTGTAAAACGTCCGGTTTTCGCGACGATGTTGATTTTGTCGCTCGTTGTTGTGGGCGGGTTCTCGTTTATGAGTCTCGGCGTCGATCTGTTTCCGAAGATCGATTTTCCGACGATCACGATTACCGTGCGGAATCCGGGAGCATCGCCGCAGGAAGTTGAAACTGAGATTACTGAGAAGGTCGAGGAAGCCGTCAATACGATTAGCGGTATCGATGAACTGCGTTCGTCGTCGATCGAGGGCATCTCGCAGGTCTTTGTGCAGTTTGTTCTCGAAAAGGATGTAAATGTTGCCGCCCAAGAGGTTGAGAACCGTGTTCAGACGGTCATTCCAAACCTACCCGAGACTGCCGAACAGCCGACGGTGCAAAAGCTCGACACCGATGCTACTCCGGTTTTGCGTATATCGGTCTCAGCTCCCACCGGCCTTCGCGAAGTGACGGAAGTCGCGAAAAACAAGATTAAGGAACGGATCGAGTCGGTCAACGGCGTCGGCCAGATCACAATAATTGGTGGGCGTGAGCGACAGATAAATGTGTGGGTCGATCCTGACAAGATGCGTTCGTACAACGTGACGGCCGGCGAAGTTTCGGCGGCGCTCAGGATTCAAAATATGGAATTCCCGAGCGGACGCATCGATGAGGGACAGACGGAAACCAGTATCCGAACCGTTGGAAAAATTGAAAAGCCGGAAGGATTTGGTAATGTTGTCGTCGCAACCCGCGGCGGCTATCAGGTAAAGGTCAACGATCTTGGGTATGTCGAGGACGGGGCCGAAGAGATCAGGTCCGAAGCGCGTCTGAACGGACAGCCCGCGGTGACGCTGATCGTCTCAAAACAATCCGGCCAGAACACCGTCGCGGTTGCAAAAGAGGTAAAGGAAAGACTTAAAGAAATCGAGCCGACGCTGCCGAAAAATTTCCAGATGCGTGTCATCGGCGATAATTCAATCTTTATCCAAAATTCCCTAAATGCCATTGAAGAGCATTTGATCGTCGGTTCGATACTCGCGGCTATCGTCGTATTTCTCTTTTTGTGGAATTTCCGCGCCACATTTATCGCAGCCCTGGCCATTCCAACATCGATCATTTCCACCTTTGCGCTCATGTACGCGATGGGCTATACGCTGAATTCAATCACGATGTTGTCCCTGACTTTAATGGTAGGGATCGTGATCGACGACGCTATTGTCGTGCTTGAGAACATCTACCGCTTTGTCGAGGAAAAGGGTATGAACCCCTTTCAGGCGGCGATTGAAGGCACGCGAGAAATCGGTATGGCCGTTTTGGCGACGACGCTGTCACTGATGGCCGTGTTTGTCCCGATCGGATTTATGCAGGGCATTGTCGGGCGTTTTATGTCGAGCTTTGGACTGACCGCTTCGTTTGCCGTCGCCGTGTCGTTGATCGTTTCGTTTACGCTGACGCCCATGCTCGCCGCTCGTCTTATCAAGAAACATAAGGTAAAGCCTAAAACCGAAGCCGAGGAAATCAAGGGCGACGGCATGATCGAACAGAAAAAAAGCGACAGCAAATACACGGGCTGGTTCCGCTTTGTGGATGGCGCCTATGCATTTTTGCTGAGATTCTCGATGGGCCACCGATGGGTGATCGTCACACTTTGTATCCTGGTTTTTCTAAGCGTAATTCCTCTGTTTATGTTTGTTGGCAAAAACTTTTTGCCGGTCGATGATCAATCGCAGTTCGAGATATCGGTCCGCGTACCTGAGGGTTCGAGTATTGGGGCGACATCACAGATATTCGAGCGCATCGCCTCGGAGATCAGGAAGATGCCAGGTGTGACGGACACTTTGGCGACCGTCGGCGGCGGGCAGCAACAGGTTGTAAACGCCGGAACTATTTATGTGAAACTCGCCGATATATCCAACCGGCTGAAATCGCAGGAAATAATGATGTCCGACGCCCGCGAACTCTTAAAACAGTTCCCACCCGAATTGCGGACCGGCGTTCAGCAAGTGCAGGCGTTCTCAGGCGGCGGTTTCCGTAACGCCAATGTCCAGTTTTTGATCTCCGGCCCCGATCTCAAAAAGCTCGAGGAATATTCGGCAAAGATCATCGAAAAAATTAAGACGATCCCCGACGCGGTCGATGTGGACACGACGTTGATCAGCGGAAAACCGGAACTTCAGCTTGAGGTAGACCGGAGTACGGCGGCCGATCTTGGAGTGCGTGTCGGCGATGTTTCTCAGGCTTTAAATACCCTGGTCGCCGGCCAGGAAGCGACCACGTATAATGCCGGAACCGATCAATATGAAGTTCGCGTGCGGGCGATCAACAATTTCCGTACCGATGTCGAAGGCCTCAAACGCATGATCGTCCCTTCGGCCAAACTCGGCTGGGTATCGCTCGACCGCGTTGTCACGGTAAAGGAGGGCACGGGCCCGAGCTCGGTTGACCGCACTAATCGCCAACGTCAGGTAACTCTGCTTGCCAACACGCGCCCCGGCGGATCGGCGGCCAGCATTACGGCGGGCATTGATTCATATGTAAAAGAGCTCAATTTGCCCGCCGTATATAGGACGGGATATGTCGGGCAGTCTAAGGAAATGGGAAAGGCCGGATTTTACTTCCTGCTGGCGTTCTCTTTGTCCTTCATTTTTATGTATATCGTGCTGGCCGCCCAGTTCGAATCGTTCATTCATCCGATTACGATCCTGCTCACGCTGCCGCTTTCGATCCCGTTCGGCATCTTTAGCCTTTTAGTGCTTGGACAAACTGTTAATATCTTTTCCGGCCTTGGTTTGCTGCTGCTTTTCGGCGTGGTTAAGAAAAATGCCATCCTGCAGATCGACCATACAAATCACCTTCGTTCGCAGGGCATGTCTCGCTACGACGCGATCATCCAGGCCAACCGCGACCGTCTGCGGCCTATCCTCATGACGACGATCGCGCTGGTTGCGGGCATGATCCCGCTGGTAATTTCGACTGGCGCGGGAGCTGGTACAAACCGATCGATCGGCGTTCTGGTTGTCGGCGGGCAGACGATGTGTTTGCTGCTTACGCTGTTGGCCGTGCCCGTGTTCTATTCGATCTTTGACGATCTCGCCGAATTGCGGCTGTTCAGATATGTCAACCAATTTGCGACTTGGCTCTTCGGCGGCGTCAAACGGCGCCTCGCGACGGCGACGACATCAATTTTTAAATAAACAGTAATCGGCCGAAAACAATTTTTTATGCATCGGCATTTATTTTTTCTCATTATCTTTGTGCTCGCCGCGTCCGTTTTCGATGTGACTGGCCAAACGCCGACGCCGACGCCGGCGGTAAGCGACGCGCCGGAAAATCTGCCGGGCGTCCCTGAAATTGCTCCGAATTATCGCTCAGATGATCGGGGTTTGCCCGATCTTGGTCGTGTCGGGATCGACATTGCCCGGCAGCGAACATTGACGCTGAGCGAGGCGATAGAGCTCGCCCTCGTAAACAACCGGGATATTGAAGTTTCGCGAAAGACTTTTACAATGGCCGAATTCGATCTGCGCTCGGCTCGCGGATTTTATCAGCCGCGGCTCATCGGCCAGAGTTACTACGACCGTTCGACGGTGCCAAATGTCAGTATTTTCAGCAATAATCCGGA
>JANPCJ010000402.1:0-4212 GCA_031430895.1 Chloracidobacterium sp. | reverse complement strand
GAACCCGTTTTTAACGCAGAGGACGCCGAGGATGACGCAGAGATCGCCGAGATGACCGACACAGTTCCTTTGTCACACAACCCGGACCGTCCGGGTCGGAGGCTGAAGGGGAGCAACAAGTTCGTGTTTTGTTGGTCGCTTTCAGCGACCGGAAACTCTATTCGCATTTTCCCAGGGTTCCATTCGCATCGCTCATTGCACCCTGGGCTTTAATGTCAGTCGCCGTTGGCGACAAGAATCTAATGAGTTTTGACACAGGCTCGTAAGCAAGGGCGGCACATTTAAGTTGAGTGTTACGCCCCTTGCCTACGCCGCGGGCTTGTGCATTCGGCAGCGATCCATACCGCTCTAACATATAGTATGATTTCTTTATGAAAGTATTGATCACCGGTGCAAGCGGCCTGATAGGAATGGCGCTTCAGGAAGTATTCAAAGAAAAGGGCTACGAAATGCTGCTCGCTTCGCGGAAAGAACCAAAGGACGCGACACATATTCAGTGGGACATGGAGACGGGGTTCGCCGATGCCGAGAAACTGGAAGGCATCGACGCCGTCGTCCATCTTGCGGGCGAGAATGTGAGCGGCCTGCGCTGGACTGAGGACAAGAAGAAGGCCATCCGCGACAGCCGCGTCTTGGGAACGCGCAATATTGTCGACGCGATCTCAAAACTTAAAAAGAAACCGTCCGTCTTTATTTCGTCATCCGCCATCGGCTTTTACGGCGAACGCGGTGACGAAGAGGTTACCGAGTCGAGCGCCGCCGGCGATACTTTCCTCGCGGTCGTCTGCAAAGAGTGGGAGGCGGAATCGCGCCGGGCCGAAGACGCGGGAATTCGCACGGTCTTGCTTCGAACCGGCATTGTTTTGTCAAAAGACGGCGGTGCCCTCGGAACGATGCTGTTGCCGTTCAAACTAGGCGTCGGCGGCGTCGTCGGCAGCGGAAAGCAATGGATGAGCTGGATCTCACTCGACGACCACATCGCGGTCATTAACTTCGCTATCGAAAACGAGAATCTTCGCGGTGCCGTAAATTCAGTTTCGCCCAACCCCGTTACAAATCATGATTTCACAAAGACGCTCGGCGAGGTTCTCTACCGGCCGACGTTCCTGCCCCTGCCTGAATTTGCCGTCTCGATGGTCTTTGGCGAGATGGGTGACGCACTCCTGCTCGCCAGCACAAAGGTTCTGCCAAAGCGGCTTGAAGAAGTCGGGTTTGAATTCAAATACGCGGACCTCAAAGCGGCTCTCGAACACGCCGTTGCATAGGAATATTCAACGCAAAGACGCCAAGACGCAAAGCCGCAAAAACTAAGGTCCCTCAATCTTTGCATCTTTGCGTCTCTGCGCCTTTGCGTTAAGAAATCTTAAAAAGTATCGGGCGGCTGGGGGCCGCGTCCGACGCGAACGGGGCGATCTGCAGATTTAATAGATACTCGCCGTCCTCGACCTCATTCGGTACATAGATCAATTCCGTGATCGTATTAGATATACGAGTTGCCGCATTTGTTTCAAATCTCCCGGGCTCTACATTCCAAAACATCCGGTGATTCGAAAGCCTTCCGTCGTCAAACAGACGATCGATCGACGGCACATCGACAAGCAAGTGTTTGAAGCCGCATTCAACGATATATTCCATCGCATCAGTCGTAAAATACGGTGGAATGTTGTTCGCATCATAAACCCGCGACAACTTGCTATCTTCATTCGGCAATGTACGCACGATTAATGCTGTGTCAGTAGCCCGCACGTGAGTGAGGGCTCCGTTCGACATTGAGATTGCCCCAGCCAACGCATTCTGCGTAATCACTGTATCGCCGCGGGAATCGATGGGTTCTACCGACACAAGCACCGCCTGGATAAGAACGTCCTTCAAACAATCCCGCACCGAGATCCGCTCGTTCATAATATGCCCGACACATTCAGTATGTGTCCCGTTGCAATGCGGAATAAACGTGTATTGCTCAAAGTTGACGCTTCCACCGCGCCGCACATCACCGACCAGATCGCCCGCTTCGCACGGTTTCGAAGTCGCTGGGTCAACGCCATAAGCATTCGGCTGCGGGCCGTTGAAACGAAGCGGGATCGAGATGTCGATCGACCGGTCGAGATCAGAACCCGTTAGATTCTTGAATAAAGACGAGTAACCCATTATCAACCAATTATCACAGATCCGTCGGAGACCAAATCGCCATACCCGAAGCTCTAACAAAATCACCGTCGTGCGTAACGATGTGTCGAATGTCGTGACGCTTTGCACACGCAAGGTTTAATGAATCATTCACAAATAGATGGTGCTTTGTGCGGAGGCTGTGGCTTTTCGATATATCATCTTCGTCAATGTGTAAAATCGTAAACGGCAGTCTTAAAAGCCTTTTGGTTTGCGAAATGTGCAAGGTTAACTTTCCGATGATTTCAGGTTGCGTTTTCAGCTTCCTAAGAGCTTTCCCCGAGGTCACAAGACCTTTTTCCACAGCCTCGATCAGCATTTGGCGATGCAATACCTCAGCAACGATTATAGTTGTCAGATATGCTTCGATTTCCTGACTTGCGACCCGACGAAGAAAATCCCGACACTCCGACGATGCTCCATTAAGGTGATATATGAGAATATTGGCATCGACTAGACATCTCGTCTTTGCCGGTAGCTGTTTAATATCCACTGAATTCTTCGTCTTCGGCAAGCAAGATCAAATCCTTTCGCCTGATCGAGTGGTTTGCGCCAAAAGTCTCGTCCACTATTCGAGTTGCCGATCGCACGTTGTGTCCATTTTTCCTTTTCAAAACAGATCGTTTTTCTCCCAAAGACGCTTCCAAAAAATCCTGGTCGCTCGCGGCTTCCCATTGTGCGAACTCGGCTTGTAAATCTTCGTCCGTATCGGTTTCGATGGTTATTCTGACACGCTCATGTTCCTTTAGCGATTGCGGCACGTCAGAAACTGGCTTAAAGATGCCATTTTCGTAAATTGCTTCAAGTGTCGTCATAATGGCTGATTCTATCACAATCCGAAAACTAGCGGAATCGTAATATTCGTCGGTACTCCCACGTCAATCTTTACGTTTGATTGTGATCTTAAAATGAAATAGTTTTTTTCAGTTTAGCCTGAGACTATTTTGCCACACCGGCAACGACCTTGTTTGCGGATACACATTACCCAAACAAACCGTCCGATTTTTTAGTTCGGAAAGCCGCGAATCTTCTTTTGCCAATTCTTGAAAATTGAGCGCGGACAATCTGCCCAACAATCCGTTTCGACTGCAAATTTCAACCAGACTTTGTTCGCGCAGATTGCCGCAACGAAACTCTCTGTCGGTCAAAACGTGACACGGAAAAACATCGCCGTTTGGCATAATGTTCAGGAAAGCACCGACACCGCAATTCAAGTGCGGAGTGCGGAATGCGGAGTGCGGAGTTGTTGTCGTGTAGGCGTTCGCGGTTTCTGATTGTGTTTCATCGTGCGCGATGTTGTCGTCTCCAAAAAAATCATTCCGCATTCCGCACTCCGCATTCCGCACTCGTTTGAGGGTTTCTCGCACCTCGTCCGGGTTGACCATCAATTCCCAATGCCCGCGCCCGCGTCCGATTGGGCGAAAGCCGTTGAGGTTGATGCGTGTAAATTTCTTTTCAATCAAGAGACAAATCAACTCTTCCAAATCGGGCAAACTCTGTGATGTCACTGTCACCAAGACTTTCGGCTCAAACCCGACGGAATAATAAATCTCCAACGCCCGCATCGCCGCCGCAAAATTCCCCGCGCCGCGCAGAGCATCATTGCGTGTCTCTAAAGCGTCAATGCTGACACGCACTTCATCCGCCAAACCTACCAGCCGCCGCGCCAAATCTTTTGTGACCAGATGCCCGTTGCTATTGAGACAACGTAAGGTGTTGTGTTCCTTATCCGCCTCGCGCAATCCGCGCAACAAATCCAAAATATCCGCCCGCAACAAAGGCTCGCCGCCCGTAAAGACAACTTTCTGCGGACTCACCGCCACAAAATCAGACCACAACCTTGCAAACTCATCCTCCGTCATCTCATCCGGCAACGGCTCACGCGCAGAGAAATAGCAATACACACAACGCAGATTGCAAGCCTTCGTAACGTGCAGAAAGATATTTCTCAGCGACCCCGTTTTGGTGTTAACCGTTTCTGAAGTGAGATGATAGGAATCAGGTATTTCCATTGCGTTGTTTTTTGGAAAGCTATTTAGCCTCAAT
>JANPCJ010000401.1:0-13984 GCA_031430895.1 Chloracidobacterium sp. | reverse complement strand
GAGACGGTGGCCCTGTTCACCCTCAACTTCGACGCATCGAGATTGAGCAACCCAGTTGTCACCCTCGGCGACGCAGTCCCCGAAGGCACCACCCTCACCGCAAACACCCGCAAGGCCGCCGACGGCCAGGTGACCATCCTGCTCGATTCGTCAACTCCGTTTACGACCAGCTACTCAACTCGTGTCGTAACCATAACCTTCGACATCGTAAAAGGCGCCCCGACAGGCGAAACCCCAATCACCTTCGAAGGCTCCGGCAGCTTCTCCGACCGAGACGCCAACGATCTCGACGCCATCTACACCGACGGCAAAGTCACGATCAAGGGCCGCGGCGTCATCGCCCGTCTCTTCGAAGACGGCCCGTTGACCCTCTTCGGCCTTCTGAGCCGCTAGACAACTCGCAAAACCCGCCCCGCCCGGCCACCACGCCGGGCGGGCATAAAAACAAGCCCGAACAGACCAATATCTGTTCGGGCTTTTCCTGTTAAGAGTTCAAGCTTTAGCTTGTCCCCGCGTCAGAAGATACAACGTACGACAGGCTGCCGAGCCTGTCGATCAAGCCGCCCTTCCACCAAACTTGAGTGGAGGGCTGAGTCGATGAAACCAGGCTCGGCCACCCGTTCTACGGAGTTGCCAAGGCAGTTAAATATCGTAATACATCGCGAACTCAAGCGGATGCGGCCGGAGACGCAAGGGCGTTATCTCATTGTCCCGTTTGTACGTGATCCACCGCTCTATGAGCTGCGTCGTGAAAACATCGCCCTTAAGCAGGAACTCGTGGTCGTTCTCCAACGCTTTTAACGCCTCGTCAAGGCTTCCAGGCAAGGACGGTACGTTTGCCAGTTCTTCTGGCGGAAGGTCGTAGATGTCCTTATCGAGCGGCTCACCCGGATCGATGCGGTTTTGAATGCCGTCGAGCCCGGCCATTAGTAGTGCCGCGAACGTCAAATAAGGATTACACGAAGGATCGGGCGGGCGAAATTCGAGTCGTTTGGCTTTTGGCGACTGGGAAAACATCGGAATTCGCACGGCAGCCGAACGGTTGCGGGCGGAATAAGCGAGATTTACGGGTGCTTCGAAACCCGGAACCAGGCGTTTGTAGCTGTTCGTCGTCGGGGCGGCAAAACCGACCAGCGCGGGAGCATGTTTTAGCAGCCCGCCGATGTAGAATTTCGCCATCTCCGACAGTCCGGCGTACTGGTCGCCCGCAAAAAGCGGATTGCCATCTTTCCACAACGATTGGTGACAATGCATACCTGAACCATTGTCGCCGTAAATCGGCTTTGGCATAAAAGTCGCGGTCTTTCCGGCCGCGTGCGCGGTGTTTTTGACCACGTACTTAAAGAGCATGAGATTATCAGCCGTATGGAGCAAATTGGAGAATTTGAAGTCAATCTCGCACTGGCCCGCCGTCGCCACCTCATGGTGATGGCATTCGACGTTAATGCCCACTTCTCCAAGAATCGACGAGATCGTATTGCGAATATCGATCAACGAATCGAGCGGAGCGACCGGCACATAGCCCTCTTTTGCCCGGATGTGAAAGCCGGTGTTTAAGACTTCCCCGCCCGCGCGACCGGAATTCCAATGGCCTTCTTCCGAGTTCACATAAAATCCGGCCGAATTCTGATCGTTGTGAAATCGAGCCTCGTCAAAAATAAAAAACTCGGCCTCGGGCCCGACGTAGGCTGTATCGGCAATACCCGTAAATTTCAAGTAACTCTCGGCCCGCGAGGCAACCGAGCGCGGATCGAGCCAATATCCCTCTTTGGTGATCGGATCGACCGCATTGGCGATCAGACACACCGTCGTATCGTCGGTAAACGGATCGATCCAAAACCGCGACGGATCAGGCACGAGCAGCATATCCGATTCGTGAATCGCCGCCCAGCCCCGCAATGAAGACGCGTCAAATCCGAATCCGTCCTCAAAGCTGTCTTCCGTCAATTGGTCGATCGGAAACGTGAGGTGATGCCACGCCCCGATAAGATCGGTAAAGCGCACAGAGACAAATCTCGCTTCCTGGTCGGCAGCGAAGGTCAATACATTTTTGGCGTTCATTATTTCTCCTGAGTTAGGTTAGGTAAGGTTTTAGTTTTGCAACACACATAGCAGGGTATTTCAAAAAAGTGATGATACAATACTGAAACCGAACTTCAAAATCGGCGAATTAAAAAAAACAATTCGAGCAGCCTGGTTCCGGGGAAGAGCTAAATCCATGAAAATTGCGGCAAACCTTTTGATAGCCCTGATCGCCATCGAGCATCTGGGAATTCTCGTGCTCGAGATGTTTTTTTGGGATCATCCCGTCGGTCGAAAGATCTTCGGAATGACGCCGGAAGTTTCCGCTTCATCAGCCGTTCTGGCGATGAATCAGGGGTTGTACAACGGCTTTCTTGCCGCCGGGCTTATCTGGGGATTAATGTCGGGGCGGCGGGAGATTAAGCTGTTCTTCCTAATCTGCATAATCGCGGCGGGAGCGATGGGCGGGATGACCGCGAAAACTTCCATTTTGCTGACGCAGGCCCTTCCGGCTTTGATCGCGGTCATCATAATCTTCATTTCGCCGCGGGACGTCTAAGGTTTGCGTTGTTGGCGAGTTTTCATCGCGGAGGTGAACATTTTTCGTCAAAAGTCGTAACTCATGATGATGACTGAAAACTTGTATTGCCCGCGGTGCGGAAAGCAGTTTGGCCGCGAAACGAGCTATTGCCGAACGTGCGGTCTTTCGCTCGATGGCGGCGGAGATGACGGAGCATGTGGGGTATGAGAAGCATGAGGCGGCGGGCCAGAATAGCGGGAACTCGCGCAATGGGAAGTCGGCGAAGACGCTGAAAGGGACGTTTGGTACGCTGCCGATCGAGGTGCCGAGGGATCGAACGGGACGTTCGAGCCGAGGATTGTGGGCAAGCACCAGACGCGGTTCACGGGCTTTGACGAGAACATAATATCGCTGTATGCGCGGGGGCTTTCGATCTGGACGCAATCCGGTTCAAAGTGAGGGATAACGGCCATGTCATAAACAAAGCGGTGTACGTGGCGATACGGGTGAACATGAACGGGCTGAAAGAGGTTTTGGGGTTGTGGATCGCCCAGACGGAAGGTGCCAAGTTCTGGCCACTCAACTGGGATATCCGGCAAGTACTAGTGGCGCGAACGGACAGAAACTTATTTGCAATACTACCGATTGTCGTCTTAAAGGCGTCGGATTTGGAACGCTTGTCGGACGCATCGGCAGTTCACCTCCTTTTCGGATTGGTAAGGATCACCAAATTATTGCCCAGTCGGATGGCGCCCTTTTCTTTCCAATCAACGATACAGACATCTCGGACAATTCCGGCAGCTTCTTTGTGCAGGCCAGTGTGTCAGAAGAATCAACGGGCGCCACGGAGGCTCGATTCCGTTGCCGGCAGGCGGTGGCGATCCCGAGATTGTAAAAATGGTGGCTGCGTTGTCATCACTGCCCATCCAGAACAAATGTCCCGGGAAATTCACGGAACGAAAAGTAGGTCGAACTGATACGACCGGAACCTACGAAACTGTATATTCGGTTGGTGGAAAAGCACTTTATCGTAAGTCGTTCATCAGCGATATAATGGAGCGGATGGTCGAACTTTCGCCAGTCATTTTCGGGGGCTGTGGAGCTTTATGGGTTCGATATTCGATGGGGGCGTCGGGGCCTATCAGGAGTCTTACATTATTTGGCCTTTCGCGAGCAAATTTAATTATCGCAAACTGATGAAAGAGGGCCGAGTTTCATTCGACTGGCAAGATATCGATAACGACGGCGAATTTGAGATCATTCTATTTACTGCCGCAGGTGACTGGGACTCGCCGTGTAAGTGGGCATGGTGGCCCAGCATTTATCATTTGAATATGGGGATAGGGTTGCTGAAGGAAATGAGGGGCGAGAATTATCCGAGTTTCTATGCAGAGCACGCAAAAGGACTACGCTCCAACTTCGAAGGCGCTGCGGGGAGAGCTTGCGAAACGGAGTTTCGACGTCTGATCGATCGAGCAGAAGGCTTGTCGCGTGGAAAACCGCAAGGAAGTTCGGGCAGGACGTCCCCTTCTGCATAATTAAGGTTGCATCGCATCCGGGCATTACTGACCTGCGCCGCAATAGTATTATTGGCGATATCCCGATTTTCGCACCGCAAGAATTCTTTGAATACCCAGCCTAATAGTATCCGACCGTTTCTGCTGGATCTACTTAACTGTACCCAAAGGCGGTTTTTCGAATCCATCGTAGTTTTTTCGATTTGAACAACGACGCCGTCTTCGACCTTGCTCAAGATTTTAGAAGCGTGTCAGTTGGGTCCGAGACGGTGCATACTTGTGCGTAGCTCACGGACTCTCCCCTGTTCTAACCGGCGCGACTCTATTCAGAACATGCGGCTCAGATCGGTACGATTCCTAGACATTTTAGAACTGTTTTCGAGACCCCTTTTTTTAGAAGTTCATCATATTGATAACCGATACTCTCGTCCAGGGCGATTTGTCTCCAACCCCTTTTTTCAAGTTTCCATAACGAACCGCCTCCGGCTTGGCCTTCCATTTTTTCATTGAGAAGCGTATGTTCCACGTCTACAATATCACCGCAGCGTTTCGGCTGTTCAGCCCCAGCTTGTATTAGTTTGGTGGTCGCCAACTCATAAACAAACCCGCTTACCGAGACGTAAACGGAATCGTTGAATCGGAACTCCGGTTGCCGCGCTTGTTCGACAATCTGCGCAAATAGGCGGGCAAGTTCTGGTGGAAGTGTTTTCGAATTTTCCGTTTTATCTTGTTCCGTTTCAATATCAGAGAATTCAATATTCAAAATTCTCGATTCAGGGCAATTTTGAAAATCATAATGCCACCATTCGGTCGCATACACCTTAAAGCCGTCGGATTCCATTGCTTTGCGAAGTATCGAACGGTTCTTTTTTTGAAGATCGTTGGCTCCGGCGTAATCTATAGCGGCCTTGGCTGTGAAATCGTCAAAGTCCGTGGGCATGTCGAGATTCGCTCCACTCTTAAGATCGAACAGTCCCAGATCGACCGCGCATCCGCGATTGTGGCGAGAGCCGTTCGCGGGGTTAGCGACGAATTTCTTTTTTTCGGGAGGAGTGACTTCCCAGAACAGCTTTGTCGCGGAAAGCGGGCGGTAGCCGTCGAAAATCACTAGTCCGTAACCCTCGTCTTTCAAAGTCTGGTGAATTCTGACGAGCGAATCCGCAGCCGACCTCTGCAGAAATGCACGAGCCTCTTTGTAAATAACCTTCCCGACAAAGTTATTCGCGGTTGCGTAGCGAATATCGAGTTTTATGGACGGATCGAGATTTACCAGTTCTACGAGGCCTTCCCTCTTAACATTCGGTTGCGGTGAGGTGCTTGGAGTGGGAGCGGCAACGGGAATGGTCTCAACCTGCTCTGGCGGTTGCTCCTTCACGCCGACCTGCGCATTCTGGCAGGCGGCGGAACATGCGGCAACAAGCACCAAAATAAGTAGGAATGAGCGGATGTTCATGGTTTCTGTCTATCTAAACGAGACCTGGTTCGAATGCACAACGTCCGAACCGCCGCACGCTGTGGTTCGATACCAAGCTCCAGTCTTGCTCGGTATGGACGGCGTATTGATTATCGTGATCATGCTCGGAGTCGAGATCACGCACCGGATGGCCCCATTCGGCGTCGCCCGAATATTCGTAGGCGGATCAACCGTCCACGCCGTGGTCGAAGGAGGCAACGATCCCGATGCCTGTTTTTGTTTTTCCACTTTTTGTCGCTCGGCATCAAGACGTTTTCGTTCCTCAGCGAGTCTTGTGTTGTCGGCATCTAGGCGGGACTTTTCTTCGTCGAGCTTTTTCTTATCTTCATCCTGCGGCGAAGTTGTGTTCGAGGCCTTGTTCGGGCTCGCGATTTCTTTCTCTTGCGACGAAACAAAGTATGCGACACCAAAGCCAACCGCAGCGATTGTAAGCACAAAAATAATTCCGAGTATGGCATACGGAGGCTTTTGAGCTGTCGTTTGATGCGCCGCTGCCGGCGCGTAATCGGGCATTGCTGGCGAAGTGGGAAGAACCACCGTCTCTTGTGTCGAAGCGTTCGACAACAGGGGAGTGCCGTCGTCAAAACAGAAATCGATTTCATCGACAAATTCGCGATTGCATCTTGGGCATCGTTTCATAATCTGCTAACTTCCATTGTTTAGTTCGCGGAAGTCGTAGGGATTTGATTTGTTTGCTTTCGAGTCGATACTTTACGCCCTGCGGATCGAGAAGGCAAGTCTACAAACGATCCGCCTCTTAAACTTCTTTCTCCGTCGTTATCTTGACGTCGGCGAGGTCGTACCAGCGTTTTAGGCAGGCGGCAAAGGTGCCCCTTCAGGAAATTGGGTTGGAGGACTTTCTTTACGCGGGGCTGGCCCGTATGCACATTCATTATCTCGCAGTTTCACGGCTTTCCAGCCATCGTTTGAATGAACTTTGACTCTCGCCCGACGGCTTTCCCATAAGGAGATGTTTGACGCTGATGTCTTCGTCCAGATCGGGCCAATGTACTCCTTCCTTCTCGCCGATATAGCGCCAATTACTGCGTTCCTCCTGAGTCCCGTGGAGTAAACCTGGGAAACCATGCAAGAGGAACGGAGATCATCACGTCCATCATTCAACTCGATCGCAAGCGTATCGTCCGTGACCAGCACCTTTTGCGCTTTTGCTTCAACTATACTCATCCCATCTCCTCAACACTTCGCCTTGATTTTGCTCAACAAGTCTCTGGATTCTGCTGATCTCCATTCTATTAAAACCGCCGCTACTCTGTAGTCTTACAGGTTCCTACCAGAATTTAGCCATATCACCATCACGTTCGACATGGATATGCGGCGGTTCGTCCCGATCACGGGCATAAAAGAAGAATCTAGATGGCCCGCTTCTAAGTACAGTTGGCATCGTTCAACCCAGATCATTATAAGCGATCCGCCTCGTAGTCTTCTTTTTCGGTTGTGATCTTGCCGTCGGCGAGGTCGTACCAGCGTTTTAGGCCTATGGACATTAGGGCCCAGGCGTCGCGGCCGGAGTTTTCGATGATCTTTCGACGAATCGATTTGCGGTCGGTCAGTTTTCTATTTTTAAGTAGGAACACGGCGTCCTGTTGATCTCGGAACCTGCCAGCTAAGTACTTCAATATTACCATCCATTCAGTAGTGACTATAGGAAGACCATTTGGCAGTTGATAGGCCTCTTCGAGCGCCTTTTTGTAAAGTTTCTTAGCGTCGTCATTCCGTACGATCCAATCGACCGGAACACGAAGCTCACCAATATCGACCCGATAGCGCTCACCGCCGAAACCTAGTTGCCGCTCCGCACTGATCGGAAGAACCGCCGAGGCGATAACGTCAACATCTTTGGTCAATCGGGGACTTCCGTAGAAGTGCATTGCAATTCCGCCGACCAACGCGAAGTCAATATTTAAATCTTTCGCGATCGCGGCAAACGCCTTCACCGCCATCACTCCAGCCTCGGTCGCGATCATCGGGTTCGGATTATTATTCATATTCCGCTCAACCATCCTGATTATTTCCTGCCTTGTCATCATTACAACTGGATTATAACGTCTAAATAAATTTTTCGACAACATTTTGCCCGAAAGTGATAGGTAGGGTGTGTACCTCGTAGTATTTCTGCTTCCCGAACACGGAAGTTAAGCCTACTGGAGCCGATGATACTGCAGCTTTCAGCCAGCGGGAAAGTAGGAAGTCGCCGGATTTATTTCAAGAAAGCCCGTTCATTTAGAGCGGGCTTTTTTGATGTTCAGAGTCCACGCTTCGGCGTATTAGTTGTTTAGCTTTCCTCAATCCAGCGTGCCAAATTCCTCTTTAGCCGAGTTAGGCGTTCGGGATTAATTTGACCAATCGTCCCGGTAAAAAGCGAATCGGTTACCGTCGCCAGACGTGTGAGACGAATTAGCGTATCTTCCTTCAGCCCGGTTTGATTAAAGTCGGAATCCGAAATCATGACCAACTCATCGACGCCTGGGATCGCCTGATCAAGCCTTGTTGACATCATACAGACGAGCCAATCGTTGTATCCTGAGGGCAAGGGTAAGAGCAAAAGGGCGGGCCTTCTCTTGCCGGGAGCAAAGTCGGTTTGTGGAAACCGGCATAAAACAATCTGACCGGCACGTCTTATTGCCATCGCTCTTTCAGATCTGCATCAGTGTACTCGGCCATTCCATCATCCTCAAGGCCTTGCATTGCCTGAGCAAAGGAGAAATCGCTCCATTCCTGATCCTCGTCAATATCCCCGTTCTTTTCTAACAAGAGATCAACAAAATGCAATACTTTCTCTTGAGACGGTTTCGGCAGTTTCCGCACTTTAACATTGATTTCCTCGGTCACAATCATTCTTCAATCTTACCAGAGCCGGAAAATATTCTCTATTACTTTTGACCCGGTTCCCATCCCGAACACGGAAGTTAAGCTTACTGGAGCCGATGATACTGTAGCTTTCAGCCAGCGGGAAAGTAGGAAGTCGCCGGGTTTAATTCAAGAAAGCCCGCTCATTTTGAGCGGGCTTTTTCGTGTTATAATTCGACCTATGAATTCCGTGGAAGTACTAAAGCAGGCCGAAACCGCGATCGCTGGTCTGTCGGATCGGGAGCGTAAAAGACTGTTCAAGAAATTCTCTCGTGGTGCCGACGAAGGCATTGAAAAGAACAACGGCGTGATGGGCGGCGTCGCCTGCATACGCCGGATGCGGATTCCTGTCTGGCTTCTTTACCGGGCCCGCCAACTCGGCCTTAGTGAGGGCGACATCCTAAAGAGCTATCCCGGCCTTGCTGCCGAGGACCTGGTTAATGCATGGAACTATGCCGAGTTGCATCTTGACGAGATCGAATCCCAAATTGAGGCCAATGAGCAGGAAGATTGATGCGGTTATACGCTGACGAGAATTTTCCGCTGCCCGTGGTCGCAGAATTGCGAAGACTTGGGCATGACGTCCGATTCGGTCAACGAAGATATGGTCATCACTCTTATCAAGAGAGTGTCCCCCAAATCCAAGTTGGCGTTCAGCAACTAATGGCAGTATTTCCGATGCGATTACGTTAACGTCCTTCGTTAGTCTCAGGCTGCCATAAAAGCTCATCGCCACTCCTCCGATCAATGCCCACGGAATATTCTTCTTATCGGCGTGTTTAACTATCGACCTGAGAGCCTTCATGGCTGTTTCATGATCGATCATTGGGTTCGGATTATTATTCATATTCCGCTCAACCATCCTGATAATTACCTGTCGGGTCAGCATTACACAAGGATTATAACGTCTAAGGATTTTTTTCGACAACATTTTGCCGGAAAGATATAATCAGAGGCGTGTACTACGCTGGGATTCCGCAAATGAACTTCGAGAAATTCTTCCGTCTTGTTTCCTACGCAGCCGTTTTTTGCGGCTTTTTCTCGCTGTGGGTTTCGGGGACGTTTGGGAGCGTGGTGAGCGCGTCGTTTGTTGTCGTCATAGTTGTGGCGTGGTTTCTCGAAGGTTCGCGGTGGCAGATATCGGAGAAGATCGGAACGGCGTTGATCGTATTGGCGTTGCCGTTGTTTTATTTGGTCTGGCGGTGGCAGATCTTTACGCCAACGGGCGGCGAGACGTGGATAGCGGGGATTCTGGCACGGATGATCCTGTCGCTTGCGGCGATAAAGCTGTTGCAGAAGAAGAGTGATCGGGACTGGATATTTTTGTATCTGATGTCGTTTTTCGAGGTGCTGCTGGCGGCGGGGTTGAGTATCAGCGCTTTGTATCTCGGGTCGTTTCTGGCGTATTTGCTAGTTATGGTCTGCGCGATTATTGCGTTTGAGATCAGGAAGACATCGCGCTTCGTCGAAGACAGCATTGCGGGTGTTAAGCCCGACAAGAAGGCTCTTGAAAGCGAAGCCAAACCTTTGCTGCTGCCGATACGGCGTCTGCCTTCTACGGCGGTTGCCTTGATAGTTGTGATCATTGCCTTGGCGATGCCGCTGTTTTTTATGCTGCCGCGTGTTGGCGGGGCGGGGTTTGGCGGTAATCAGGGCGGTCTCGAAACCTCGTCCGGCTTTTCCGATACCGTAAGACTCGGGGGCATCGGGAGCATTCAGCAAAACGACGCGGTGGTGATGCGCGTGAAATTGGAAGGCAAGTCGGACGCCGACAGCGGGCTCTATTTTCGCGGCATAGCTCTCGACACCTTTGACAACCGTTCGTGGAGCAAGTCAAAATCCGGCAAAGAATCTTTTGTGAAGATCGAGAACGATCCGATCCGGCTGGATTACGCGTCAAGTCGCGAGAATTTGTCTGTTCAGACCATATATCTCGAACCGCTCGATACCTCTGTTTTGTTTGGGCTGCCAAAAATCGTTGGCATTCAGGGGAATTTTTCGATTTTATACAAAGACGTTTACGGAGCGATCAGTTATTCGCGAAATTATGAACGGATTAGTTATAAGGTGGTGTCGGATCGGAATCTGCCGACAGCCGCTCAGCTGCGATCTGATGACAAGCCGTACACGGCGGAGGTTCAGAACTATCGCAATCTGCCGCCGAAATATGATTTAAGAATCGCCCAGCTTGCGACGGAAGTAGTCTCGAATTCGAAAAATCGCTATGACAAGGCCCAGGCTGTGGAATCTTACTTACAAAACAGTTTTGGCTACACCCTTGAGCAAAAAGCGAGCGGAGATGAACCGTTGGCGGATTTTTTATTCAACATTCGCGAAGGGCATTGCGAATATTTTGCGACCGCGATGGCGGTAATGCTGCGCTCCCAGGGAATCGCGACGCGGATTGTCAATGGTTTTCACGGCGGCGAATACAACGATACGGCGGAGGTGACCATTGTTAGACAACGCAACGCACACGCCTGGGTCGAAGTATATTTTCCGCGAGAGAATGTCTGGGTACCTTTTGACCCGACACCGTCTGCTGGCCAAGGTGGCGGAACGTCGGCGACTGGCATCGCGGGCGCGGTTACTAAATATCTCGAAGCTTTGGAGACATTTTGGATACAGTATTTCGTGGCGTTTGACAATCAGGAACAGCGTTCTCTGGTGAGGTCGGTTCGCGACAGTTTTGTGGATTATCAGGGGGCGGTGGCCCGCTATCTAGGTGTTACGCAGGACGCCATTGCCGAATGGCTGACCGAGGTTCGCGGCGACAAAGGCTTTCAGGCGAGCCGAATAGCGGTCACATACGGTCTCGTTTATCTGGCCGCGGCAGTTCTCGGCATTCTCCTGTTTGTTTGGCTATACCGAAAGGTAGTAAGATTGAAAGTTTGGCGTCGCCTTTGGGATCGGCTCTTTGCGAGGCGTCATGCTTCGATCGTCGAATTTTACGACCGGATGCAGCGAGTTTTGATAAACAAAGGATTTAAGCGAGAACCGCATCAAACTCCACTTGAGTTTGCGTTCGCGGTGGGAATATCGGAAGCCGTAAATATTACGCGGAAATACAACGGCGTACGCTTCGGTAAAAAGAACCTCTCGAGCGATGAGGCCGACGAGATAGAAACCTGGTTAAAAGAATTAGAAACCACGGATGAACACAGATAAACACAGATTGTTTCCGATTTCCCACCCGTGTTTATCTGTGTCCATCTGTGGTTAATTTCCTATGAAGAAAATTGGATTTGTTAGCCTCGGATGCCCAAAGAATCTCGTCGATAGCGAGGTGATGATGGGGCAATTGGCCGAGGCTGGATACGAAATTACAAATAACGCCGATGAGGCTGACACGGTCGTGGTCAACACTTGCGGATTTATCGAATCGGCGAAGCAGGAATCAGTCGATGCGATCCTTGAGGCGACACGCTGGAAAGCCGACGGAAAAGCGACGCGCGTGATCGTTGCGGGCTGCCTGGTCGAGCGTTATCGCGACGATCTGATGAAGGAGTTGCCCGATGTCGATGCGTTTATCGGGACTTCGCAGGTCAACGATATTCTCAAAGCGGCGGATGATGAATTCGACGCCAAAGAACTCACTATTACGCCGATAGGCAACAAGTCCGCGACTTATCTCTACGACGAGTACACGCCGCGAATGCGGGCGACCGAATCGCATACCGCCTTTATTAAAATCGCCGAAGGGTGTGACCGGCCGTGTGCGTTCTGTTCGATTCCCGCAATGCGCGGTTCTTTCCGTTCGCGTCGTTTCGGATCAATAGTCGAAGAGGCGAGAATGCTGGCAAAACAAGGCGTAAAAGAGCTTGTTTTAATCGCTCAGGACTCTTCGCGTTACGGCGAAGATCTTGGTGAGGTCGATGCTCTAGCCGCGCTCATCCGGGCGCTGGGTGAGATCGACGACATCGAATGGGTTCGTGTCATGTACGCCTACCCGACGCATATCTCGGATGCTTTCCTGGGTGCAATCGCCGAAACGCCGAAGGCTGTCAAGTATCTCGATATGCCGCTTCAGCATGCATCGCGGAATGTCTTAAAGCTGATGAAACGCGGTGGAAATCGTGCGTCGCTTGAAAAGTTGATTCGGCGCGTCCGGGGAAAAGTTCCCGGTATCGCCATTCGGACAACATTTATCACGGGTTTTCCCGGCGAGACGGACGAGGATTTTGAAGAGCTGATCGGATTCGTCCAAAACTGTCGCTTTGAAAATCTCGGCGTGTTTACATATTCCGACGAAGAGGGAACTCCGGCTTTTGATTTACCTGACAAGGTTGACCCCAAAATTGCAAAACAACGCCGAAACCGCTTGATGAAAGAGCAGGCCAAGATCAGCAAACAGATCAACAAGGCCCGTGTCGGCGAGACGTACAAAATAATGTTCGAAGGTCTCTCACAGGAATCCGACCTTCTCTTCCAAGGCCGCCTCGAAGGCCAGACGCAGGAAATCGACGGCTACATTCTCATCAACGATATGCCGGATGATTTTGAGCCACAGATCGGTGCCATCTATGACCTGAAGATCAGTGAGGCTCACGAGTACGACTTGGTTGGCGCGATCGTTTGAATGAAATTCGGGTTATTTTGGTTTTGGTAGTGAATAATCCAACACGTAGGAATGTTTCTTGCCTTCGATGATTATCCCCATCTTGCCGGAAATCCCCGCAAGTTCGCCGGTACCGGAGCCGGGAACGACGGAAACATTGAGTTCGAAATTGCCGTCAGCCATCGTTCCTATATGCTGTAGTGCAAATCCACCTTTCTTACCGTCGAGCGTTCCGTTGAAGCGTTCAATCGCAACATAGCCGCCGGTTCCGGGCGTCTCCGCCTGAAATCCGAGCATCTGTCCTTTGCTGGTCCCGGTCAAGCCGCCGCTGAACTGTTTGTTCAGGGCCAATCGCCCGATCGTCGGGTCACCAATGTTTTCCTCAGCCGCCATCGGCGTAGCTTTTACCTCAAACATTCCGGTTGCGTGATTTGTCACAATTTTCACCTTGGCACTTTCGATTTTCTTTATGGTATTTTGTCCGCTCGCAAAAACTGAAAGCGAAATTACGACGAATACCGACGCGGTCAACAAATGGCAAATTTTGGAAAGCATATTCGCCATATTATCACACGTCACGGGTTGAATAACGTGAAAGAGTAAAGTGAACCCCATTGTCTAGACAATGGGGTTCACTTTAACTAAACACATTACTGCGCTTACATCTCCAACCTATCAACGTGGTGGTCTTCCACGAGTCTCACTGGCAATATTAATCTTAGGTCTGGCTTCACGCTTAGATGCGCGTCAGCGTTTATCCATGCTCGACATAGTAAGCGTGCGATACGGCTGGCGCGTTTAACACGTACACTAGAGGTCAATCCAAGCGCGGTCCTCTCGTACTAAGGTCAGATTCCTTCAATATTGCTACGCCCACACCAGACGAGGGACCGAACTGTCTCGCGACGCGTCGAACGCGAGCTCACGTACCATTTTAATCGGCGAACAGCCGAACCCTTGGGACCTTCTTCAGCCCCAGGATATGATGAGCCGACATCGAGGTGCCAAACCCTGCCGTCGATGTG
>JANPCJ010000400.1:0-9401 GCA_031430895.1 Chloracidobacterium sp. | reverse complement strand
GCTCGACAATATCCGGGACGCAATGTTCTGGGTCGCCGGCGAGGTATTTGATTTTACGTTTACGCCGGTTACAAATGTGCCGGTTTTTCACCCCGACGTAACGGTTTACAAGGTAAATACTGTTTGACCTCGTTCTGATCGAGATCGTATTTCGCCTTTCGGACGCGTTCCATATAGTAGCGGTAATCCCACGGTTCGATCTTGATCTTGGCACCCCCTTTGTCGGCAAGCGCCTGCATGTCGGCGACTTCTTCCTTGACGCGGGCCTTTGCGGCGGGCCAGACGCCTTCCATCAGCTTCATCGCGTTTTCCGGGTTCTTGGCCATCGCGTTTTCGAGGCGCCAATGGGCGTGGGTCGCGTAGCCAAGCATCTTCGCGCGTTCGGCGCGCAGTTGCAAAATCTCAGGTATTACCGCATTGTTATCCCGCGCGTCGCCGTTATCCCCCCGGTTTACAAACATCTTCCAAACTTTCTCGCGGAGATCGCGGCGGTCGGAATACGTTAGAAAAGGATCGACGGACGAACGCGTGTTGCGGATGATCCATTTGGTCTCGCCCCCGTATTCGCCGTTACCATCGACAATCGGGTTGCCCTTCGACTTAGCAGCTTGCGCAGCCGAGTCACTGATCGACTGCGGGAGGCCGGCGAGTTCGGATTCTCTGAAAAGCGAAATATATTTGCTGCTTTCTTCACCGAGCAGATTTTGGCTAAATTTTGTGAAGTGTCCCGCAAGCTGCTGATTTATCTCGGACAAACGCTTTTTCTGCTCCGGGCCCAGCTTTGCACCGGCGCGGACAAAATTTGTGTAATAGACCCATGCCAGCCGCTGTTGCTCCGGCGTCCATTTCGATTTTTCGGGTGAGTTATAAACAGCCTCGATACGTTTAAATAGGCCGGTGTTCTGCGTAATTTTATCGTTAAGCGAAGCCAGTTTCGGTGCCATCTCGCTCTCAATCGCCTGGACTTCCGCATTGCTCATGTTGTCGGTCCATATGCCATATACGGCCGAAACACGGTTTAGCGTATTTCCGGTTCGCTCCAGAGCAACGATCGTATTCTCAAGGGTCGGAGGCTCAGCATTTTTTGAGATGGCGTCAACCTCCATCAGATTTTCCGCCATCGCGGATTCGAGTGCCGGCTTAAAATCCGCGATTTTCACCTTGTCAAAAGGTGGAATGCCGCCAAACGGCCCTCCCCATTTTGAGAGAAGGGGATTAACGGCTGTTTCGTTAGCGGCATTGCCCGGACTATTTGTGTTAGTCATAAAAAGTGTAACGGCCGCCGCAAACAAGGCCGCGAACCGGATAATTTTTCGAAATTTCATTTTGTTTTCTGTCTCCCCGGATATCTTGGATTCCGCGCTGTTACGCGACGTTGGACAAATTGTTTCATCCCGTCTGCGCGGGATGTCTACTACCTGACAAAAAATTCATCCGCATTCCAGATCGAATAAGGAAAGATGCTGCTCGGAGAGTAATTTCCGACCCGAGCGTTGGCGGCGGTCACTATATGGCGGGCGGCTACCGGAATTATGGGTACTTCATCCGCAATAATATTTTGAATGTCATTAAAAATTGCAGCCCGTTTCTGGTGGTCGGGTTCGCGGGCTTGTTCGGCAAAAAGGGCGTCCACGCGGGCCTCCCAGTCAGTAGCAGGAGATTTTTGGTTCGGCTGCCATTGATGCACCGGGCCGTTGCTGAGGACAAAATTGGCATAGGACATCGGCTCGATACCGCTTACGCCCAAACCGAGTAGAACAGCGTCGTAATCGAACGACTTAGACCATCTCTCTGTCAGGTCCTGGAACGCGATCGGCGCGACCTGCATTTTTATCCCAAGTTTTGCAAGGTCTTGTTGGATGACGGCCGCCATCAGCCGGCGCGGTTCACCCTCGGCAGGAACGATCATCGTGAATTCGACGCGGTTATTCTGCGCGTCAAAGAGTTCTGGGTTTTCCGGGGTTCCCTGTACCTTGAAACCGGCTTGAATAAGTAACTGCCGTGCCTTATCAAGGTCGTATTCGATCTTCGGCAAATTTGGATTTGCCCAAACGCGATTCGCCGGGGCGACAAATCCGTAAAGCGGAGTCGCCAGGCCTTGCAGCGTATTTGAAGCGATAGAATTTCGGTCTATCGCGACCGAGACAGACTGACGGAATGCTTTGTTGCTAAACCATGCGTGCTTAATCTTGTCGCCCTTTGGAGTGAGATTAAACCAGATATAGTCGGTGCCAAGTCCGGGCCCGGCATCAACGGCATGAACTTGGCCGGGATCGGCGGTCAAGGCTGAAAAGTCGGTTGGCCGAATGCGATCCACTATATCTATCGAGCCCTGGCTGAGACGGACCATCGCATTGTTTGGATCCGGGATGATTTCCAAAACGATCTTGTCCAGATAGGGAAGCCGCGTGCCGTTTGCATCTGTCTTAAAGTAATGCTCGTTTCGCTGAAGCGTTACACGTTCACCCGGTGTCGCGGATTCGAGGGTGAAAGGACCGCTAGTGGCGACTGCCTGCGGATCGACCGTCACTTTCCATGCCTCGCCCAATTTTCCACCCTTGAAATCAGCCTCCAGCTTATGTTTCGGGAGCACGGCCATATTCTCCAAATAGTTCTCAAAGGCGGCTGTTTTTTCGGGGAAGATAAACTGAAACTGCCGGTCATTGAGTCGCTTGGTTTCAATCTGTTTGCCGTTAACCAGCATCGCGTCCCGGAACCCGGATGCATTTGTACGGCTGTCGTAAATGCCGTTGAGCGTAAAAATTACATCGTCTGAGGTCAAGGTATGGCCGTCGGAAAACATGAGATTTTCTCGAAGCTTAATATCGACGGTGCGTCCGTCGTCCGCCGCCGTCCATGATTCCGCCAATGCGGGTCGGAATTTTTGCGACGGATGGTCGAATTCGATCAAACGGCCTCCCATTAGAAAAAACGCCGTCACTATGGAGGCTTCGTCGGCGGCGAGCAGATAGTTAAACGTGCTTGGCGGTGATGTCAGGCGGTAAGTCAGGGTTCCACCGCGCGTACCGGCTGTTGTGGCTTCGGGTTTCGACGCGGACGAAGGCGCCGGCGGCTGGACGGAGGTATTTCCGCAGGCCGCCGCAAAGAAACAGGCGAATAATATCCAAACAACAAAATTGACTCG
This sequence comes from Chloracidobacterium sp., assembly GCA_031430895.1. GTDB lineage: Bacteria > Acidobacteriota > Blastocatellia > Pyrinomonadales > Pyrinomonadaceae > OLB17. Next base: position 6,256 of record JANPCJ010000400.1, on the reverse strand, counting down.
CGTTCTTTGCGGCATATTTTATGTATCCTGTTACCCGTGTTAGGAAAAATAATACAACATCCGCGAAGGTGAGAATAGTTTTGGCCCTTACGAAGATCCATTCAGAATTCGAATTCCATTATTGCGTATTAGATACCGATATTTCAGAATTCTATGCTTAGTGAGTAAAAATGCTGAGAAACAATTGAATTCGCTGTTTCGCTCTGCCGATCTTGATCGATCTGATGCGGCGTTAATCAGGCGGTGCCGGGCGGGCGATAATGACGCCTGGAGCCAGCTCATCGAACGCTATCAACGCCTCATATTTGCGATCCCGCGCCGCGCCGGGCTCGGCGACGAACAGGCGGCCGATGTTTTTCAGGATGTCTGTCTGACTCTTTTTGAAAAGCTTGACGATATTGAGCAGCCTGAAAAGATTCGATCATGGATAGTCACGACCGCAAAGTTCAAGACGTGGGGCGTTATCCGCGCCGCAAAGAATCTTTATTCGCCAGCAAATGAGGAGGAGATGGAGTTCGAGATGGCGAATATCGAAGACGCCCGGCCGCTCGCCGACGAAATGCTGATAGAGCTTGAACAGCAGCATTTGATCCGCACCGCATTGAATAAGCTTGAGCAGCAATGCATTAAGATTTTGTCGATGATCTACCTCCGGGAGCCGGCCGCGAGTTATGTCGAAGTTGCAACCGCCATCGGCGTCGGCTCGACCAGCATCAGCCCGATGCGGGCACGGTGTCTAAAGAAATTAGAGAAATTGTTGAATAAATGACGCCGTCCGTGTCTTATTTGCGACGAATCGAACACTGTTAATTTGACGGAGGCTATTTGAGATGCCGAGCAACGATAAAATGAAAACAGACCAGAGAATCGACGAAATCGTTCGACTTATGCAGCGTGACGATTCAGTCGACGCACCCGCGAGCTCCATCAAATGGGCACACAACCTGTTTAGAAGCCGCATCACGCAACCCAAAGAATCTCTTCTTCGAAAGGTCATGGCCGTGCTCCTAGCCGACCTCTCACCCGACAGAGCGGCGTTTGGCGAACGCTCGACATCAGCGTCCGGATCGCGCCAAATGCTCTTTGAAGCGGGCGATAACGCTGTCGATTTGAGAATCGGCAAAACGGCGAAAGGCATGTCTATCCACGGCCAGATCCTGGGCGACGGGTTTGAGGGATCTGAAATAGTTTTGGAAGGTCAGGACGTTTCATTCGAAACACGATCCGACGAGCTAAGCGAATTTCGGTTCGACGCCGTTCCAAACGGCTCCTATTCTCTCCGAATCAGAAAAGGCGAAGTTGAAATTGTTGTGGACGAAATGAGACTGGTATAGGATCGGCAAGGAAACCAACCAACCTGGAAAAAGACGAGAGCATTCTAATTGCATCTCGCCTTTTTTTTCGAAGAGTAGCACCCGTCCAAAAAGCCCCACGCCCGCATGACCGACGGGCTTACCGGTAAATGTATTCTTCCAGTTCCATCTTCTTAGCAAGAGCAATAAGAAAAGCGTGTGCGGCCTGCAGCATCTCAAACGACGTATCGATTATTGATTTGGTAATATCGTCCATGGTTTCGCGCGGCGTGCGTTCACCCTGAAAAGTCGTACCTACGAGCGCAAAGTCGAGATAATCCGCGAACTCGAAATAAAAGTCCCCGATCATATTTAAGGAGCTCTAATTTTATTGCGTCTTCTTCGCGTCCGTGTAATGAACCGCTCTACTCTAGCGATCGTAGATGTAGGCTACACGAAGGTTCGGTTCAAGGTCGAGAGTTTTCTCCATTGATCTGAGCGTGAGAAGCTGCTTGGTATATTCTTCGGTAGTCACCTTCTCACGATTTTTCCTTAATGCCTCGGACATGAGGCCGATGTGATCGCGGTCAAGCACGTCAAAACGGCGAGTCCAATAACATGCCTCTGAATCCTCCGGCCATGGCAGCAGGTCGCGTGAAGAAATCGCCCCGCCGTTTGTTGGTTCGTCGACCGAGTTTACGTGTATGGACGACAGATGGTCGAGATAGCCGCATCTGGCGTAGTAATTGATCTCAAAAGGCTCGTTCGGGTAGCACAGGTCGTGAATGAGCATTTGCCTGACCTCGGCAGGATCTTCCTTAAAGAACTCGTCAAATACCATCGCGGTAGTTCGTGTAGAGACTCGATCGTTTGAAAAAACAAAGACCGAGCGTTTGCCGGGCATCCCGCGCAACTGCTCCTCGCGGGACTCGACAAAACGCAGAAGTTCGTCGCGGTCCATGCGGATGATCTCGCGTGCAAGAGCGAGGTCGAATAGTCTCAAAGTATCTTTCTCGTTCATTCGGCCCAATCATTTGTTTCCGGGTCCCAGCGGCGGTGGCGAAACGGAGCGACGAACATAGCGTTCGCGCGTTCGCTGTCGCTCGCGACCCATTCGTTGGCTTCCCATTCGTAAAGCTCGCATGCCGGGAACCGCAGTTTATAACTGAACGCAGGGTCGGCAAGTATCGTTGGGCCAACATAATGATGTTCAAAACCCAGCGAACGAGCGTACTCGACCGCCTTTAGAAAGGTGAACGTGCCGAGACTTCGCGGCTTTTCGTCAGGTGTCCAGGCGGTTCGTACGGCGTAAGATGCGTTATGCCCGATCTCGATCAGCGTAAATGCGATGATCCCGCGAACCGGATGAAACACTGTCACCTCATAGATCGGGGCGCATCGATGACGAAGATTTGTATAGATCTTCGAAAGGAGCGGCTTGAGCTTTTGAAACCGTGAATAGCAATGAAGCTGATCGAGAGCGTCTTTGGCAGGTGTGACCCGGAAGGGACGAACAACGCATTGCAAGTCGGCATTCAGTTTGAGGACGCGTCGAAAACTGCGGCTTAATTCAAAATCAGCGACGCGGTAACGCGTGGGAAACATCTTGCAAGGAACATCAATGTGCCAGCAGAAATCACTGCGATACCCCATGTAATAGCCAAGATTCCATCCCTCGGCCCAATACGCTTCGGGTGCGAGGCCTTCGTCAAACGGGTCAACCATCTCTTCCTGATCGATCGTTTCGATGTAAAGGAATTCGCCCGTCTTGTTGAAATGATCTTCATCAAGATGGTCAGCAGAATACTGCGGAGCCAGCGTCACCCTGGGATTGACAGTATTTCCGAATTCTCTACGTTCCGGTTTCATAGCCTTGAAAATACTAGAGCAACTCTCGCTCTGTTGTGATCCTCACATCAATCATCAACTGCCGCACAACCTTCTTTCCTGCTCTTTTTCTTTTCTTAGATACAGGCATATTTATCATGTCTAGCTCCGTCCGAAAGGTTTTGCTCTCTTGTCTCCAACGGAGACTAAAATTATAGCGTACGGTGCAACCCTACGAATGCGATTATTAAAATTGCGTCCCCAACGAGGACGAACATCAATCCCAGACGTAGCGTTCGTCATATTCGACCTCATATTTCTTCAACAGTCCGCGAAACTCGGTCTTGAAATCCTTCTCCGCGTGATGTTCTTTTTGATCTTGAATATATCTCACTACGTCTTGCACCTGCGACTGTCCGATCGAGAAGGCTCCGTATCCTTCCTGCCAATAAAAGTTGCGAAAGTCTCCCTGCGTCTTTATCCAAACCGAACTGGCTCGTTTAATATCACCGATCAATTCGCCGATGCCCATCGTCCGGCCAAGCGAAATCAGCATATGAATGTGATTCATTGTCCCGTTGGCAATAATTAGCTTTGACCTATTGTTCTCGACGATTCCGTGGATGTAAGCAAATAATCCGCTCTCGATCTCCGGCACGATCAAATCTGCTCGATTTTTCGTCGAGAACACCACATTGTATCAATACTTTTACCAATGATTGAGGCATAAAGATGTTCGTCAACTTCGGCGACGGCTCCTTTTTATTGGTTACGTAGGGTTGCACCCTACGCTATAATCTTCGTCACCTTTGGTGACAAGACCAGCAGCCAGTTGTCAGGCATCTGCACCGGCTGACGCTTTTACCGTCTTACCATGTAACTACAGGCATATATGGCTCCGACCGAAAGGTTCCGCTCGTCTTGTCTCCAACGGAGACCGATATTATGGCGTAGGGTGCAACCCTACGAATGCAATTATTATGGTTGCGTCCCCAACGGGGACGAACATTCGCGATTTGTTTGTTGCTCCCCTTCAGGGAGCGGAATTGTGGTTGCCGATTACGTAGGGTTACGCTTCGCTCACCCTACGCTATATTATTCGTCACCTTTGGTGACAAGACCAGCAGCCAGTAGTCAGGCATCTGCACCGGCTGCCGCACAACCTTCTTACCACGCAATTTTCTTTTTTTCGATACAGGCATTATCGAACAACATCCTTACGCCTTTTCGCGAACCGAACATCGGTCAGTCTATTTTCCCGATTTTGTTCGGTTATCGGTCTTACAAAGCATTTGGCAATTCGCCTCGACAGTCTTTCCGTCGTCTTTCCATGAAACGATGTGGTCGCCTTCCATCTCTGAAATATCAAACGGCTTTTTGCAGATGAAGCAGATCCCGCCTTGTTTCTCGTACACCTTTTGTTTTACCGAATCTGTGAACGTGCGAATGCCAAGGTACTTTTCGTCCCGGGTGAGAATGTAAGGATAGATACCGCTTTTCCTCTCTACTTCATCGTCGGCGATAAGTTTGGCAGTTTCTTCTTCGATTAACTTAGGGTCGAGCTTTTCGTTCTTAAATTTGTTGTAGAGCGTTCCCCAATCGACAGTTTTCATGAACTTGCTTCTCTTTGTGGTGAATGTCGCTGACACCCAAGAGATAACAGATTGAAAGTAATTCCACAGTTCAATGGCGGTCGGATCGTGCTGATGAACACTCATATAGCCTTCGACATCGCCGTTATTTATCCATTCGATAGCGGTTTCCAGATAGTCCTGACGTATCGGACTGCCCGTAAGATAATCGCTTCCTAGGCCATAGGCCGCGCAGCCGGTCTTGCTGAAATATCTTTTGGCATCGGTTACCCACGGCCCGGAATAGACTGCATTGCGGAGTTCCTGATCGGTTAGTTTCTCGCCCGCGATGTTTATTGTCCTGAACCATTCCAGCTTTTCGCTGTCGGTTCCCGAACAAAGATAGACCATCAGCTTGTAGCCAAGTATCTGTTCTTTTATATCGTCTTGCAGATTGTGAAAATACAGGTTCTCGAACGAAAAATCTCCGGTGACATATTGGCACAAGGAAATTGTTCGCTGTTGTCCGTCGATCACCTCAAAGCCGCCGTCCTCACGCACCGCCCAATACATGACATTTAGCGGAAAGTCTTTCCTGACGGTGTTAATAACCGCGTCCCGCTGCTTGTCCTTGTAGATGAACTCCCGCTGATAAGGCGGACGAATATCGAGCTTCCCACCAAAACCGACAACACCGGCTTCATTGTTATCTCGGTAACCTTCGGTAAGTTGCCTGACCGTGATCTCTTGCAGTTTGACATCCATATTGGTTTCAGGCGGCTTTAGCCGTCTTTCCGCGTTTCGCGGCACATAGCCACGCCATTTATGGCGTGGTTAGGTGTGTCGAGTTTTCATGAGGGCGTTTTAACGTCCTTATCTCCGGCGGCTTAAGCCGGTTGACGGTAAGCCCGTTAAAACGGGCTGCAAATTGTTCGTCCGATTTGACCACGCCCTAAAGGGACGTGGCTATGTGCCGCTTCGCGGAAAAGAAAAACTCTGAATGTTTTTTCTTTTAATGTGTTTTCCATAGCTTTGGCGGCTTTGCCGCTCGATGTGCGGCGAAGCTCTGCTTCGCCGATAGCCTCACTCAGACTTCTGCGGCTAGCCGCCGACTTTCGTTAAGGATAAGAGCGGCGGCGTAGCCGCGAAATCTTTAGTGGCCGCACGGAAAAGCATAGCTTTTCCGCACATCGACGGGCAAAGCCCGAAGAAATACTCGCGAGATTTTTTTAGGTTCGATCTTCATCTATTTATTATCCCGAAGGGCATATAGCCACGCCATTTATGGCGTGGTTTGGTTATCGATATAATTAAAAGGGCGATTTATCGTCCTTAACTCCGGCGGCTTAAGCCGGTTGACGGTAAGCCCGTTAAAACGGGCTGCAAATTGTTCGTCCGATTTGACCACGCCCTAAAGGGGGACGTGGCTATGTGCCGCTTCGCGGAAAAGAAAAACTCTGAATGTTTTTTCTTTGAGTTCGATCTTCATCTTATTTTTGGTCTGAATAAATTGCCACTAGCTTTAGCTAGTGGATAAATGTCCCAACATGTCCTGGCTTTAGCCGA
>JANPCJ010000399.1:0-7787 GCA_031430895.1 Chloracidobacterium sp. | reverse complement strand
AACACCCCAACTAACCAAACTATTTGTTTATTACTCTCCGGTCGGTGTTTTGTTGGCGCGTGCGGGGGGGGCCCCCGTCCCGCCCCCCCCACCACTCCCGCTATTTTGGTTTTGTAAATGGCAGCGGCGGCGGCTCTTCGCCTTCGTTTGGATACGAGCGGTTGATCGAGCTGTAAATCATGATTATGCGTTCGATCCATTCCTTAGCTTCCGCGTTTGCGGGGTCGTGCTTCAACGTCCGCCGATAGTCGCCGAGCGCCGATGCGTATTGGCGTGCGTCGGTCAGGGCGACGGCGCGTTTGAAATAAGCGGCACCGAGAGCTTTCTTTGCGGCCGCGTCTGCCGGTTTGCCGCTCAAAGCCTTTTCGGCGGACATAATTGCCGAATCGAGTGCGGTCGTGTCGATGGGATCGCCGCTCTGCGTCCATTTTGATTGCCCGGAGGTGTTGGTTGGCACCGCATTCGATGCCTTTGGCGGCTGATTCTCGGTCGTATGTGCGGCCACGGATTCGATCTTTTCCGTTTTTTGCGGCGTCGCCGGTGCCGTGTTCGCGGTACTGTTGATCGGCTGGCCGGTATTAGCGCACCCAACAGCCAACGCCGCACTTAAAAAAATAATCGCTGATTTCATTTTATCTTCCTCAATTCCTACTTTGCGTCTTTGCGCTTCGCGGGAAATCTCCGATGACTACAGGGATTCTCCCGCAAAAGCCGCAAAGGTAAAACAAGAGGTAACGCTAAGCGTGAACTCTGAGCTATTTCTTGTCGATAAACGGCCTTGATTGGACGACGTAAATGCGCCCGTTCAATATTCCCCATTCGATATCCTGCTCTTTTTTGCCGCCAAATGCACGGCGGATGTCGATGGCGGCCTTTGCCAGGCTGCGTGTCTGGAGGTCCGTCAAAACACGTTTCTTCGCACCGGCGCATTTATCGACGGTTTCTTTGAGATCGCCGTTTGCGTCAAACGCGAGAGCGTTCTCCTGTTGTGAAAGCGTCATAACGACCACCGAATTCGACTTCGGGTTAAACAAAATCTGTTCGGGAATTCCCGTATTGTCAACCACCTTGGAATTATGCCCGCAAACGGCGCTGATATAAACCGCGTTTGTGTTCCGGTCGTCGAACGGATCTTTTGTAATCATCACGCCGCCTTTTTCCATATCGACGCCGATCTGAATGAGAGCTGACATATAGACATCGGTCTGGCTGACATAATTACGGACGCGGGCCTCGTAAGCCTCAAATTTCCAAAGCGAAGCCCACACTTTTTTGACCGCTTCAATAAGTTTGTCTTCCTCGATGACGTTTGCGACGCTCGAATAGAGCCCGGCGCCGCTAAAATTTGGCAGATCTTCGGAATTAGAGGAACTCCGGACAAAGACAGGTTTTGCTCCGAGCTGCGTTTTCCATTTCGCGATAATATCCTGCCTCAATCCGCCGTCAAACTTGCCTTTTTGAATCGCGTTGCGAAACTCCTCGAGTTTTTGCCTCCGAAAACGCGGGTTGTGGACAAAATCATTGCTGTCGAGAAGTTCGTCGAGTGTTTTATCAAATCCATTCTCACGCATGAACTTGTCATACCAGTGAAAAGGTACGCTAAACCCGTCGGGAATCGTCACGCCCGCGACCTTTGTATTCAACATCTCGCCTAGATTCGCCGATTTCGCTCCGTATTTGATGCTGTCCTTTTTGCGCATCTCACCGAGAGCGGCGAGCTTGGCAGATTTGAGATCGACTGGCGGAATTTGCTGATCGGGCGAGACGAATGATGTTTTCACATCGCTCTGAGTGGCGGGAGTGAGATTGTAATCCGTCAGGTTGGCATCGAGTTTGAAAACGTATGTGTCGTATTCGCGAAACAGCCTGTCCGCATCCTTGATATAGACGTTCGGTATCTTCCAGCCTTTGGCTAAAATATTGATGTGCGAAAGCGGCGACGACGGCTTGGCGACGATAATGCCGCGTACGGGCGGCAGCGTTATCGGCAGTTCGCGAAGCACGATTATTTCGTTATCGCCGATCTCGACCGTGTCATCGTATTTGTCGATTATGTGAATGCGACCGACAGCGGTGCCGGTATTCAACGCTAGATATGGTTGATTTTTGTTGAGGTCGTCCTGCAGCACACGGTCGATGGCAAGCTTTACCGAAACATCTTCCTGCCGGATCGAGTTCGGTTTGTACGAGACCTTTTGAAAGAACGATTTATTAATTACCTCGTTCACTGATCTAATCATGTCGGCGGTGGCTAGATCGCCTTCCCACAATTCCCACGTAAATTTCTCGACCGTCTTTTGATACGCGATAGTGCCTACGATGAACCGCCGATCCTGATCGACATAGATTGGTTTGAAAACATCCGTGCCGCGTGGGACGAGATAGGTCGCGAGCAAAAAATCTTTGTGAAAGCGGAATTTTTGCGAATTGACAAAAAAGATCTTGTTGTTAGAGCGCCGGTCGATGACAAACATTGCATGCGGCATCGCGTACGGTGTGCCCGCGTGATAGGTGCGGGCTATCGAATCAAAATTTGCGCGCGTAGCGATTTTGCCGAGCGAATTCTTTGACGAATCCGGGCTCTTGTCCATCGCTCCCTTCGGTTCGCGTGTCGGTGAGGGCTTGCGGGACATTTGTGCCGATGACGAGACGGTAAATATCATCATCGACAAGAAAACTATGGCGAGTGGATTTAAAAGATTATTAATGAACATGCTTAGTGTCAACGAGTACCTTTACAAAATTGCAGTCAGGAAGGCGGGCTTGCCCCCGTTCTTTTCTTGCCGCCGGGAAAGTTAGAAGAGCGGGAGCAACCCCGCCTTCCTGACTGTCCGTATCGATTAAAGTCTCAATAATCATCGGCTAGTTTGATGCTTGTCCGCCTCCCTCGCGATTGCCGCCCGATAGAAAGGTCGTGCGTAATTTATTTAGCGCCGCTTCATCATTGATCGAAATCTCAAGATCGCGGATCAGCCCGTCTTTCAGCCCATATATCCATCCGTGAACGGCCAGCGTTTGGCCCCGGTCCCAGGCATCGAGGACAATCGTGGTCTCGCAAACATTCAGCACCTGCTCGGCAACATTAAGTTGGCAGAGCTTGTCGAGCCTTTGCCCGGGATCGTCAATCGAATCAAGCAGCCCTGCGTGCAGATGCGCCGTATCCCTGACATGCCTCAACCAATTATCGATCAGACCGTGACGCTCTTCATCCATCGCCGATGCCACGCCGCCGCAACCGTAATGTCCGCAGACGATAATATGCTCGACCTCTAACACCTCGACCGCGAATTGAATCACCGAGAGGCAATTCATGTCCGTGTGGTTTACCAGATTGGCGACATTGCGATGAACAAATACCTCGCCCGGCATCAGGCCAACAATCATGTTAGCCGAAACGCGGCTATCCGAACAGCCGATCCAGAGGTAGCAAGGATTCTGCTGGTGGGCGAGATCGGAGAAGAAATCCGGATTTTGTTCCGTGATCTGCCTCGACCAACGCTTGTTATTTTCAAGAAGATTGGCGATGTTTTTCATTCTTCGATACCCCGGAATATCTTAGCCGCTGCCTTCATTTCCTCAAAATTTGCGATGGTCGGAGCGACACTGTGCGAGCCATTCATGCACGGAAAGAAACGCCTGAAGGCGTCACTCTTGCGGTGAATCCAAATCCGGTTTGCCAGCCGCACGTTCTTTTAACCGCCCTTTCACCTGAAAACGGATGCTCAGAAAAAAGCTCACTGCGGCAAAAACTGCCGCGGCAAACATCGCATCGGTGTTATCGCGATATAAAAAATAAGCGGCGACCGCCGCTAATATTACCGCCAGCATTTGAAATGCCAATACCATCTTGATTAGCCCGCCTTGCGTGCAACATCCTCGAAACTCTCGCCGCGAAAAAACGCGGCGACGGCCCGAAACAACCGCCGTACGGCACGAAAAACTTTTGGGAAAAACCAAATAAAAACGATAATGAAAATAGCCAATACGGACGCGATGATAAAGGGAGCAAACACGGCCAGCAAGGTTCCCGCGAACGCGATAACATCCTCAACCAGCGATAACGCCCAATTCGAAACGGGCTCCGGCGACATATTTGCGCCGACTCGCAACGCCGACTTTACGCCGTGCGACGAAAACGCCAGACCGCCGCCCACAAGCGTCGCGACAACCGACACGCTCGGATCGAGTTCATTTGTCGCCGCATAAGCAACAATCGCGCCGGCGGGAACACGGATAAAGGTGTGGACAACATCCCACACGCTGTCGACATACGGTATCTTGTCGGCAAAAAACTCAACCAGATAAAGCCCGCCCGCAACGCCGATTATCCACCAATTATCCAGCACATCCAGCCCGCCCGGCAGCTTTGTCGCTCCAAATTTTTGCAGCAAACCAAGAACCGTAACCGTCGCGTAAAGATTAATGCCGGAAGTCCACGCGGTACCGAGAGCCAAACTTAATGTTGAGAACCATTCCATTGCGATGCTAAAAAAGAAGCTCCTTGTTCCTCCAGACTAATCGTGCCGCCAATTGAGACGGACTGTTCAAACGCAATCGATTGATTGATCCGATTCCGACATCCGTAAGACCTTCGATTTCTAGAGTGTCCAGATTCAAAACGAAATGCTCACTCCAGACATCGAGTCGGGGATTAAAGAGCGCTCTAGAATCTCCGCTAATCGTCGAGCCGACCTCAAAGGCCGACTTATAAGCATTGCATGAGCGACAAGACAATGCGAGATTTTCCGGACTATTCGTGCCGCCCTTTGATGTAGGAATTACGTGGTCAACGTCGAAAGAAAAGTTAAAGACGGCCTCAGGTGCCCGGCAGATTCGCAGACGCGCTCCGCGCGCTCGGCTACGATCGGATAGAAAGGATTCATCCAAATAGTTTGGCTATCTTCTCCGCTCTGCGGGCTGACCCTTTGAGTTCCGCATCAACCAAATTTTCTAATTCGGTCCATTCCTCTTGGGGAAGCATTTTGCCGATATCCCGTGCATCCCTCATTTTTTGCATCAGGTAACCGAGGCGATTCTGCTGATCGGCCGAAAAGAACTCATCAGGTTGAAAACGCTGCACGATAACGAGCGTGTCGGTGTCGCCGTTTGTGAGCTGTCCGGTGAGGGCGTCAATCGCCTCGCCAACGGTTTTGCCAAAGGCCTCCTTTTTATCGGCCACCGCCCGATAACCCTGACCATTTTGATTGTTTTGTGAAACAACAACCGTTGTCATTACTAACTCCTTTACCGAATTCTAACACAACTCTACGCTTCGTCCTCACGTTCAGTCCCGCTGGTTTCGTCCTTTTTGAACCCAAATTTCTCTAATCGATACTGTAGTGTTCTAAACGTCAAACCGAGAAGCTTCGCTGACTTAGTAATATTATTATCCGTCCGGTCCATCGCCTGCATTATCAGGCTGCGTTCGACGTCTTCGAAATTAACGCCGTCGGGCGGGAGTTTAAAAAGATCGCCGGATGCGGCGGATGTTGTTTGCGTCATTTCAGGCGGCATGTCATCCAGGGTAACCGTGTCGTTTTCGCAGAGGAGAATTGAGCGTTCGAGGGCCGATTCGAGTTGGCGGACGTTGCCGGGATAGGCGTAATCTTCGAGCAAACGCCGGACGTCCGCGCTGATCGTAATTTTGCGCGTCGTGTTCCGTGTGTGCTTTTTGACGAAATAGTCGATCAAGACGGGTATGTCCGTCCGCCGTTCGCGCAATGCGGGAAGCTCGATAGAGAGCACATTTAGCCGATAATAAAGATCCTCGCGGAAGCGTTTTTCCTCGACCATGTGGAGCAGATCGCGGTTCGTCGCCGCCACCACCCGAACGTCAACATCGATATCGCGAATACCGCCAACGCGTCGAATTTGTTTTTCCTGTAATGCACGCAAAATCTTTGCCTGAAGCGAAATATCGAGCTCGCCGATTTCATCGAGAAAAAGCGTGCCGTTGTGCGCAATCTCAAAAAGGCCTTTCTTATCGGCTATGGCGCCGGTAAACGAGCCTTTCTCGTGCCCAAATAGCTCGGATTCGAGCAGATTTTCGTTGATCGCCGCGCAGTTCACGGCCTGAAACGCCTCGCTTGAACGCAAGCTATTAGTATGAATCGAACGAGCGATCAGTTCCTTTCCGGTCCCGCTTTCGCCGCGAATGAGGACGGTCGAATTTGACTTCGCGATCTTTAGGATCAGCTTCTTGACCTTGTCCATTTCGGGCGAGACGGAGATGATCTCGGCGTCGAGCGTGGTAAGTTTTTTGAGCGCACGCGAGACTGTCTCGAGCAGCTTCTCACTATCGTACGGTTTTTGCAGATACTCGAAGGCGCCCAAACGCAGCGCATCGACGGCCGAATCGATCGTTCCGTGTGCCGTGAGCAAAATCACGATGATCGATTTATCGAAATCCGTCAGTTCCTTGAGCAGGTCGAGCCCGCTCATGCCGGTCATTTTCAGATCGGTCAGCACGAGGTCGAAATGCCGGTCGGCGACAAATTTCATCGCCGCCTCACCCGAGCTCGCCGTCGTCACGTCGTAGCCCTCACCCGACAATATTGTCTCTAAAATTTCGCGTTGATTCTTTTCGTCGTCAACGACCAAAATTGATTTCCTTGCCATAGTCTTTTCACCGCAGAGACGCTGAGACGCAGAGGGGAAGCACAGGTAGAGCCCCGATTCTCAAACTTCCCTCTCTCTCTTTCTCTCTTTCTCTCTCTCTTTCTCTCTCCGCGTCTCTGCGTCTCTGCGGTTTAATCCACCCCCGCTTTTGGTAATTTCACAGTAAACTTTGTCCCCTCGCGCACTTTCGATTCGACCTCGATCGTTCCGTTATGAATATCTACGATCTTATGCACGATTGCGAGACCCAAACCCGTGCCTGTTTCTTTTGTCGAGAAATACGGTTCGAATATGTTTGAGAGGTTTACTTTGCTAATGCCGTTGCCCGTGTCGGCGATCTCAAAACTCACAAATTTTCCTTCTTCGTCCGGCGTTATCTTGACATTGAGATGCCCGCCGCCTGATTCCATCGACTGCATCGCGTTTATAAACAGATTGTTAAAAACGGATCGCAGGAATTCAGGGTCACCCATGATAGGCGGCACATTTTCGTGTTCGACCACGCCGATGATGATATTTTTTTCCGCCGCCTCACCCTCTACGATCCTGAGAGAATCCTCGACCGTCTTCCTGGCGTCAATCGGTTTCAGATCGACTTTTGTCGGCCGCGAGTAGTTCAGGAAATCAGATATTTGTTGGTTGATACGAGCGACCTCTGCTTTTAGTTGTGAGGTCAGCTTTTCGAAGGTCGCCCGCTTGTCGGCATCCACCGGGGCAAATTTGGAACGCAGGTGATCGAGAGTCAGATTGATGTAGTTTAGCGGATTTCTGATCTCGTGTGCGATGGCCGAGCCTAGTCGCCCGACGACTGCGGATTTTTCGGCCTGTTGAAGTTGTGCTTCCAAATCGCGCGTTTTTTCGAGTTCGGCGGCCATTTCGTTAAAGTTCAGGGCGAGCCGACCCATCTCATCGCTGCGTTTGGCGTCGGGGACGCGTACCCGCAAGTTCCCATCGGCAACTTCTTTTGCCGCGGCCGAAAGATTGGCTATCGGACGGGCAAATCGCCACACGAGCAAGAATGTGATGAGTGTTGAGACCGTCAGAATGCCGAGCGTGAAAACCAACGGCTGGGCAGCTCGCCAGACGGCCGCGTTCCGATCGCTTTTCAACACGACGATCACATACCAACGTCCCTGGCTGGTCTCTACCGGAATGGCGTGGGCCTCGTC
>JANPCJ010000398.1:0-5274 GCA_031430895.1 Chloracidobacterium sp. | reverse complement strand
TTTGCGGCTCGCCGCCTCGCCGAGCGGAAAAGCTGTGCTTTTCCGGCAAGGCCATCTCAACTCCTGCGGCTACGCCGCCGCTCCCGTGTCGAAGTGAATGAACCGGCGGCATAGCCGCAATGAATATTAGAAACTGACGGTTGAAGCATAGCTTCACCGCTCGGCGACTAAAGCGGCGGCGGCGACGGAGCGGGAGCGGGAACTCTGGCAGGGCAAGTGCGACACGCTGGAATCCGACATAGACCGTGCGGTCTATCACCTCTACAACCTAACGCCGGACGAGATAAAATTGGTGGAAAAGGGCTGAAAACTCTTGTCGCCAACGGCGACGGACATTAAAGCCTGGGGAGGAGCGACCAACGGGAGCGAATCCCTAGGTGATCGGTGGCAAATTTATCCCGTCCCTGTAGGGGACGAACATCTCGCGTCAAATTGTTGCTCCCTTTCAGGGAGCGAATCATCATTTCACCTAAACCTAGGGTTCCGGCCTCTCGGCCTGCACCCCAGGCTTTAATATTTGTCGCCGTTGGCGACCGGAAATGCGGTCTATAAGCTCTACAACCTCACGGCGGACGAAATAAAATTGGTGGAAAAGGGCTGATCTTCAGCCGTATTTATACGGCTTGCCTTCGGGGAGCATAGCCACGGTCTTTAGGCCGTGGGTAATGCGGACAATATCTTCAAAGGGCGTTTCAACGTCCTTACCATCAACCGGCTTAAGCCTACGGAACAAAGGACGATAAATCGCCCTCGGCCAAATCCTAACGACCCTAACCACGCCCTAAAGGGACGTGGCTATATGCCGCGAAACGCGGGAAGGCGCGATCGTGAGTTTGAACCGTTTCTTCAGAGAAAACACGACGAATCTCTCAGCCGTTTTGTATTTCCTGAGAGAAAACACGACGAATCTCTGGGCCGCGTCGTGTTTCCTGAGAGAAAACGCGACGAATCTCTGGGCCGTGTCGTGTTTCCTGAGAGAAAAGTCGACGAATCTCTGGGCCGCGTCGTGTTTCTTCAGAGAAAACAAGACGAATCTCTGAGCCGTGTCGTGTTTTGTGAGAAAAAACAGGTGATTTCCGGTGGAAATGAATTATTTTCTCGAATCCGTGAAAAAAAATATGAAAGGTTTTGGGCTTTTTTGTCAATACAAGTAGAGCAACCGGGGAACACCCGTGTTCTCTTAATAAAACAAGGAGACAAAACTATGCGAGAAAAACCATTTCCAACCACTCAGTCCGGAATTAGCCTGCTGCTTAAGATCCTGCAAGAGAATTTGACGGCGTTTGCAGTCACCCTCGGCATCCTGCCGGCCGAGGTTACGCGAATCTCTGACGACGCGGACAATTATGGATACATGATTACCGCGGCGGCCCTCGTCGAGGAAAGCCGCGACGCGTTCTATGCCTACAAGGGCATAATTATCGATGCCGCACCCGGAACGCCCGCACCGGGTGTGCCCGTTTTGCCGGTGATCGCCATGCCCGCGGCCGTGACGCCGGGAATCGTGCCAAATTTACGCCTGACGATCAAGCGGATCAAGGCCTCGGCCGGTTTCAACGACGTCATCGGCGAAGCGCTCGGCCTGCTCGAAAGCGGGACCGGCGAGATTCCCGGCGGACCGGAATCGCTCACCGCGTCGCTTACCGTTGCGGCCAAACCGTCGGGCCGCGTCGAGATCGCGTTTTCCAAGCAGGGACAGAGCGGGATGCGCGCCGAATTCAAACGCAAGAGCGAGACCGTATGGGGTTTGGCGGGCGATTATACCAAGTCGCCGGCGAACCATATCGCGCCCTCCGTCCCGCCCGACGAGCCCGAATCGCGGCAATATCGCGGCATCCTGATGAGCAACAACGAGCCGGTCGGCAACTACTCGCCCATCTATACCGTCGTCACAACGCCGTGACATTTGGCTTTTGACCTAAACTACGAGAAAATGAGGCTGTCCGATGGCCTCATTTTTATTGGTTCTAATATGATGCGTATAAAATTTGCCCTCGTCGTTCTATCTGCTGCGTTTTTTTCTGCAATTTCGTTTGCTCAGGCGCCGACGGCCGCTCAAAACGACCTGGCTAAATACATTCGCGACAACTACGACAAACAGGAAGTGATGATCGCGATGCGCGACGGCGTGAAGCTGTTTACGTCGATCTACACGCCTCAAAAAAAGTCGGAGAAATATCCGATCCTGCTCAACCGGACGCCGTACACGGTCGCGCCTTACGGTAAGGATAAGGACGGCAAGGACCAGTTTAAGGCGACGCTCGGCCCCGATCCGCTGTTTGCACGCGAGGGTTATATCTTTGTCTATCAGGATGTGCGCGGGCGTTGGATGAGCGAGGGGAAATTTGAGGACGTCCGGCCCGACATTGCGAACGTCAAAGCCACCGACATCGACGAATCGACCGATACCTACGACACCATCGACTGGCTGGTAAAGAATGTCGCGGGCAATAACGGCAAGGTCGGCATCTACGGCATCTCGTATCCGGGCTTTTATGCCTCGGCCGGCTCGATTGATTCGCATCCCGCGCTCAAAGCATGCTCGCCTCAGGCCCCTGTGAGCGATTGGTTCGCGGGCGACGACATGCACCACAACGGTGCGTTGTTCCTCGCGCAGAATTATTCGTTCTTTCAGGGTTTCGGGCAGGATCGACCCGTTCCGACATCGATGCAGGACTATATCAAACCCTGGAAAGGCCGCCAGACACAGGACGGCTACGATTTTTATCTTCAGCTCGGCGGGCTGAAAGAGGTCGCTGACTATTACCAAACCGCGCTCGGAACGCGGATAAAGTTTTGGGACGATATGATGTCCCATCCGAACTACGACCAGTATTGGAAAGACCGCAACATCCTGCCAAAGCTCAAAAATATCAAATGCGCGACCATGACCGTCGGCGGCTGGTACGATAACGAAGACCTCTTTGGCGCCCTTCGCACCTACGAGCACATAGAAAAACAGAATCCCGGCATCTTTAACGTCCTTGTCGTCGGCCCGTGGGACCATGGCGGCTGGTCGCGAAACGACGGCGACTGGCTCGGCACCGCCCACTTCACCCAAAAGACCGGCGAGTGGTATCGCGCGAATCTCGAGGTTCCCTTCTTCAATCATTTCCTAAAAGATAAAGGCGATATCTCAAAGCTGAAAGAGGTCAATCTCTATGACACCGGCTCGCACGAGTGGCGTTCGTACAATAATTACGAGCCGACAACCGGCACCGACACTGCGCTTTACCTGACCGCGAACGGCCGTCTGTCGTTTGCCTTGCCGGCGAGCACCGGCGGCTACGACGAATACGTCTCCGACCCGTGGAATCCGGTTCCCTACACGCAAAAGATCACGCGCAACTATCCGCGGGATTTTATGACCGAAGACCAGCGTTTTACCTCGACACGCCCCGACGTTCTCGTCTATCAAACCGAGCCGCTCGCAGAAGACATCACCGTCGCCGGCGATATCAAACCGTCGCTCGTCATCTCGTCAAGCGGCACTGACTCGGATTTTGTGGTCAAGTTGATCGACGTCTTTCCCGATGACTATAACTTTCCGGAATCCGACACTCGTCTGCCAAACGGCGAGCTAGATCGCATAAAACCGCCGCAAAATTCGGCGTGGACCGTGTTTCAACCGGGCGGTTATCAAATGCTCCTGCGCGGTGAGCCGATGCCGGCACGGTTTCGAAACAGCTTTGAAAAACCCGCTCCGCTTGTCGCGAACGCGCCGACCAAGCTGGCATTTAAGATGCCCGGCATCGCTCACACATTCAAAAAAGGCCACCGCATTATGGTGCAAATTCAAAGCACATGGTTCCCGCTCGTGGCCCGGAACCCGCAAAAATATGTCGCGAACTACAAACAGGCGGACGCCGCCGCCTTTCAAAAAGCGACTCAGCGCGTCTACCGCGGCGGCAAACATCTCTCGGCAATCATTCTGCCGATCGAGAAGAAATAATCCAGAATCCTTATGCCATCTACAGCAGTTATCTTCGGAATCCTTCTAATCCTGATCGGCGTCGCCGGTTACGCCTACGGCCTGGCGACCGGCGGCGGAAGCCCAACCGCCCTGATCCCCGCCGCCTTCGGCGTCGTGCTCGCGCTGCTCGGTTTTGCCGCTCAAAAAAACGAAGGCCTACGGAAACACCTTATGCACGGCGCCGTGGTAATCGCATTGTTAGGTTTCTTAGCTACGGCCGGAAGGCTGGTGATGAAGATGGGCGAACTCGCGATGTCACCCGCTGTCATGTCACAGATAGCGACCGCCGTCGTCTGCCTAATCTTTGTAATCCTGGCCGTGAAATCATTCGCCACCGCAAGGCGCTCGTAGCGACTGGAGGGCAAGCAGGATGCTTTCTCTCCAGTCACTTTGTCGCCACGCCGATCTCGATCATCAAACCGCCATTGACGTTGCTTGCCGTTATCGTACCCTTGTGGGCCTTGACCGCGCGCTCGGCGATGGCCAGGCCCAGCCCGATGCCGCCTGTCTTACGTTCTCTCGCTTCGCCGACGCGGTAGAACGGGCGGAATAAGTTTGCCAATTCTTCCTCAGGAACACCGCCGCCGTGATCGGAGACCCGCAGGATCGCGTTCCCGTTTTTTGCCGCCAGCGATACATCTACCTTGGTTCCCTCGGCGGTGTAGCGCACCGCGTTGCGCAGAACATTTTCAATCGCGCTTCGCAGAAGATTTTCGCTGCCCATCACCGTACACGAATCGGCAGAGGACACCTCGACTGACCTGCCTTTTGCCTGTGCTTCAAAATCGGCGTCCGCCGCAACGTCATGGACAAGCTCGGTCAGGTCGATCCTGACCGGGTCGATCTCTTCGCTGCCGCTCTCGAGCTTTGCCAGTATGAGCAGGCGCGAGATCATTTCGTTGAGCCTGGTCGATTCCATCTCGATCCGGCCCAGGATCGGCTGCGTTTCCGGGCTCGATTTCTGTTTTGCGATTTCGAGCGCGACATTAAGACGCGCCAATGGTGAACGCAGTTCGTGCGAGATATCTCGATTCAGACGCTGCTGTGAGGTGATGAGCGATTCGATTCGCTCGGCCATTTCATCAAAATCTCGGGCGAGATCCGCGAGCTCGTCACGTCGCCGTCCGACACGTCCGGCAACGCGAGTTTTTAGATCACCCTCGGCAATCTTTCGCGTTGCTTCACGCAGTTTTCTGATCGGCGATGTCAGATAAAGAGCGAGCGCATAGCATACAAGTATCGCGGTAAGCAGAAGCCCGCCGAGCCGCACATAACCGATGCCGGAGCCGAAGAAAAGCGAT
>JANPCJ010000397.1:0-3407 GCA_031430895.1 Chloracidobacterium sp. | reverse complement strand
GGTTTACCCCCGCTTTTTTGTTGGGGGAGAAAGAGCGGGGGGAAACCCGCCATCCTGACTGTCCAAGGGTAACTCTCTCGTTTCCTGTCGCGGGAGCCTCAAGAACTATCCCGAAGCGGCTGATAGAAGTGCTTCGCGCATGGCGCCGGCTGTCCGCCAGCGATTTTCTACTTGCTTGGCCAATGCTGTTTCGATCACGGCGGCGACGTGGGTTGGAACGCCGGAAACGCGGCTTTGCAGAGGAACGATCGGCTTTTCGAAGATCGCTTTTACGGTTTCGGCGATGCCCGCCTTTGGAGCTATGTCGAGGGCGTGGGCCCCGGTGATGAGGCTGTAGGCCATCATCCCGACCGCGTAGATGTCCGATGGCGGCTTGACATCTTTAAAATCTCGAACCTGTTCGGGCGGCATATAGGCAATCGTTCCCGCCACATCGCCAACCATTGTCACCCCGCTCATTCCAGTCTCTTTAAAACTCTTCGAAAGACCAAAATCGGTCAGCTTTGAGACGCTGTTTGGATAAAGGCCTTCGACAAGGATGTTCTGTTCCTTTATGTCACGGTGGACAAACCCCTGCGCATGAGCAAAATCGAGTGCCGAGAGAGTCTGTTCGACAATCGAAATGACCTCGCGATAATCCAGTTTACCGCCGTTATTCTTCGCGAGTCGCGAGGCGTCCATTCCTGCAATAAATTCGGTAACGAGATAAACGAGGCCGTTATGGGTGCCGTGATCGATATAGCTGACGATATTTGGATGCTTCAGCGACGCGGCTACCTCGATCTCCCG
This sequence comes from Chloracidobacterium sp., assembly GCA_031430895.1. GTDB lineage: Bacteria > Acidobacteriota > Blastocatellia > Pyrinomonadales > Pyrinomonadaceae > OLB17. Next base: position 2,618 of record JANPCJ010000397.1, on the reverse strand, counting down.
AAGAAACCGTTTTAACGACTGTTCGCTGACAGCGACCTCCGGGAGCAAAGTCTTTATCGCAACCGCCCGCCCGTCCACTTCCGAGCGTCCGAGCATGACGCTTCCCATTCCGCCCTGGCCGATGATCCTTACCATCTGATAATTCGGAATCGGCTGCGGGTTCTTCTTTAGCTTTTCGCGGCATTCGTCACAGATAAACGACAGCTGGGCCTCTGGGCTGTCTGCTTCGACGGCGGACGGAGCAGCGCAGTTCATACACGAGACTCTCACGATGGAGGTCTGCGTCTTGCCAAGATCACTGGACGAATCGGCAAAGTCTTCGAGACCGGATGAAACTTCGACCTCGAGCACCGTCTCGCCGCCCTGGATGCGGTCGCCGCTTTTCAAATGAGCGGTCTCGACCAGCATTCCGTTGACGAACGTCCCGTTGGTCGATCCAAGGTCTCGCAGAAAGGCCTGTGGCGGAGCAATCTCCAGAATGCAGTGATGCCGCGAGAAATAACGGTCTTGCGGAAGACAAAACTGCGCGTCCTCGCTCCGCCCGATCATGAACGTGGCATGTTGATCGAATGTAAAATCACGGCCGACCTGCGGTCCCGCGACGACATGAAGAGTTACTCGCATTTAGTTTTCACGCGTTTGAGTGACGCGCCTTCGGGCATTTGTTCGCCCGGTAAGAAATCGCCTAAGGGCGACACTCATTACCGCGCAAGTCCACCGCCGATTATCGCCGCGCCGTAAATGATTATCAACAAAAGATAGAACACCAGAAAAACGGAACCCGTCGCTATTCCGGCTATTGCGAATCCGCGGCCGCCGTACGCCTTTTCATCCTTTCTAATATACGAAAGAGCGAGGAACCCGGTTATCAGGGCCGCCGGCGACAGCAGCAGCCCAAGCGAACAGCACCACCCGACTGTCATGCTGCCGATACCCAGCCCGAGCGAAACGACCGCCAAAGTCTGATTCGGCGACGGATTCATCATATACGGAGCAAATTGCCCCTGTGGCACCGGGCTGGGCTGTCCCTGCCATTGTGCAATGGGTTGGGCGACGGCGGCGACGGGCCAATTTGTCGGATTCGTCCTGCGGGCGTCGTTCAGCATCACCGTCGGCGCGTCATCAACATAAGGTTTCGGCGGCAAATCGTCAACGTAGCGCGCCGGCGGCGGTTCATGGGCATATTCGGTCAGAAGTTCGCCGTCCTCAAGGCAAAAATTTAGCTGATCGTCACTATATGTCTGATTACAACGCGGGCATTGCTTCATAGGTTGAGAGACCGTCGGCTATTTTCTGATCTCAAGCTTCTTAAAGGCGACCTTGACCCCGTCGCCCGCGTACAGCCCGGGAACACCGCCCGCGTAGCCGTAAACATTCTTAATCGACGTGACCATCGTTCCGTTGATATAAAGCTCGATCTTGTCGGCCAAATCGCGGGCCTCAAGCACATTTTCCTCCGAGCCTTCCTTTATTGCGGTTGAGGTCGTCCAGGTGACGACGGATTTTTCATTCTTCGGCGTGTGGCTGACCACGCGATATTTCTGGCGTTTTGTATCAATCAAAAATGCGTAATCCTGTTGCAAAGGCTGCGGATTGCTGTGAAATATCAGGCCATAGCCGAGGCTGCCGGCCGCGCTATTGACATTGCGGAGTGTGACTCGCGTATCGGCCTTCTCCGTCGTGTATTCGTCCGGCGAGACAAGCACGTAGTAAAAACCTTTCTTCTTCGCGCTCATCAGAAACTCGTCGCCCGACATTTCGGTATTGCCGAAATCCGAAGTTTCCTTGACCCACGCGGAAAGATCAATCGTTTCCAAATCGTTTCTGCTGGATGTGGAGGTGGAATTTGAGGTCGAGGTGGTTGTTCCACGATTACCCGGCACGGTCGCCCGGTTGCCCGAATTGCCCGAATTCGCTACATTCTCAACCTGCGAGCCGACATAAAACAAAAACCCGACAAAACCGCCGCCGCATAACAAAACCAGCGCACCGAGAATCAGCAACACCCACACCCAGGTTTTCGAAGATTTCTTCGGCTGCTGCTGCATCGAATACTGTTGCTGCGGCTGATTCCACCCCGGCTGCCCCGTCGGCATGCTCGGCATCTGCGGCTGCGGCTGGGTGGGACGCGGCGGCGGGACAAACATAGTCTCGGCCATCTGCGCCGGCTGCCCCTGCGTCGGCGAAAGCACCGAGCCGTCCTCAAGACAAAAATTCAAATTATCGTCAGCGTAAGTTTTCTGGCATCGCGGGCAGATTTTCATGTCGCTTATTCCCCGGTCAATAAAGTCTGGACTGAAACCAAGACATTATACTTATTAACAATAAAAAATGCGACTGTCGTTCAGAGTCCCGCCTTCGAGCCGCCTTCTATGCCGCTGTGCCGCCGCCTCGCGAGAAACGGCGGCACAGTCGCATTTTTACACAAGCCCGCGCGTGAAAGGCCGTGTCAAAAGTCACCACTTTCAGAGAATTAGCCACAAATGCACGAATAAAGGAGGGAATTCTTCGTTTTTATTCGTGCATTCGTGGCTAAATTCTCGCCAAATTCATTCGATTGCCCAGATAGACGGTCGCCTCAGGTCTCCTACAACCGCTGACGACCTGCAAAACCGGCG
>JANPCJ010000396.1:0-5728 GCA_031430895.1 Chloracidobacterium sp. | reverse complement strand
GCGATTCGGCGGAAGTTTATGAGGTAGTAAGTTAAAAAGTTTGTGATAAAATTGCCAATGAGGTGAAATTATGACATCAGAAGAAGTTTTGCTGAAAACATATAAAATACTGCCGACGGATCGAAAACAAGAATTGTTGGAATATGCCAAAACTCTTGAACATAAAGAAATAGTTAAAAAATCACGTGTTTCTTTGAAAGGTATTTGGGCAGATTTAAACGTGAATATTACGGACGAAGATATTCGAGTGGCTCGAAATGAAATGTGGCGTGGCTACACAAAAGATACTGAAAGCTCGTTCCGCAAACACTTACCAGATTGATGCAGTATTTGAAACTTCCTAACAACGGGTTTATTTCGCAAGATTTAACCGAAGATATTTCTCAAACCCTGCAACAAATTCCACGCTCGACTGTTCCAGATATGCCCGACCGGATAATTTCAGCGACTGCTTTGTATCTAAAACTTCCCCTTATCACAAAAGATCGTAAAATCGGGTCTTTGACCAATATTCAAACGATTTGGTAATCAGGTTATTACCGATAGTCAAATAACATGACGCTGGAACTACCAACACTTGACGAAGAATCTGCTAAGGAAGCTATAACAGCAGTCGCAGACCTTGCTGCCGAGAACGGTATCTCTTGGGCGCTAGCTGGCGGCGTTGCGATGATTCTTTACGGCAGTGACCGGCTGACAAAGGATGTGGATATCGTCGCTGCCCGGCTGTTGCCAGAAAAATTCAAGGTTGCTGGTGCGTTGCGTCAGGGTGGTCAGCGATATTCGGTTGAAACGACGAAACGGGCTATAAGTGTTGACTGGATTATAAGGAATGATGGATTCCGGGCTATGTTTCAGGAAGCTCTTTCAGAAGCCGTTAGTATTGGCGAAATTCCGGTTCTCACCCCCGAATGGCTAGTTATCCTAAAATTCATCGCCGGACGCTTCAAAGATCAGGAAGACGCGGTGTTTCTACTAAGCCGCAAGAATTTAGTTGACCGCCGGATAATCAAAGAAAAAATAATCAAACACGTCGGCCGGAACGCCTGGGAACTTGCTAAACACGGCTATCAACGCTGGTACGACATGGCCGATGGCCGCACCCGCGAAGAGGAACGGAACGAGGTTGACGGGTATATTGATTCATAGAATTTCGAACATAGAGAGCAGTTTCGGACGAATTCCGGACATATCCTCACCGACGGCAATTCGGCAAGTCCATCGAGAAGTCTGCATTGATTCTCAGCAATATTTCCGTTTTCTACGTCATCGAATGATATTTAGCCGCCCTTCCTGCTATAATTCAGGAAAAATTAATAGATATGAAAATTAGAGGTCTCGCCATCTGGTCAGCATTGTATTTGCTGATGTTTTCTGTTTGTGCATTCAGTCAGGAAAAGCACTATTATCAAACGGATTTTTCGAAGGAAGAATTTGCCGAGCGGCGGGCGAAAATATTTGAGAAAATCGGCAAGAATGCTATCGCGATAATCCAGGGTGCGAAAGGGACAGCTGATTTTAATGTTTTTCGGCAGTCAAACGAGTTCTATTATCTTAGTGGCCTCGAAACACCGCACACCTATCTTTTATTGGACGGGCGCAATCAGAAAACAACGGTATATCTTCCTCATCGAGATGCCGATCGAGAGCGCAATGAGGGCAAGATCTTTTCCGTCGAAGACGCAGATCTAATAAAAGAATTAACCGGAATTGATCAGGTGCGAAGCGTCGAGTCTTTATCACTCGATCTGGTCGGAAAAGGATTGTTGCGACCGCCGGCAATGCTTCTTTACACGCCATTGAGTCCAGCAGAAACGGGGACCGACAGCCGCGATGAGCTATTGAACGAACAGGCGCGCGTTTCGTCGAATCCGTGGGACGGACTTCCTTCGAGAGAGGCTCGTTTTCGGGAATTATTAAATTTACGAGTACCGCAATTTGAGGTTCGTGACCTTTCACCGATTTTCGATTCACTCCGAAATATCAAAACAAAGAAGGAAATTGATGTAATTAGAAAAGCCACTGAGATTGCGGGCCTTGCGATCATTGAGGCGATGCGTTCGACCGAGCCGGGAGTTTATGAATATCAACTTGATGCCGCCGCAAAATATATTTTCTACATGCACGGAGCTCGCGGCGACGGTTACGCATCGATCATTGGCGGTGGAACCAATGCTTATTTAGGACATTATTTTAGAAAAACGGACAAGTTGAAAGACGGCGATCTGGTGTTGATGGACTACGCTCCCGATTATCATTACTACACCAGCGATGTGACCCGGATGTGGCCGGTGAATGGCAAATATACTAAGGGCCAGCGTGCGTTGACCGAATTCATTTCGGTTTACCGCGATGCCCTGTTTAAGTATGTTCGTCCGGGCGTTACGTCTGATTTCGTTCTTGATTCGGCTGCCAAGGACATGGAGCAATTCTTGATCGGCAAGACATTCGAAAACCCTGCCCATTTGAAAGCAGTCAGAGAAGGCTTGAAATTTCGAGGGCATTTTCAACATCCTGTCGGTATGGCTGTTCACGATGTCGGTTTGGTTCGCGGCGTAAAGCTTGAGCCGGGAATGGTTTTTACGATCGACCCAATGATCTGGATCCACGAAGAAAAACTGTATATTCGGATGGAAGATGTCGTCGTCGTAACGGCTGACGGAGCCGAAAATCTGAGTGCTTTTGTTCCGTCAACGATAGAAGATATTGAGCGGACGATGCTGGAAAAAGGCTTGATTAAGTTTCGCCCCGCGACTTCTTTGCCATTGAAAAAATAGAAACACAGTAATAGCCCCGCTTATTCCGCTTTCGTACTTTTTACAAGAAATTCCAACATTACCTTTTCAGTCACCTGCGATCCCCAGCCGTTGAAGTTGTAGTCGTAGCCGTGTTGAGCATACGGAAATATCAGCGTTTGGTGCAGTACGTTGAACTCAGAAAGCCTTTGGCCGAGAAAGGTAAGATTTTCCAGGCGGACGAGTTGATCCTGGCCGCCGTGAATGATGAGCGTTGGCGGTGTTGCGGGATTGATGTGCGAGGTCGGCGACGCGAGCAGGAAGCGTTGGCGGATGTCGGCGGAATCGTGCGGGCTGCCGCCGAGGAAATTGGCCAGCGTCTGTTTGCCGTTAATGACCGACTCGTTCGCCGGATTGTCATAGGCCCAGAGAAGTTCGACGGGCGCGTACATGGACACGACGGCTCTGACTTTTCCGTTTCGGTCGCTCTCTGGGCAACTTGACGGCAATCGGTCATCATCGTTTGAATAAGCGGCGAGCAACGCGAGATGTGCTCCGGCCGAGCGGCCCATTATGGCAATACGTTCAGGCGAAATGTTGAATTCGGCGGCGTTCCGCTGCACCCAGCCCATAGAGCATTTTACGTCGCCGGTTGCCGTCAGATAATTCGGCTGCGGCGTCGTACGGTAATCGATATCGAAAACAGTGAAGCCCATCTCCGCAAGCCGTCGATTCCATTGCGCGAAGTCGCCCCGGCCGCCGCTGCTCCACGATCCGCCGTGCACGACTATAACGCTTGCCCCGTTGTTATCGGTGATTTCCGTCGGGCGATATACATCGAGCATTAACTCGCGGTCGTCGATTGATAGAAACCGGTGTGTTGCAGACTGTTCGTTACGTCGCGAAGCGGTCAAGTTGGTGACGCCCGCGAAATAGCGCGACAGTGAAAGCTCGACATTATTAACGCGCGCCACACTAAGCGTACCGGCGAGCGGATAAAGCGAAATGACGAACGCTGTCGCCGCCATGCCCAAAGCGACCGCCGTGGCCTTCCCTGCTCGTCGAAAGATAAGTCGGAATAGGCCCAGGACGATTCCATGAAACGCGAAAATCGCTATCCAAATGCTCCATTCGCTTGCGGCGACGGCCAGCAGCCAGATAAAACCCGCTGGAGCCGGAACGACGATCCAGATCGCTGACGAAAACGCCATTAGACTGACGGTCAGCAGCAGGATATCGATTACCCGATCAAGAGTGCTTTTTTTCAATCGAACCACATATTCTTACTACTTTCTAAGTTGAGGTTTCCAGTATAAGATAAAATTCGTGACCGATATATTTGAACAGACAACACGCCCCCAACCTGATCTCTTTTTCCACCGTGGCGACCTGAACGACGTCCGGCTCGGTGAAATCGTTTCGGTTGAAGAAAAGGACTTCGAAGCAGCAGAAATCGTCATTCTCGGCTGCCCTCAGGACGAAGGAGTTCGGCGTAATAATGGGCGTGTCGGAGCGGCGGCGGCGCCGGACGCGATTCGCCAACAGTTTTATAGATTGACACCGTTTAATATCAAGCGGAAGATATTCGATCTTGGAAACGTCAATATCGGCTCAACGTTGGAAGAAACGCATGAGACTCATTTCGCGATTGTCAAGCAGGTCTTGCAGGACAAGAAGCGGCTGATCGTGCTCGGCGGCGGTAATGATATTTCGTATCCCGACGGAGCCGCGATGGCCGATGTTTACGGGCCGGAATGGTGGCTGGGCATCAATATCGACGCCCATCTCGACGTTCGGATAGCCGACGAGCGAAACAGCGGCACACCTTACCGGCAATTATTGGAAGAAAACCTGCTGTTGCCAAAATTCTTCTACGAGGTCGGCTATCAAACGCATTTCGCCTCGCCCGTCTATTACGAATACATCCGCGACCTCGGCGTCAACCGCATCTCCCTCGAACTCCTTCGCTCGCGCGAAGAGGCCGATATTGAGTTAAAAGAGAACATTCGCCAGAAATTCATCGGCCAAAGCTCGTCGCTAAATACATTCTTTGGCTTCGACATGGACGCTGTCCGTTCAGCCGATGCTCCGGGAACATCGGCGCCGTCGCCATTGGGCTTGCGAGCCGGAGAATTTATTACTCTGGTCAAATATGCCGCTTCGCTGGCAAATACAAAGATAATTGAGTTTTCGGAGGTCAATCCGACCTTCGACATCGACAATCGGACGACCAAGTTAGTCGCGATTGGAATGCATCGGTTTTGTTCGCATGTAGCGTAGAATAGGCTGCCGGGCCTGTTCATCCTGATTACCTTGAATGAATGCCGGCTTGATCGACAGACTCAGCAGTCTGTCGTACGAATAGGAGGAAAATATGAGTCGAGTCTTAAAAATTCTTGGATGTTTGGCATTGATTGGCTGCTTCGGCGCCGTACTTGTTCTTGTATCGGATCGCTCGGTCACCATCGAAGCCGCGGCCGTTGTCGAGACACGTTGCGGCTGGTTTGAAAATCCTACGCCGGCCAACGCCTGGCTCGTCGACCGCGACGGAGAATGGCTGATCGGGGCACAGGGCGGCTATCAGGCCGATGGCGACTGGCCGGACTTCAAAGACAGTCAATGGGTGAAAACGAACATCAATTACGGTCACGGCTGCGCCTGTATGAAGGTAACGACCGACCGCACGCAGATGCGGATACTCACTATCACATCCGCCACCGCCAAGCCCCTTTCGACGTGTCGTAAAGACAAGGCCTTGAAAGGAAAAGAGCCATCGCGAAATTAGCCTTTCCCGTGCACTGGAGAGTGTTAACTCAGTGGTTGGGCCCTTTGTGCCAGCGGATTAGGGGTAGTGTCCTAATCTTGTGGTGCCAATTTCAAGAGAACCAATCCCTCTCAGCGTTCTCTGCGAAATCTCGGCGATCTCCGCGTTAAAATCACTTCAAACGCAGAGGACGCTGAGAAAGACGCGGAGTCCACCGAGGCAGAGGCTT
>JANPCJ010000395.1:0-18421 GCA_031430895.1 Chloracidobacterium sp. | reverse complement strand
GTAATGAGATGGAATCGGGCGAAAACAGTCCTTTTGGGGTTGTTTTTCAAAAAACGCTGGCGGCCGCTTATCAATGGCACAACTATGGAAAATCCGTGATTGGTGCACGGTCGGATGTCGAGAATGTGCCGATTGACCGTTTGCAGGCATTCTATCGACGGTATTACCAGCCCGATAATGCCGTCTTACTCGTTGCCGGCAAATTTGACGACGCGAAGACGCTTGATCTGATTAAAAAGTATTTCGGCGCGATTCCGAAGCCTGATCGCACACTGCCTTCAAATTACACAATCGAGCCCGTGCAGGACGGCGAACGCCAGGTGACGATCCGGCGCGTCGGTGATACGCAGATCGTGATGGCCGGATATCACGTCCCGGCAGGCGCACACACGGACGCGGCCGCCGTTGAAATTCTAACCACTATTTTGGGCGATACGCCTTCCGGCAGGCTTTATAAAAACCTTGTCGAAACAAAAAAAGCGAGTTCGGTGGGCGGATTTGGTTTTGCATTAAAAGAGCCGAGCTACAATCTATTCTTTGCTCAGTTCCGTAAGGAAGATTCGCTCGACGCGGCGAAATCCGCGTTGACCGAAACCATCGAAAATGCAGCTAAAATACCTCCGACGAAAGAAGAAGTAGAACGCGCCCGCACTTCTCTGCTTAAAGACATCGATCTCAGTTTAAACGACCCGAACCGTGTCGGCCTGGAAATGAGCGAATACGCCGCCCAAGGCGATTGGCGGTTGTTTTTCCTAAACCGCGACCGCTTACGGAACGTAACCGTCGAAGATGTAAAGCGCGTTGCGGAAAGCTATTTCAAGCAGTCGAACCGTACGCTTGGAATTTTTACCCCGACAGAAAAACCGGATCGCGCCGAGATTCCCAACATCAAGGACGCGGACGTGGCTGCAATGGTCAAGGATTATAAGGGTGATGCATTGGTAGCCGCAGGCGAAACATTTGACCCATCGCCCGCCAATATCGAATCGCGTGTCAAACGAGTGAAGATCGGCGGTCTCGATGTTGCGCTCTTGCCAAAAGAAAATCGGGGCGATTCGGTAGTGGCGAGATTGGCTTTACGAATCGGCGACGAAAAATCCCTGATGAATCGAGTGGCGGCCGGTCAATTCGCCGGACAGCTGTTGCAGCGCGGAACGACAAAGCACACGCGGCAGCAGATTCAAGACGAATTCGATAAACTAAAGGCGCGGGTCGGGGTTTCCGGCACGGCGGTAAACGCGAATGTTTCGATCGAAACGACACGGCAAAATCTTCCTGCAGTTATGCGTCTGGTTGGTGAAATTTTGCGCGAACCTGCGTTCCCGAAAACCGAGTTTGACCAGCTCAAGCAGCAACGCTTAACCCAAATCGAAGACCAACGGAGCGAACCGACGTCAATCGCTTTTACGGAACTTAGCCGCCATTTCAATGTTCGTCCAAAAGGCCATCCGTTGTATTCGGGCACCATCGACGAGCAAATCGCGGACATCAATGCCGTGACGCTGGATGAGGTGAAGGCGTTTTATAAGGACTTTTATGGCGCTTCTCGGGGGCAGATGGTGATCGTCGGTGATTTCGACGAGAAGGAAATTTTGTCTTTGACACAGGAAATTTTTGGCAACTGGAAGAGCCAGAGCGGCTACACGCGTATAAACAGTGAGTTTCAGGCGATCGATCCAGCAAACAAATCAATCGAAACACCCGATAAAGCCAACGCGTTTTTCGTGGCGCGTCTCAATGTGAAGATGCGGGATGATAACGCCGATTATCCGGCTTTGACGTTGGGGAATTACATGCTCGGCGGTGGATTTCTGAATTCGCGGCTCGCGGTTAGGATTCGTCAAAAAGACGGTTTAAGCTATGGCGTCGGATCGGGGTTTTCGGCCAATCCGATTGATGAAATCGGCACGTTTAACGCCAGCGCGATTTACGCTCCCGAGAACGCTGAAAAACTGGAAGCCGCTTTTAAGGACGAGCTCGCAAAACTTGCGAAAGACGGCTTTACTCTGGAAGAGGTTGCGGCCGCCAAGAGCGGCTGGCTGCAGAGCCGTCAGCTTTCACGGGCCCAGGATAATGAACTTGCAAGCCAGTTGATCAACCATCTATTTATAAACCGCACAATCCCGTGGGAAGCCGATTTTGAAACCAAAGTCGGAGCCTTGACCGTCGAGCAGATCAATGCCGCGATGCGTAAATACATCACACCCGACAAGATCACGATCGTCAAAGCGGGTGATTTTGCGAAGGCGAAAGCTAAGCCGGTAAAATGACGTGACGCGGAAATTCCGCTTCGTAGCTCCTCACTTAAGGAAGCCAACCACGGAAAACACGGAAGGCACGGAACACAAGATTTTCCGTGCCTTCCATGCATTATGTGGTCAAATCGTTGTATGAAATTTGGACTGATCGCCGGTAATGGACAGTTCCCTTTTCTCGTTCTGGACGGCGCGAGGCGAGCCGGAACCTCTCTGTCCGTTGTGGCGATAAAAGAAGAGAGCGATCCGAGATTGAACGAGATCGCAGATAACATCACCTGGGTTGGGATCGGCCAACTCGGGCGTATGATCTCGTTTTTTAAGGATAATGGAGTGACACAAGTAATCATGGCCGGGCAGGTGAAGCATGTGCAGATATTCTCGGGTGCGATGCCTGATATGCGGATGGTGAAGATGCTTTGGAATTTGCCTCGCCGCAACACGGATGCTCTGATCGGCGGCGTTGCCGATGAGATGGCCAAGGAAGGCATAGAGATTATCGATTCGACCTATTTTATAAAAGAGCAACTTGCCTCCGGCGGCGTTCTGACAAAAAGAAAGCCAACCGACCACGAGCGCGAGAACATCGAATACGGGCTGCACATCGCTGCGGGAATCGCACGGCTCGATCTCGGGCAGACGATCGTCGTCAGATCAAAGGCGTGTGTCGCTATCGAGGCTATGGAGGGCACGGACGCGACTATTCGGCGCGCCGGAGAGTTGGCGAACGGAAAACTGACGGTCATCAAAGTCGCAAAGCCCGATCAGGATATGCGCTTTGACGTGCCGGTCGTCGGCGTTCCGACAATTCAGGCAATGATCGATGCGGGAGCGACATGTTTATCGGTCACCACGGATAAGACTTTGATCTTCGACCGCGAAGAAATGCTAAACCTCGCCGACGCCAACCGGATCTGCATTGTGGGCAGCGACTAAGCGCGTAAGTTCTCACTTGGCCTGGATAATAATTAAGGACAACCCATAGATTACAATTAAAAATTCAGGTACCTCTAAAAATGGAAAAATCCATTAACACAAAGGTCACAAGTGAAGACACAAAGACCACAAAGTGTCGATATTAAATGATTTCTTTGTGTCCTTTGTGTCATAGCTTTGTGTCATTTATTTTTAAATGATCTGTTTTAGAGGCGCCCATAGAATTTTCTAAGCTGTCCATAGGCGAAACAAATCGACCTGATTCGCGTATGTCTAAAAGAATTTAGACACAATATTCTTCGGAGAAAAAATGAAAAAGATTTTTTATGTATTCCTTTTAACGATCGCCCTGCTTTTGCCGACGGCCGCATTTGGGCAGGCGGTCAAAATTTCATCGGACGAACGCAAAATGGCTGAGGCGATTACGGCCGGTCAGCTTAGCAATTATCTTTATTTTGTCGCCTCTGACGCTATGGGCGGACGCGATACGCCTTCGTATGGGCTTGATGTGACGGCGGAGTTTTTGAAAATGAATCTTCAGCGGTGGGGTTTCAAAGGTGCGGGCGATGGCGGGACGTTTTTCCAAAAGATCGCCCTGCGTCGAGACGCGGTCGATCCGGCCGCCACATCGGTTGATATAGGCGGCCAGAAATATTCGTATGGCGAAGATCTGGTGCGTGTTTCGGGAAACACGACGGGGCCGATAAACGCCAAGATCGTTTACGCCGGCAACGGCTGGTTGGTCAAATCAAAAGGCCTTAATCCGTATAAGGATATCGATGTGAAGGGCAAGATAATTGCCGTTTTTGGTGAAGGCCCGATGGGCGGTCGCAATCTCGTTCCGCTCCCGGCCGGCGTCACACAGGCTGACCTGACCGGCACGCGAGGCCAGGACTGGGCCGACGCGGTCACTTACGGACGCGAGAACGGAGCGGCCGGCGTAATGGTGCTGGGATCAAAGTTCCTTGGGGAAAATTGGGGGGCTCTCACGCAGATGTTTGGCCGCAGTCGTTTGGTCGTTGACAAATTGACCGCGGCCGCTCCGACCCCGCAGGGTGGTCCCGCTCCTACCGTGTTTATTGCGTCGCCAAAACTTTCAAATGCGATATTCGCCGGTGAAGCGGGTAATCCGCTAGGCGGCGCAATGAACTCGTTTGACGTAACAAAGCAGTTTACCTTTAGCATCGCGACAAAGTCGGAAATGGTTTGGACGCAAAATGTCGTCGCTCTCTGGGAAGGCAGCGATGCGACGCTAAAAAGTGAAATGGTCGCCGTCGGCGCTCACTACGATCACGTCGGAACCAACCCCAATGCTCCCGGCGAGGACAAGATATGGAACGGCGCGGACGACGATGGTTCTGGCACGGTGGCCGTCCTTTCAATTGCTGAAGCCCTTGCGAAGGCAAAGACGCGGCCAAAACGCTCAATCCTCTTCGTCTGGCATGCCGGCGAGGAAAAAGGCCTGTGGGGATCTGAGTACTTTAACAAATTCCCGACCGTCGATATCAAAAATGTCATTGCCCAGCTAAACATCGACATGATCGGCCGCAGCAAAAAGCCCGGCGATACGAATCCAAAGAACAAAGACCTGTCCGGCGAAGATGCGATCTATGTGATCGGGTCCGAGATGATGAGCTCCACGCTCGCGGCGGTCACGAAAGGAACAAACGACGGGTTTCTAAAAATGACATACGATTATCGCTACGACGCCCCGAATGATCCTAACCGATTCTTTTTCCGCTCGGATCATTTCCACTACGCGCAAAACGGCATTCCGATCGTGTTCTGGTTTGACGGAGTCCACGAAGATTACCATCAGCCGACCGATCATCCCGACAAGATCGACTATCAAAAGATGGAAAAGGTGACGCGGACAATCTTCCTGACGCTGATGGAACTATCCGATCTGAAGGAACGGCCCAAGGTCGATAAAAAGCTCCCGGCCGAATTAACGCTGAGATAATTTTCTTCAAATATTTTTTTCAGAGAGGCCGTTTTGAGAAAGCGGCCTCTTTTGTCTTTGCATTTGTCCCCGACGCTTCATTTCGGGTCGCATCTTCCTTTGCGTTCTTCGCGGTTTTGCGTGAAACTTTTCGTGGCTCTTGAAAAGAATCTCACGCGAAGTCGCGAAGAACCCAAAGGAAGATAGGATAAGGGTTGATAAAAGTGGCGGAACAAACCCTGGACAACTCACTCGATGCCCACGATCTTTCCGAGATCGAAAAACGCGATCTCGGCTTTGGCGCGGTCGTCACGGGCGCCAGCCGCGAGCGGTTGTTAAATCAAGACGGCTCGTTTAACGTCCGCCGCACTGGCATGCCGCTCGTGACATCGTTGAGCTTGTATCACACCCTGCTCTCGATGTCGTGGCGATCCTTTTTGCTGCTTGTGCTGCTGCTCTATTTTCTTAGCAACATCGTGTTCGGGGTTGCGTATGCGGTGCTCGGGGCCGGAAGCCTTGTCGATGTGTCGTCAGCGCCGACCGAGAATCTGTTTATCCGAGGATTTTTCTTTAGCGTCCAGACCTTCGCGACCATCGGGTACGGTACGATTCACCCGTCGGGGATTGTTCCGAACTTGCTCGTCACCGTCGAATCGTATTACAGCCTGATCGCCAACGCTCTCATAACCGGAGTCGTATTCGCCCGATTTGCCCGGCCGAACGCAAAGGTGATTTTCAGCGATCTGGCCGTGGTCGCACCGTATCGCGGCATCACGGGCTTGATGGTGCGGCTTGTCAATGGTAGGAATAACCAGTTGATCGAGGTCGCGGCAACGCTTATCTACTCACGTTTTGTCGAGGAGCATGGAAAGGTGGTGCGGCGTTTCGATTCGCTCGCGCTCGAACGCGAAAAGGTGTCGTTTTTCCCGTTAGCATGGACGATAGTGCATCCGATCACAAAAGATTCGCCGTTATACGGCGTGACGGCCGACCATCTTGAGCGCTCGGATGGTGAGTTCCTGGTTCTCTTGACGGCAACGGACGAGACGTTCGCAGCCGTCGTTCACACGCGGTCTTCTTACAAACCCGCCGAGGTGCGTGTGGGCTACAAATTTGCAAATATATATAACGAGGTCGAGGAAGGCGAGCCGATCTCGATCGATATCCGTAAGCTGTCGCTCGCCGTTCCGGCCGAGTTGCCTTAAAATGAACTTGCCAGACTTGGTCGTCGTATATTTCAACGCTTGATGAGTTTGAAACGCGGGAGATGATTAACTAATGCAGACTCAATACGTTTCGTGTCCGGCCTGTAAGACCCAGAACGTCAATTCCGGCGGCCGTTGCACCAATTGCGGTTCGATGCTGGGCGTCAGCCCAATGTCGATGCAGCCTTATGGTGCGTATGCCCCAAAACCACCCGGCGCCGACAAGAAGGTTGCGGCTGGCATCTGTGGGTTACTGCTCGGCTCCTTCGGAGTGCATAAATTCATCCTCGGGTACACCGCCGAAGGGGTTATCATGGCGGTAACGTGGGTCCTCGGTCTTTTCCTATGCGGAATCCCATCACTCGCTATCAACATCATCGCCATCGTCGAGGGCATTACGTACCTCACCCGATCGGATGAGGAATTTTCACAAACATACATCCTCGGCAAAAAGGGCTGGTTTTAAAGCTTGTTTACCGGAATCATCGAAGAATTGGGACGCGTCGCGGTCATTGAAAAACTGCCGTCGGGCGCCAGAATCCGGCTCGCGGCAAGCCTCGTAACAGCCGACTCGTCCGATGGCGATTCGATCTCGGTCAACGGCGTTTGTCTAACAGCCCTCGATGTTTCCCAAACCTCCTTCGCCGCCGATGTCTCACCCGAAACGCTTGTTAGGACGACGCTCGCAAATCTCAAACCTGGCTCACCCGTCAATCTCGAACGCGCCGTCACGCCCGCGACACGCCTCGGCGGTCACATAGTCCAGGGCCATGTCGATGGACGCGGAACGCTTATCTCATCCGAGCCACAAGGCGAGTTTTGGACGGTACGGATCGGCTTTCCGGCGGATCTCGCCCGCTATTTCGTTTACAAAGGCTCCGTCACCGTCGAAGGCATAAGCCTAACCATCGCCGCCCTCGCCGACGATAGTTTCGACATCGCCGTTATCCCAAAAACCTGGGAAATGACCAACCTGTCCACTCTAAATCCGGGCGACGCCGTAAATATCGAAGCCGACGTAATCGCCAAATACGTCGAGCGAATGCAGCAATTTCGCGAATTTCCAAACTGAAGTTGTGATTGAGATCAGCGTGTGTACCCAAGCTGAATCATTCCGCTCAACATAAGTTGGAAGTTGGCGCGGCTTTGGAAAACAGAGCGAAAACGAGCGGAACAGGCTTGACAGAATATGTTGAAACGATGATTACCGCACAGATTAAACGCTCAACATTCCGCGAACTTTTTGCCGATGTCCTGCGAAAATATTACTGTCAGGGACGAAGAACTGGAAAAACAGATTGATGCTGCGATTGCCGAATCACGCGGGGCGAGAAGTAAAAAGTGAGTGGAATTCCCGTCACGGTTTATGATTGCGGTGTTTTTCTGCAAGGCTTGTTGTCAAAAGCCAGTGCGGTCGTGTGTCTTGAGCTAGTCGAACAAGACCGAACACAGCAGCCTCTACGCGTCAGATCATTTTGGCATCGTCACCGATCTGGAAGTATCTAGAAATTAAAATACGATCTTCCGCGAATTTCGTGAATTTCAAGGGCAAACTCCTTTTACTTATTGGTCATGTATTTGAAGGCCATCGACGCGATGTCGTCGAGCGAACTGCCATCGCGGTCGCTGTCGAGTGCGTTTGTCGCCATGTCGATCATCGAGTTGCCGGAAGATTGTTGAGGTGCGGCTTGTCCGCCGCCTATCAATCCGCCGAGAAGACCGCCGAGACCATCCGCTCCGACGCCCTGCTCCTGCTTTTGTTTGCCGAGATAACCCATCACGATCGGGGCGAGAAACATCAGGATTTGGGCAACCTGTCCCATGCCGAGGCCCGTCTTGTTGCTCACTTCCTGAGCGACCTGTCCCTGACCGCCGCCGAGAATATGCCCGAGAATGCCGCCGCCGTCGGCTTGCCGCGGTGGCGTGGCCTGTTGGCCGCCGCCGAAGATCATTCCGGCCAAACCGCCTAGATTATCGAGCACACCGCCGCCGCTATGATCCTGTTCGAGCGCCGTATTGAGACTTTCGGCCCCCTCGGGCGTCGCCGCGTTATTTGCCAGCCCGTTAATCAACGCCGGAAGCGCCATCTGAATCGCCGAATTAACCAGCGAATTGTCCGCACCCACATTTTGGCTGATCTCGTCGACCGCTTGAGTTCCCTGTGCCTGTCCAAGCAAATCTTGTAGTGAAAACATTTTAATATCTCCTGATTTTTGAAATAATTGTCGTACGGATATAGTAACAGACAACGAAGTGATCTTGCCAACCCATGAAGCGGCCACGTCGAACGAAACAACTCACAACCAAACATTTCCTGTTCGCCATCGCAGCGGGCACGGTTTTGCTCGCTGTTCTCGGCGCGGTATTGTGGTTTTCGCGCGCTTCGGATGATTCCGGCGACCCGTATGGTTACGTCCGAACCATCGCGGGAATTCAAGGTGAATTCGGTGAACCGTTCGGAATCGCGGTCAAAGGCGATGAGATATTCGTTTCCGATGGCCAAAATGGAAGGATCTGGCGAATAAGCGGGGGAACGCCGTCGGTTTTTGTCGAGGGTCTCGATACGCCATCCGCTATTGCATTCGACAAAGCGGGCGATCTCATAGTCGTTGATTCCGGCTCTCATACTATTAAATCCATCAACGCAAAAGGCGAAATCCGCTTGCTCGCGGGCGTCGAGGGAAGATCGGGCTTTGCCGATGGCGATGCGGCCTCCGCGTTATTCAACGCCCCGATTGGCGTCGCGGTCACGCCCGACGGCAAGATCGTAGTCGCCGACACTTACAATGATCGGATCCGCGTTATCGAGAATGAGCGTGTCTCAACCCTGGCTGGCAACTCTAACGGATACGCTGACGGCTATGGCGAGCACACAAAGTTCGATACGCCTTGCGGCCTCTCTATTTGGCACGACAAACTCCTCATTGCCGACACCGGCAATCATCGCCTGCGGATTGTCGAGGCCGATGGCCGCGTTTGGACATTGGCCGGAAACGGCGACAGCGGATTGACGGACGGCCTGTTGCCATTAGCGTCATTTGCCCAGCCAACGGCTGTTGCCGTTGACCGAAACGGCTCGATCTTCGTAGCCGACGGTAATTCAATACGGCAGATCGGCGCGACCGCGATGACCGTCGTGCGAACGATATCCGACGAGGGGCGCGGGATAAAAGACGGACCGGCGCTGCGGTCCAGGTTTAACAGACCTTCCGGTTTGACGATCAACGCGTCGGGCAATCTCCTTGTCGCCGATAGCGAAAATCGCTTGGCCCGCAAGTTCGGCGTGGACAGTTCGGGACACGAGATCACCGCCGCTGAAATCGTGGAAATGCGTGATAAACCCGAGGGATTTCGCACTCAACAATCGCCGCGTTGGCCGTTTGATCCACCTCAAGCCAAACGCGACATTGCCGGAACGCTCGGTGAGATCCGCGGCGAGATGACCGACAGGGGCGATCAGGTCTGGTTTCACAACGGTCTCGACATTGCCGGTTCGTATGGTGAAACGGCGAGATTTGTCCGCGACGAAAAGGTCCTGCGACCCGTCGCGACCGAAAACTTTGGCACGCTGCGCGAATTTATCCGAATGCCGACGCTCGGCTATATTCATATCCGATTGGGCCGCAGTGAATCGTCAGTGCCGTTCGGCGACGAGCATTTTCAGTTTGAGAGAGACCCATTGGGAAAGATCGTCGGCGTCCGCGTTGCGCGCGGTGCAAAATTCAAGGCGGGCGAACCTATCGGAACACTAAATTCAATGAATCACGTCCATCTCATCGCCGGACGCAGTGGCTCGGAGATGAACGCCCTCGACGCTCTAGTGCTGCCGGGACTGACCGATTCAAGGGCCCCGACGATCGAGAAAGTAACGCTTTTTGATGAAAGCTGGCGTGAAATCGAAACCACGAGTCCAAATTCGCGTATAAAGCTAACAGGCAAAACGCGCGTCGTCGTCCGGGCCTTTGATCAGGCCGACGGAAACTCCGAAAGGCGGCGGCTCGGCCTCTATCGACTTGCTTACAAGCTGATAAAACAGGGCGAAGCAGAGTCTGAAACCAAATGGACGATCACGTTTGACCGGTTGCCGGCGCCGCAGTCGATCTCGTTGGTTTACGCTAACGGCAGCCATTCCGGGGCGACAGGCGAGACGATTTTTAATTATATTGTTACAAATTTTGTCGACGGCGATGAGTTTCACGAAGATTTTCTCGACGCCGCAACGCTTGAAAACGGCATCTATACATTAAGAGTTTTTGCCGCTGATTATTTTGGAAACATAACAACCAAAGACATAAATATAGAAGTTTTGAAATGAAAAAAACTATTTTATTAATTTCCATGTTCGTTTTCGTGACCGCCGCGTTCCCGGTCAATGCAAACGGCCCGACCTCGATCATAGTGACACCGGCTGCCCCGAAATTTACTGACGCCGAGCGTCAGGCGGAGCTCGCACGTCGCCGGGCGGCGGTCGCGGCAAAGATGGCGGACAAGAGTGTTTTGATACTGTTTAGCGCCGAACATAAACTCTATACAAACGACGTCGATTACGTTTTCCGGCAAGAGAACAACCTCTATTACCTGACAAATCTAAAACAGGCCGGTGCGACGCTCGTTATTAAAAAAGACGGCGGCTCGGTGACCGAGACCGTTTATCTACCAAAGCGAAATCCGCAGTTCGAGACGTGGAACGGCAAAATGTATTCGAATGACGATGCGACGAGGATCTCGGGGATCAAAAATATTGTCAACTCGACCGAGCGCGACGCCTATCTTCAGTCGCTCAAGGATAAGAAAGATTTGGCGTTACAGTCGGTTTATCTGCTCTTACCTGATAACGAACGCGACTCGGACGGAATGCGGGAGTTTCGCGTCGAGAACGAATTTTCAAAACAGGCAGCGGGCTATAAGATGGAAAATGCACAGCCGATCTTTGCCGAGCTTCGCCAGATCAAATCGCCGTATGAGTTGAAATTGCTTCAACACGCGATCGACATAACGACCGAGGCTCAGATGCGCTCGATGGCTATGGTTGGGCGAGCGAAAATGGAATATGAGGTTCAGGCCGAGGTGGAATATACATTTCGCCGCCGCAATGCTGATTTTTGGGGCTATCCGTCAATCGTCGGCTGCGGGCCGAATGCGACGACGCTGCATTACGAAGAATCCGCCGGGCCGATCACGCAGGGCGATCTTTTACTGATGGATGTCGGCGCCGAATACGATCATTACACCGCCGATGTAACCCGAACCTTTCCGGTAAACGGCAAATTTACAAAGGAACAAACTGAGATTTACCAGATCGTTTACGACGCTCAGGAAGCCGCCGCAAAGCTTGCAAAACCCGGCGCAACGATGTCCCAATTGAGCGAGGCCGCAAACACCGTCATCAAAGACGGCCTTCTCCGCCTCGGTCTGATCACCGACAAGACCGGCCAGCAGTACCGCATGTGGTACATGCACGGCCTCGGCCACTGGCTCGGCATGAATGTCCACGATGTCGGCTCGACCAGCACGCTCAAACCCGGAATGACCTATACAAATGAACCCGGCATCTATATTCGCGGCGACGCTCTCGATTATCTGCCGGACACGCCCGAAAACAAGGCGTTTATCGCAAAAGTGCGACCGGCATTCGAAAAATACAAAAACATCGGTGTCCGCATTGAGGATGACATGCTCATAACCCCAACCGGCGTCCAATGGATGACCGCCAAACTGCCGCGAAAAATGAGCGACATCGAGGCATTTATTGCAAAGGCTTCTAAGGATTTCGCCTACACCGCTGTGATCCGGGCGGGGCCGGCGACGAGGCGCATTAGGATGTGTCCTAGCGCCATCATCCCGAGATATGTCGCGGCATCGGCAAGTATGGGTGCGACGCCGGGGGCGAACACCATCCATTCCGGGAAGGTCGCCGCGACCAGGTAATCCCGCGGAGGGCCGATTACGATCACGCCGCCGATAAAAATCGCCAGCCCGCGCCACCCGAATCGGCGTGCCACACGCCACGTGATTAGATAGACCGGGGCCATTGAGACAGCGAATGCCACGAACAATTGCAGCCGGAAGTACGGCACCGAGCCGGACGGCACTCGCCACCAACCCTGGCTCTCCGACAGGGCGATCATACCCAGCCCCACAAACCCCGCCCCGGCCCCGCCGGCCAGGGCCCCGATCACCCGCCGCGCGGTCGCCCGGGTAAAGTAGATTAGCAATCCCAGAAAGACCAGGTATATGCAATCCATCAAAAGAATCTGCAGTGTTGTCATACGATATTACCTCCGCGTATCAGATCAGTTCCGCCATTTGCAGACTGCGGCGGTTCGATTATGTGAGCAGACGAGTGCTTTTAACGCGTCAAGTTCCGCCTGTTGGTTCCTGTTGACCGCGTTTTGCTTTTCTATCTGCTTTTGCTGTGCGAGGCTCCTAGCCTTGCTCTTGATACTTAAGATTGTCATAAAAGAACCCCTGTCTGGCTTGCTCGCGGGCCGATCGCTTTAAGCAAAAGGTCGTGCGGTTTACGACCGACATCCCGCACTTGGAGAACTACGGTTTCAATGTAAATAACGCCACTAGTCCTGCATGGTCTGACGGCCACAATCCAGACGGCGTAAGGTCGGTCGACTGATTATTTCCTATCAGAGCTATATTGATGGGGTCGATACCCTTAAGTCCGCCGCGCGAGAATACAAGATCGATTCTCTGGTAAGGCGTCGTGAAAGGAATAAATGGGTCTTCTGCGTGGAGCGGCCATGTAAATCCTTGATCAGTAGGATGTACCTGCCTCCACGTATCTACAAACCCAGCAGTCAGTATAGTATTATACGCTGGATTTGCCGCACTATCGCTGCTTTCGGCATCCGCGTTGAAGTCTCCTGCGAACACAACTGGTAAGTTAGTATTGGCTGTCTGCTGAACCAACTCAGTCGCTTGGGCGGCCTGAATAGCGGGGGACAGAACCTCTAGGTGAGTGGTGACAAAGCGGTATTTCTTGCCACGCAGTTTAGCATCGACCGAGATCCATCCACGCGGAATCGTTAGCGATCCGAGCAAAGGGTTGAAGAAAGTTAGATTGGTTGTAAAGTGATGGGTCTGAGTGTTTTCTAGTTTGAACTCGGAGACTGGCAGGTCTGTCCGGGCGAGGATGACATCGCGGTCTGTGATCCTCACATCAAAGATATTAAAAGATGAATCGAACGCCGGCGCTTCAGCATCAAGGTTGGTCAAAACGGCGATGGGCGCGTAATGGAGACCGCGGCTAGCCAACTCATCAAGGAGAGATTGAAGCTGATCGGCGACCAGGGTTGTTGCCGGGCCGCCGTAGGGGCCAATATACACGGTTGTGACTTCCTGGAGTCCCACAAGGTCCGGCTGGTTTAGCTCAATCTCTCTGGCTATACCTGCGGCACGCTCAGGAATATTACTCGCCTGAACCTCAGCGTACGCTGCCCCGACGGCCGTTAAGAGCTGAAAGGGTGTCATAGCAGAAAAAATTGGCCCGAAATCAGTGCCTGTATCTAAGTTGCGGGTCATGACAGTCAGCACTCGGTCATTTCCAGCGGCACCGGTTTGAATTGCGCTAGCGCTGATCAGCATCATCGCCAACGCGATGACTATTATTTGTTTTTTTATATTCATTATTGTGTCCATTTTATTTGAAATTCTTGCTTTGTATCGACCGTGGCATTACAATAAACGCATTTCCGAAAAGGCTAGATGAGCTGCCAATCGTTACGCCGTCCGATGTGTGTTTGACTTTAAGCGAATAATTTTTGCGCTTCCCGCTTCGGCGATTATTGCCCCAGGTAATTTCTTACCTAATCATCTCCATCACCGAAGCGAGAGGTAATTGCCGGATAGTCCGACATCAGCACATAATCGCTACCTCTTATTGGTTCAAGCCGGTTCGTTTTTTATTCAAACCGCGTCCCGACGGCGGTCGCACAGCCGGTGCCGATTATGTTGTCGTTAGCATCGAGAACTTGGATTGCAGAGTTCGTCGTAAACTCATCGCCGCTTTCTCCGAGTTCCAAAGTTGCGCTAATTCTATTCCATCCGACGTAAACGCCGCTTGTGTTATAGCGGTAAACTAGAAACTTGAACGAGTAATCTTGCCAGCCTTGCTCGCGCTGCCAGAGTCCGTATTCCGGACTAACCAGAGCCGGAGTCTGACCGGGACCAACGCCATAAGCGTCCATCGTTCCGCCTTTATTAAACATGAACACACTGCGAAAAGCCGGTGCGGCCGGCAAGCCCGTTAGACAATTACGCGGCGTTACTACCGTTCGCCACACGCCCTCAACAGTTCGCTGTTGCTTTTCGCTGTTTTGTCCTGATACGAAAATTTGGGTGCCGCCGACCAGCATCAGTATTGCCAATGCTGTTCCGACGATTGATTTTAAGAATGTGTTTTTCATTTTTTTCTCCTTATTTTGTTCAAGCGAAGCATTTGAATGTTCGCGGTTTTGATTAATAGCCCTGTCTTTACATCGGCGACGGCGTTACAATAAGCGGATTTCCGAAAAGGCTGGATGAGCTGCCGATTGGTACGCCGTCGGATATGTGCTTGGTTTTTAGCCAAATCATTCTTGATCTTCCCCCGTGGTTGTTGCCTTAACTAGATTCTTACCTATTGCTCGTCATCATTACCGTTAGACGAAATTGCCGGATGGTCGGGCATGACGAAGGCTGTTTTGCCGGTCGCGTTGTCGAATATTTCCAGCGTTGCGAGCACCGTTCCCTTTCCAGTTCCGCAGCCAGTACAGCTAGTTATTTCGGCACGAATCTGCGCCCGGCCCGCTCCCGCAACGGAGCTTCCGCGCAAGTCCAGTGAGGCTGTCTGGCCGTCAGCGAGTGTCGTCGTTGATGAGCCTATCGGGTAACCATCCACATTTGTTACCGGATTGCCATCGCTTTTGACAAACCTGAATTCCACCTGGGCCGGCGTGCAGGGACGCGATGGGACACATTTTTTGGTATTGACGACATTAAAACGGGCAGTTTGCTCTTGGGTAATGCCGACCGAGCCAAAGCCAAAAACGGCACTACACACGCCGGTACAGCGCGGCATTGCGCGTGCGCTGACCTGGTTGTTTAAGATCCAAATGGTTACAATGGCGAGCGATGCCGCCATAGCCACCGCCAGAAGTTTCGTTGTTGGTTTGATCTTTCTCATATTTTTATCCTCCAATTATCTTTAGAATTCTTGTTTCACATCGGCGGCGGCGTTACAATATAGGGCATTCAGAAATAGATTGAATGGACCAATTGTTGCGTGTGCCGTCCGATATGTGTTTGACTTTAAGGGAATACCCTCCGCTCGTCCTTCGGTTTTCTTGATTCTTTTCTGATTGTTTTCTGACACCTTCGTATGTTTCAGCCGAATAAAGAGTTATACGAGTTTGACGTGTTCCGTCTGGACATATCGGAACGCATTCTTTTCCGCCAGGGGCACCGTGTTCCGCTCGCCGATAAGGCTTTTGAGACGCTGTGCGCACTGGTCAAGCACGGCAATCATCTCGTCGCCAAAGACGAATTGCTGGCAGAAGTTTGGGCGGACGCGATTGTCGAAGAAAACAATCTCGACAAAAATATCTCGTATTTGCGGAAAGTTCTGGGCGAGAAAAAGGACGAAGCGAAATTTATCGAAACCGTTCGCGGACACGGTTACAGATTCTTGCCCGAAGTGCGAAACATCGAAGCCGAACTCAAAAACGATGGCGCGGACGCGGCATCTTTCACCGAACAATCAAAAGTTGAAACGAATTTCCCGATAGTCGCCAAGCAGTACGAAACGCAACGCTCCGGCAACGTCGTCGCCCTCGCAAAATGGCGGCACGAAGAAGCCGAAAACCCGACGGAGAGCGAGGCTGACGAGAAAGCGGAAGATCAGTCAGTCGGCAATTCGCCAACGCCCGCAACAACCGAACAACTCGCGCAAGACCAATCCGCTGCTCCATCCGGCTATCATCATTTGCAACTCGACGCACGGCACAACAAGCAGCGTTACTTTCCAGCCGTCGGAGCGTTCCTGGTTTTATTCATCGCGGGTTTCGGACTTGTGTGGTATATCCAGAGCCGACGCGCGGCAACTGTGCCAAATATGCGTGAGCAAGCCGTTACCTTCAAGCGTTTGACATACGACAGCAAATCCAATTCTCCGGCGATTTCCGCCGACGGCAAACATCTGGCCTATACGGTCAGTGATAAAGACCAAGTGAGCATTTGGCTCAAGAACCTCGCCAACAACAGCACAGTTCAAGTGATGCCGCCCGCTACCAACGATTATTCCGCTTTAGCTTTTTCACCCGACGGCAATCAACTTTACTATTTTCCCTCAACGGGTTTTCTCTGCCATGTGCCGGTCTTTGGCGGGACACCGCAGTGCTCGGTGAAAGATGTATGGAGTCAGTTCGCTTTATCACCCGACGGCAAACGGGTCGTCTTTACACGCCAATATATGCCCGCCGGAGACATTCATCTAATCATCGCCAATGTGGATGGAAGCGGCGAACGAGACATCCTCAAGGGCAACGCGGATTTTGGGTTGCCGCTTT
Source organism: Chloracidobacterium sp. (assembly GCA_031430895.1). Taxonomy (GTDB): domain Bacteria; phylum Acidobacteriota; class Blastocatellia; order Pyrinomonadales; family Pyrinomonadaceae; genus OLB17. The sequence continues at coordinate 1,527 of JANPCJ010000395.1, read as the reverse complement.
GGGGTTCAAAGCAAGCGTGGTCGCCCGATGGACAAAAAATTGCTGTCGGCGGCTGGCGCAAAGACGAGTCCGGCGTTCACCAAGCCGTTCTGTTTGAAGTAAACATCAGCGATGGAACGGTTCGGGAAATTCCCTCGCCGCATTGGGACGAAATTCGTGAAGTTGCGTGGTTGTCCGACAATTCGGGTTTTATCGTAACGGCGGCGGAGAAAGAAGGTGCGCCATATCAAATCTGGCAACTCGCGGCGGCAAGCGGCGAAGCCGGACGGCTGACCAATGATGCGAACCACTACGACGCGATTAGTTTGACGGCGGACTCACGCACACTCGTCGCCCATCAGCTAATTGATTTTACGCACATCTGGATTGCGCCCGACGGCGATGCCAACCGCACGCGACAATTGACCTCCGGCACGAACCGCGACGACGGCACTCAAGGTTTGTATTGGATGTCCGACGGCAAACTTGTTTTTGTTTCCCCAAGCGACGATGAAATTGATCTTTGGATGATGGACGCGGATGGCGCCAACCGCAAGCAACTGACGACGAAGACGGATGGCGGGAACCTCTCGCCCAGAGTTACGCCCGATGGTCGCTACATCGTGTTCACTTCAACCCGAACGGGTCAAAAGCACATCTGGCGCATGGACGCGGACGGCAACAATCAACTCCAACTCAGCGACGGTGAGGACGGCACTTCGCCAACTATCTCGCCCGACGGTCTTTGGGTTTATTACACAGCTTTCGGCACAGAGCCGCCGACATCGCTCCGCAAAGTCTCGATTGACGGCGGCGCATCCGTGCGCTTACCTGCCAAGTATTACTTTGACCGTCCCGCCGTTTCGCCCGATGGAAAACTGCTGGTTTACCAATATCGCGCGGACCGCACGGGAGGCATCGCCGTCATGTCGCTTGAAAGCGGAGAATCGCTCAAACTCTTTGAGAATCTTCCGGCGGAGCGCGGCATCGCCCGCTTTACACCCGACTCGCAAGCGATTCTCTACATCACCAACGGCAATACCGTCGGCAATCTCTGGCGACAACCGCTCGACGGCAGTCCGCCGCAACAGTTCACATATTTTACCGAAGGTTACATCACCAACTTCGCGCTCTCCGCCGACGGTCATCAGCTTGCCCTCGCGCACGGTCAGCACTTCAACGACGTCGTCTTAATCGAAAATTTCAAATGACTGATGCCCAGACAATCGGCAAAGAATTAAATGTCCAGACGGTTTTGACCGGGCGCCTCGCATCGCGCGGCGATGACTTGACGCTCTCGCTGTCTCTGGAGGATGTGCAGACGGGCAACCAGATTTGGGGAAAACAATACAATCGGAAACTAATCAACCTCATCGCGTTGCAGACGGAAATTGCGCGGGATGTTTACGATAACCTCAAAACAAAATTATCGGGCGCGGACGAGCAGCGTTTGGCGAAGAATCATACGATCAACCCGGAAGCCTATCAGCTTTATCTCAAAGCACGCAATCACGCTGGAAGGGGAACGCCGTCGGAAGTTCAAAGGGC
>JANPCJ010000394.1:0-5981 GCA_031430895.1 Chloracidobacterium sp. | reverse complement strand
GGGGCAAGCCCGCCTTCCTTACTGTCCTCTGGTTTCTTGACTGTCCCTTGGTTTCTTGACTATCGTTTGGTTTCTTGGTTTATGCACGGACAATCCAAAATCTCGCCAAAAAGCTGGCTCGCGTTTGATCTCAATATCCTGCGGCGACAAAAATTTGAATCGGCGGCCCTGCCATTTAGCGACGAGCCGTCGCTCGGCGCATATCTAAAACGCTGGAGTGTGCGGGTGGCGGCGAACGACCCGCTGCAGTCGGCGTGGGCGCGGTCCTATTCACAGATCGCGAATGGCGGTGAGCGGCTCTCGACGGATGACGTGAACGTCGTGCTCGAGGACGCCTACGTTCCCGGCTACCGACTGATAAATCCGGCGTTGACAAGCTGGTTTAACGAGACCGACGCTTGGTGGTTCGACAATGTGCGGCGGAACCTCGACCGGCTCCAATCGACGATGTCACGGGCGATAGCGTCGTCAATTGCAATGGCGACCGGTGACTATGTATTCGCATTTAAGGAAGAGACACGCGAATTGCGGCAGCCTCTTTCAAATGTTTTTCGCCGTCTCTGGTCGATCCAGCCGGAGCCGTTTAACAACGGCGTGGACAACGTCTGCCAGAACAAAAACGCCGACGATTTTATCGCGGAAACGCCGTCCGATCTGATGTTTTTGAGGTTGCCCGCCCCTCACGCTCAGAGCGCCCGGCTGCACCTCGGCCACGCGGCCTGGCGCGAAGAGTGGCTCCGCGGCGGAAATGATTTCTGGGGCGACCTGGAATCGAGCCTCCACGGAAAACTAGGCGCCGCGACCGAGACAAAATCGCAATATCTGCACCTGCTCGAAGAGACGCTCCGTCGCGCCTCTCACATAAAAAACTGGGCCATCGCTCACGTCGAATCCGGCTTTATCCAAACAAACGACATTGCCGAAACCATCGGCAAGATCCGCCGTGTGAATACGGTCTATACAAAGGACTTTTCAGAATTGACCGGGACGAAGGCGGTGATAATCACAGCGTAATCGTACGACAGGCTGCCGAGCCTGTCGATCAACGTGGCCAAGATATACCCTTATTCAACCGCGCCTGGCAGATTGCGGGTGATCGGTATAACCGACTTGTACGTATTCCGGCGCGATGAACAGGCTTAGGCAGCCTGTTCCACTTTTTTCTGCCGCATAAACCACACAACACCCGACAACGCCGACAAAATACCGGATATGATCGTGAGCGACTGCGGCGAAATATAATTCATCATCCCGCCCGCGACATAGCTGGAGATGCCGAATACGGTCAATTCAGCACCACGGTCGAGTGTTGAGATGCGTCCGCGAATAAAATCGGGCAGACTTCGCTGAAACATCGTCTCCTGAACCGCGTATTCAACGCCAACTATCGCCCGCGAAACAAAAACAATCACGCTAAACAGCCACAAAGTCGGCATAAACGCGGCGGTCGAAAATAGGATGCCGTGAATAATCAGCGTCCAGCCGATAAACGAGCGGTTGCGTCCCTTGCGATCAAGATATATAGATGTGCGTCGGGCGATGAGCATTCCAAGCGTCAACCCAAACCCCGTCGCCGTCCACAACATTGCAACCGCGATATCGGGGTTCCAACCTTCGGTTTCCGCAAAATGTACGCCGCCGATCCGCTCGAAAATAATGTTTATCGACCCGCCGCCCGTCGCCCAGATGACGTTCATTATCAGGATCGTGAGTGCGAAATGATTCGTGACCGAGTACGTAATGCCTTCGCGCAACTCCGTAATAAAGGAGTCGCGCTCCTGGACAATAGGGGTGGCAGCCGTTTCGGCGGACGCCGTGGTAGATGACGCCGGCAACACGACCTTTTCCCCACCAAATTTCCTCATCCGCTCACCCGTCGCCTCATCCCGAGTCGTCTCTTCAGGAATCAGCCACACAGTATACGCCGATATCAAGAACGAAGCGGCGTTGATGATAAAAGCGGCCTGATACCCAAACACCGCCGCCGCCCACCCGCCAAGTGCTGAGCCGATAGCCATCAATAGAAACCGCGTCGAGAACATCAACGCAGTCCCGGCGAGCAGGCCTTCCTTTCCGGTCAGATTTGGCGCGGCGGCGTTCTTTGCTCCGTCAAAAAAAGCCCCGAATGTGTGTAGAAGAACAGTAGCCAAATACGCGATCCAGAGGTCTTCGGGTCGGGTGACCAGCAAAAACGCGAGCGCGATCACAACCCGCAACAGATCGGTCACAATCATCACCTGCCGCCGCGAAAATCGGTCAACAAATGTTCCGGCAATCGGCGACATCAACGCAAATGGCAGCAGCCGCGCGACAAAAAACAACCCCGCCGCTGTCGGCGAGGCATCCGAAACCAGGCGCACAAGCCCAAGCCCGGCGATAAAATTAAACCAGTTTCCAAGCTCGGAAATAAATTGTCCGGCAAGCAGATTGCGAAAATTCCGATTTCCGCGAATCAGTTCACCGTAGGTCAACGAATGCATAGTTACAGTTGGAGCACGGACGGCTCGTCCGTGCGTCTTTCCCCATGCACGGACGAGCCGTCCGTGCTCCAATTAAAGAACACCGATTTCACCGCTCTGATGGTATTGCAATGTATATCCACCGTATCGGCAATGTCCTCAGCATACCCGCCGCTCATCGTCGTAACGATCGGTATTCCTTCATCCCGTGCAAATCTCAGCACCATCTCATCCCGCCGTCGCAAACCTGCTTTCGTCAATTTCAAACGTCCAAGACGGTCATTCTCATAGGGATCGGCACCAGCGAGGTAAAAGATTACGTCGGCGTCATGAATACGAACCCGTGACAGGGCGTGTTCGAGCGTTTCCAGATATTCGTCGTCGGCAGTGCCGTCCGCGAGTTCGATATCGAGCGCCGATTTTTCCTTGAAGAGCGGGAAATTTTTGGCGCCGTGCATCGAAAACGTAAATACCTCAGGCGAATCGCTAAAAATAAACGCCGTCCCGTTTCCCTGATGCACATCGAGATCGATGATCAGAAAACGCCGGGCCAAAGCTTCGCGCTGGAGAACTCTGGTCGACACAGCGACGTCGTTCAAGACGCAAAATCCTTCACCGCGATCCGGAAAAGCATGATGTGTTCCGCCTGCGAGGTTTGACGAAACACCGTCAATCAAAGCCCGCCGCGACGCATTTATCGTCCCCGATATCGCGTGAAACGATCTCCTGACTAACGCCTCAGACCACGGCAGCCCAAGTTTTCGTATCTCTTTGGCCGTCAATTCGCCCGCGGTTAGCCGACTGATGTAATCCTCCGTATGCACAAGCAGCAGATCGGCCGGATCAACGGCATCGGGGGCGACAATCTCGTTCTCCGATAGCGTGCTCTCGGCAAGAAGCACCCCTTTGGCGATCTCAAATTTCCGAATAGGAAAGACATGACCTTCACCGATGTCGGCGTAATAATACGGTGAATAAAATATTCGGTAATCGGACATCGTTGGACTTAATGGTAAGACAGTTGACGAGCTTAGTAAATTGGTGTCTAAATCAGTCATTTTTGAATCTTGTTCCGTGTTTTCCGTTGCTTTTCGTGGTCGATTTCCTGGGCGCCGGAAGATCAAACCACGGGAGACAACGGAAGAACGCGAAATGGAAGGACTTCGACCGGAGACCATCCCCGGGCATCCGACCTTTGACATTGATGTCGCGCAGGCACACAATTGGATGTTGGTTCTTTGCAAACAAAGCGTTTGAGGTGCCGTCTTTTTCACGAGGCGGCCACCAAACGGGGTAAGCCGGGTGAAATTCCCGCACGATCGCGTCACTGTGATCGCTGAATTTGTGATTTCAAATTTCAAGTTCCAGATTTTAGGTAATTTGGAATATGGAATGTGGAATCTGAAATCAGCGGAAGTCAGAATTCCCGCCTCAAAATGCTGATTGCCAATGGTTGGTGTTTCGCGTCAAAACATCGCAGGCAGACTCGCGTTTTCTAAATCAAATTTCTGGAACGCCTTGTTTTTCTGGTCGATGTCGGCTGCGAAAAACAGGGCGTTTCTGCGTTTGGCTAGGAGAAAAGTGAAAAAGGGAAAGAGGGGAAAAGTATTGTGGTTGGCCATATTGGTGATAACTTTTTTGACTGCCTGCCGCGGCGACTCTGTTGTCGGCTCGGATGCCGGTAGCCAGCCGGCGACGGCAAAAAAAGAGGTTACCGATGATCTCGGACGCACGATTACGATACCGGTCAAGATAACACGGGTAGTTTCACTTGCTCCGAATCTGACCGAGAACATCTTTGCCGTCGGAGCGGGTGACCGTCTCGTTGGCGTCACAACATTCTGCAACTATCCCGAACAGGCAAAGCAGATCGCAAAGATCGGCGACACAATGAATCCCAACCTTGAGAGAATCGTCGCGATAAAACCCGATGTTGTATTTGTCTCGACAGCGTCGCAGATAGAGAATTTCACACGCACACTTGATGACAACGGAATCGCCGTTTTCGTTACGAATCCCGACAGTCTCGACGGCGTGATGAAAAATCTGAGGCAGCTAGGCGAGATGTTTGGCACGGTTGATCAGGCCGAGAAACTCACCGCCGAATTGCGTCGCCGCGTGGACAATATTACCCAAAAGGTCGCCTCCGAAAAGCGTTTTCGTGCCTTTGTTCAAATATCAAAGGAGCCGCTTTTTACGATCGGTAAACAGTCGTTTTTGACGGCGATGCTCGAGACATCTGGAGCTGAGTCCACGACGGCCGATGTCGAAACGGCTTATCCTAAATTGAGCAAGGAAACGGCCTTAGCGTTGAATCCGGACGTAATCATTCTTTCGGAAAGCGACGACAATCGAGAGCCGAATGAGGTATTTAAGAATTCGCCCGCGGTCAAGAACCGGCACGTCATTTCTGTAAACGCAGATTTGTTGTCGCGTCCGGGGCCGCGGCTGGTTGACGCTTTGGAGCAGATCGCCGAAGCGTTGGGGAGGTTTCGGAATAACTGATAGCTGATAGCTGATTAGCTGATAGCCGTCATCGGTTATTAGCTATCAGCTATCAGTTATCAGCTACTCCGATTGTGGGGCTTTGAACAGAAAGATCATCATCGGCGCGGTTTTGTTAAGTGGCCTGGCTGCGGTCTTTGTTTTTGCGGCGCTCGTGGGTAGCGAACGCCTTCCATTGTTTGACCTGAATGAACAGCAGAGATCGATACTCTACGACATACGTCTACCGCGAATTCTGCTCGGGGCGTGTGTAGGGGCGAGTTTAGCGGTGGCGGGTGCGGGGCTGCAGTCGTTGTTGAGAAATCCGCTGGCAGAGCCGTATTTATTGGGCGTTTCGAACGGCGCGGCGCTTGGTACGATGCTGGCGTTTGTTTTCTTTGAGAGGGTGGAACTGTCGCGGCCGATCCTGGCGTTTGCCGGTGCGGGTCTTGCGACAGTCGCAGTATATCAAATGGCGAAGAGCCGGGCCGGGATGAATGTCGAAAGGCTGGTGTTATCGGGCGTGATCGTGACCACGTTTCTCTCGTCGGTGATCGTGATGTTGACTACTTTGCTCGACGCAGCAAAACTTCGCAGCTTTACATTCTGGCTGCTTGGCGATTTGTCTCAGGCGACGCGGAACGGCGTTTATCTAAGCCTCGGGGCAGTCATCATTGGAACGGTCGTGCTGATGTCGCAGGCTCGCGCGCTAAACTTGATGATGGTCGGTGAGCGTGACGCGTTTGATTTTGGCGTCGAGGTAGGACGGGTGCGCGTCCTGGTTTTTGGGGCGTCAAGCCTCGTAGTCGGCGCGGCGGTGGCGGCAAGCGGATCGGTCGGCTATGTCGGGCTGATCGTGCCGCATCTGGTTAGGCTGAGCGTTGGCAGCGATAACCGGCTGGTCGTGCCGTTTTCGGCCATCGCGGGCGCTATTTTTGTTGTGTTTGCCGATACCATTGCCCGGACGGCGATCGCTCCGAGGGAACTGCCGGTGGGTGCCGTTACGGCATTGATAGGGGCACCGATGTTTATTTATTT
>JANPCJ010000393.1:0-4921 GCA_031430895.1 Chloracidobacterium sp. | reverse complement strand
GATGGTCGGATTGAGGATGACAAATGTCAGGCCCATGACGGCAAGAAATACGAGATAACGCCGCTTTCCCATGTCCCACTTTCTCTTCGGGATACGCAGGAAGATGCCATAGTAGGCGGTGGGAACCGCGAGCAGCCACGGGTAATATTTCGACGCCATCAGGGCGGCAAAAGCGGCCGCGGCGGCCCACACGTACCATGTTCCGTTGCCTCTGCCTCGCTCGGCCAGTGTCTGCCCGCGTATCCAGAAAAACAGCATCAGCAAAAAGAAAAAAAGCACGAGGCTGTCTTCCTTTGCGATGCGGTCGAAACCGATGGCCATCGGTTCGACGGCCCACAAGGCGGCGGAAATCAATCCGATGCTCCGGCCAAACAGTTCTGAGATGAGCAGGAAGATGAGAAGCGTAGTAAAACTGCCGAATAGAGCGACCGGGAAACGCAGGGCCGCTTCGTCCGAAATTAGGGACGAGGCGGCTATCTCATTTATTTTCTCTGAAGCCGCGATGCTCAGCGTCTGCATCCCTTTCATCAAAAAAGGATGTTCGCCATTTTTTCCCGACAGCCCGTTTACACGGTACTCCTGGGCGGTTTGAAGTTTGTTTAACTCGTCTTCGCTAAGGCTCTCGGCGCCGAGATTATGTACGCGGAGGGCGAAGCCGATGACCAGGAAAATGGCCAGAAGGATCACGGTTACCTTGCGGTTCCGTAAAAACGAGAGGTCGTCGGAAAACTTTTCGGGGTCGATTCCGGCGGTGGTTGGAGGTAGTATCGGGGCTGACAAAATGTTAGTTGTTCTTCTTCGCGGAATACCCTTTTAATAATCGCGAAAAGCTGAATCTGAAGGTTATCCGATTGCCATTCCCGCTGTCAAAATCATTTGGCACCGTGGTATTATCTTCGAACTATGCCGCTACTCGCCGCAACCGATGAAGAGTTCCGGGGAAAGGCTGGGGAGTTCCGGGGAAAGGCTGGGGCGTTCCGGGGGAAGGCTGGCGAGTTCCGGGGAAAGGCTGGAGAGTTCCGGAGAAAGGCTGGCGAGTTCCAGGGGAAGGCTGGGGAGTTCCGGGGAAAGGCTGGAGAGTTCCGGGGGAAGGCTGGAGAGTTCAGCGAAGGCGTGGTTTTATGTTTTTACGATTGATAGCGACGATTCTGTTTGGAATATGGCTCGTTTTAGTCTTTCTCGGCAAGGGCGGCTTTGTCCATTTACTGCTGTTTAACGCGATTGGCGTCGCATCAGTGGAAGTGATGACAGTACTTCGTTCGAGGATGACGGGATAAACTTCCGGCATCGAACTTTTCCCGTCGCCGCCGCATCTGACATTCAACGAGGTCGCTTTTGCCTCGGCCCGGCCCGAGATCGACAGTGATGTACCGACCCTGAAACGATCGCTCCGGTTTGTCACGGAAAACGGCTCGCCCGCCGACGCAAAAACGACGCGGGCGCTGGCAAAGATATTTGCCGTCACGACCGACGAAGATATTCAGTCACTATGTCTGACGGCACTCTATCGAATCAATAACTCGTCCGCCAAGAAGGAGCTTCTCGCGTTTTATTCTAATACGAATATTGATCCCCGATGGCGCGAAATATGTGCCCACTATCTCAAACTTGCTCTCAAAGAGGGACAGCACATTTCGAAGCGCGACGCCGAAAAGATAGCCGGTATAGCCGTAAACTGAAACGGGGAGCGCGGGGCATCCTGCCCCGCCAGTTTAAGAACAACATGAGGTCAATGAGTTCGGGCGGGCAGGATGTCCGCGCTCCAATTAGAATTTTGATCGCCATTGTGATCGCGGCGGTGTGCTGTCTTGCGACCCAGGCCCAGGGCGTAAAGCGTGTTGTTATCATCAAGATCGACGGGCTGCCGGGATATTATGTCGACCGGTTTGCATCCAAACGCGATCCGGCGACGGGCAAATCGGTTTTGCCGTGGATATCGGACGTGTTCTACAAGAATGGCACACGGGTGCCAAATTTCTATACCCGCGGCACCAGCCTCTCCGGCCCGTCGTGGGGTGTACTCGACACCGGTCAGCATACTCAGATCAAGGGCAATGTCGAATATGACCGCTACACGCTCCATGCCTACGACTACCTAAATTTTCTGCCCTTTTACGTAAATTTTGCCCGGCAGAAGCGTGAGGATATGCCGGCCGCCGAGGTTTTGGATCAGCTTCGTGTGCCGCTGCTTTGCGACGCGTTTCCATTTGAGCGGCGATATACGAGCCAGCAGCTATTTCAACGCAGCTATGATTGGGCCGTTCTGGCGAGCGGTTTTGTCAAGATGTATCCGGGCGACCCAAGGGATTTTCTCGACGAATGGACGATAGGTCTCGATTATCGAAAATTGACGATCAATCAAACCGTGCGTGACATCACCGGCAAGCTCGCCAAACGCCCGGACATCGATTATTTCGATTACTACGATTCGTCGTTTGATCACGCGTCGCATCACAACAACGACACACCCACGCGGCTGGCGGCGCTAAAAGACATGGACCGGCTGATCGGCAGGATTTGGGTCGCGATCGAGGAATCGCCGCGTTTCGAGGAGACTGCGCTGATACTGGTGTCCGATCATGGTTTCAACTCCGACGAAAAGGTGTACAGCCAGGGCTTTAACCTCGTAAAACTGTTGGCCAGCGCGACCGGTGGCGGTCATCACGTCATCACAAAACGGCGCTTGATGCTCGACTATTCGATCAAGGGTGCCTATCCATTTGTGCCGCTTATCCGCACCGCGTCGGATGAGGCGTCGTATCTGAAAGGGCAGAGTTCCAGCTACCCGACGGCGCTGCTGGATTTTGACGGGAACGAGCGTTCGACCATCCATCTGAGAAACAGCGATCTGAATATGCTTCATATACTTCTGCAGCAGCTTCAGAAGGAAAAGCTCGCGAGTGATGCCGGCACGGCCACGATAGATGCGTTTTTCGGAATTATCGACGATCATCGCAATGATTGGCAAAAGACGCTCAACGATATGCGCGAAGAGCTGGACGCTCTGCACCGCCTGACGGCAGAGCAGAAGAAAACGCTTGACGCCCAGCCAAAAAAATTTACGCCTGAGCAATTGATACAAGGCGCGGACAGCGAGGTTCGACGCCTTGCCGCCCAGGCCGAGATCGGGGCCGGCGCCGAGGCCGAATATCGCAAATACACCGCAACGCTCGCGGCCCTGCTCGGCTTGCAGCGTAATGGGTTCGATGCCCGAAAGATCAGGATCGAAGGCGTCATAGCTCCGGGCGCAATGGGCGACGCCAATTCCGTTCACCAGCTTCAAAACTATGTCACGGGACCGGCCCCGTCAGGACTGGTAACCGATGCGGACAAGCATCTCGACCTGCCTCATCGAACAGCTCGGCCGCAAACCGGTGTTCGACCTCGGCGGCAGCGGAATTTCACCGGACGAAAAGCTGATTCGCCGGTTCCGCGAGCGGCAGAGGATGTTGACCGATCCAGATCTTTTGATTCTGGCAAACGATCATTGGAATTTTGACGTCCGCGGCTTTAACCCCGGCGGCAACCACGGCTCGTTCTTCCGCGTCTCGACAAACGCGACCCTGATGATGGCTGGCGGAGCGAAAACCGGCATTCCACGCAGCTTGACGGTCGACCGGCCCTACGACAATCTGAGCTTTATGCCGACCGTCCTGCGATTGATGGGAAAGATAGACGACAAAAATCGGCCCGTAGGCGAGCTTAGGCAGTTAGGATTTCGCAATTTTCCGGGTGCGGTCATACGCGAGGCAACAGGCGGAATTGCCGAATCAATGCCGATTCGGAATAAGTGATAGCTGATAGCTGAAAACTGATAATGCAGGAATACGATTTGGGTTATCGGCGCGGTTTTGCAAACCGCCTCGCTCCCCGCTCGGCGCCTCGCCATAAAAGGATAATCAGTCCGATGGCGGTTGAGAACAAGATGGCCCCGCGACGGACAAGAGCGAGGGCGAGGCCTATGGCGGTGGTGTAGCCGAGCGTTTTTAGAATAAGGCCGTTACCACCCTCATAGACGCCGATTGTGCCGGGGATAAAGCTGAATGCGGCGTTTATCACCTTTGTCAGGCTTTCGATGATAAACGCGGTCGAGACAAAGGCTTGTTCATCCAGAAAGGTGAGTGCCATGTAGACCTCGGTGACGCTGATGGTGTGAACAAATATGCTGATCCCGAAAACCTTGAAAAAATCTGCCCGCCGGTTGTGGTAGAACTGAAAAACATTGTTCTCGACATTGAGAATGTTGTGCCGTTTTTTTAAGAGAAGTCTCGGAGCGATATTTCTTCGGTCAAAAAAATCTATGGCGTGGGTAAGCGGCGTGATGCGGTAAAGTATTGCGAGCAGGATGCCCGTGAAAACGAGGACCGCACCGGCCACGATTGCCAGCAGAACATTGTTCATGGCCGAACCGCTGCTGCCGAATGTAAACAGCAGAGTCACGACGCCCGCCAGGATAACGAGTATAACCGTCACGTAATACAAGATATTGTCTATGATGACCGCCGAGGCGCCATGCGTGAGCGGCAGGTTTTTACGCAAAAGCATGGCCCGCGTGGCGTCGCCCAAAAAAGGGCCGACTACGCTGACCATATTTACCGCTTCGCCGCCAAAGCGGGCGGCCACTGCGCTTCGATACTTGAAGGTTCGATGCTCCGGAGCGACCGCGAGATATAAACTCGCCGCCCTGAGAAAGTGGCGCGACAGATTGAGCCCCAATATCACAAAAAATCCCCATCCGACCCGCCCGATGGATTCCAGGACGCTCTGATAACCGATTCGCTGAATAACAAACGCAAGCAGCGACAAACCGAACAGAAACGTGATCACGTGAATCCAGATCAACAGATTTCTTTTTTTCGATCTTGGTTTGGCGGCCGGAATCTCGCTGGTTTGTAAATCGGCTTGCAATAGGTTCTCGCTC
>JANPCJ010000392.1:0-7185 GCA_031430895.1 Chloracidobacterium sp. | reverse complement strand
CTTTGACAGTTCTAAATTTATCTATGCTAATAAACATGGCCCACAAACAAATCAACTTAGGAGAAAATCAAATGTCAAAGTCAATCGATCAAACCCGCGCCATCGTCCAATCGATGATCGCCCTTTCGGCGGCCGCCCTAGGCCTCGTTTGTGCACTTGCATGGAACGATGCAATAAAATCAGCCATGAAGGCCATTCTTGGCGAGGACGACAGCTTGGTTGGGCTGTTTACCTACGCGATCATGGCGACGGTAGTTGCCGTTTTCGTCCTGATTGTTCTCGCTAGAGTCGCCGCAAAAGTTGGTGGTGAAGCCGCGGTTTCCCGTGAGGCCGAAGGCTAGGCCCGAAGGAACACGACAGCGGATAATTTCTGTAGGCACCGCACCTGCTCCGCCGTCGGCGAAGAATTAGTGGTCGACCGAAAGCGTGGTATTTTTCATGTGAAGACAATTCTTACAGCATGGCATCAGGAAGCCGCTGAATTTATCAAACGAGGCGGTATCGTCGCGTTTCCCACTGAGACTGTTTACGGGCTCGGGGCGGATATTTTTAACGAAAAGGCCGTCGCCCGAATATTCGACGCGAAACGGCGTCCGGCTGACAACCCGCTGATCGCGCATATCGGGGACATTGGCCAGCTAACGGAATTATCCGATGAGGTGAGTGATTGCGCACGTAGATTTATCGACGCTTTTTTCCCCGGACCTCTGACGATTGTGGTAGGAAAGTCGAGTTCAGTTTCAGGCATCGCGACGGCCGGACTCGACACGATCGGGATAAGAATGCCGCGATTTGCTATTGCGCATCAGTTTCTCACCGCTTGTTCCACGCCCGTCGTCGCACCGTCGGCAAACTTATCAGGCCGGCCAAGCCCGACCACGTGGGAGGCGGTTGCCGAAGACCTCGACGGACGTATCGACTGTATTTTGCAGGGCCCCGAATCCGAGATCGGGCTGGAATCGACGGTGGTTGATTGCACGGCGGACATCCCGCTTGTTTTACGCACGGGTTCGATCTCGGTCGAACAGCTTCGCGCGGTTGTTCCATCGACACGGATTAGCGATAAGGATGAAAATGCCGCGCCAAAAAGCCCCGGTCTGAGGCATCGTCACTATTCTCCTCGAGCAAGGGTCGTGTTAATCGACATAAATGAAAGATTTACTGATGGCTCGAATGCGGCCTACATTGGTTTGAGCCGTCCGCGTATGAGATTTGCTTGGGAAAAGCATTGCTTCAATGTCGAGGAATACGCGCGCTCGCTTTTCGAGTTTTTCCGCGAATGCGATCGTCTCGGAATCGACACTATCTATTGCGAGTCCGTCGCCGAGCAGGGGATTGGGGCGGCGGTGATGGACCGGCTCCGCCGGGCGGCGCGGCAGTGATGGGTCTTTCAGGAGACACCACGGCAATGGCCAACTCGCCGTTGTCCTTCAAAACCTCGGTTTTCAGTCGCGCGTCCTGCGTTAATTCAGCCCGATATTCGAGCGGCACCAAAACGATTACCTGATCGAGGCTAGCCGCGCTCATCGCTTCTAAAAGCTCTCCATTTCCCGAGAACCTTCGCTGCCGGCCAGTCTCATCCCGCACAAGTCGTCCGGCGGCGTAGAATTCCGCATTGTGAGAGATCGTGTGTAGACCCACGACGCGATTTGCGGAGTAGCCCCGTTCGTCTGCGGAGGCGATGAGTGATTTGACCGAATCGCTATCCGCAAACCGGGGCACGACAAATACAAGCAAAAGAGTAGATACGAGAAACGTGGTAATGGCAATCGCTAGTATTGTGTTTCTCCACGTCCTGCTCAGAATCACCAGAGAGGAAACATATATCGACGTCAGAACGATGGCCGCCGGTACCGCCGGCAATATGTAGCCGGGAAGTTTTGAGCCGGAGAAGGAGAAGAATATTAGTGGAACCAAAAGCCAGGCGGACGCAAAAGCAATAAGGTTGGAACCGCCCGTGACACCCAGTGTTTTCCTCGGGGCCAGCTCATAGGCTGACCCCATCCGCCGAAATGTCATCCCCTTAGTCTCGTGAATTTCTCTCTGCATCTCGATCTCGCGGTGCAGGACAGTGCTTTTCGCGAGCCGCCACAGGGCACCGAAAAAGAATGGAAGCCACGGCAGCGTCATCAGCGGCAGTACCCAGAAAAAAAAGTAGAACGGCTGCGGATGCTGATATTTATTCGACGTAAATCGCGCGAAGTGATGCTGGATAAAAAAGTCGTTAATGAATTCATACCCGTGCCGCTGATACATCGGCAAATACCAGATGGCCGCGATTGCGAGCGACAGGAATGTTCCCCAGAAGACGCTCGCAAGAAAAGTCGAGCTTGGTCGGCGACGGGATAAAAGAAAGAAGAGTCCGACTATCGCAAATGGGAAAACGATGCCGATCAAGCCTTTCGCGAGTAACGCCAGGCCGATAAAGACATAAAACGAGATCAAAGGAATGTATCTTTTTTTGAAAGACCTCTCCGTCGACTGATCGAAAATGAAAAAACTGACGAGGGCGGCCGTGATGGGAAAAGTAATTATGATGTCAAAACTCGCCCCGCGGGCAAAAACCATGATTCCAAACGTCGATGCGGTAATGAGTGTGAGCCAATAGGGAAAATAAGAGGTTGCGATCCGAAACTGAGGATTTGCGATCTGGGATTTCGTGGCGGAATGGCCGAGAAACCACAGGCTGGCAATCGTGCCAAGACCAAACAGGGCCGACCCAAACCGGGCAGAGAATTCGTTCACGCCGAATGCGTGATAAGACGCAATCTGAAGCCAATACAGCAACGCAGGTTTTTCAAACCAGTTATAACCTCCGAGCGTAGGCGTGATCCAATCGCCTTTATCGAACATCTCGCGGGCGACCTGGGCGTAACGGGCCTCATCAGGGCCGAGCAGTGGAATGGTGAGGCCAAAAAAATAAAAGATTATGACGACGACGGCAAGCGCGAGCCATAGAAACGCGGGGAGCGATCTTGGGCGAATGTCTTGAGTCTTTGTAAAATCCGGCATCTTAAATGAGAATAAAAGTATTGCCGAAATTCAAGCTGTTATCAAATATGGGCGAAAATCGTAAACTCCGGGTCGCCGCGATAGGTGTTGGAAGCCTCGGGCGGCATCATGCCCGCAACTATGCCGAACTCGCCGCCGAAGGCCGAGTTGATCTAGTCGGTGTTTCCGATACGAATGCAGAGACAGCCGCCGGAATTGCGGCGGAACACGGAGTCGATAGCATTGTGGATTGGCATGACCTTATCGAATTGGTCGACGCGGTTTCAATTGCGACGCCGACCGAATCACATTGCGAGATAGCATGTGCGTTTCTCGCGGCCGGTGTTCACGTCCTTGTCGAAAAACCAATTGCGTTGACCCTCGAAGAGGCTGACAAGATGATTGCCGCTTCCAAAACGTCGGGAGCAAAACTAATGGTCGGCCAGCTCGAACGCTACAACCCTGCCATGGTCGCCCTTCGGCCGCATGTCACAATACCACTCTATTTCGAAATCCATCGAGTGTCACCCTTTCCTAATCGCTCGCTCGACGTCGATGTCGTGCTTGACGTGATGATCCACGATCTTGACGCCGTTCAATGGCTCGTCGGTAAGGACATTGCGGTCGCGGGGATACACGCGGTTGGGATTCCCGTCATCTCGGATAAGGTCGACGCAGCAAACGCGAGGATCGAATTTGAAAACGGCGCCGTCGCCAATATAACCGCCTCGCGCATCGGCACTGAAAAGATACGCAAAACACGCTTTTATCAGACGAATTCTTATGTCGTGCTCGACTACGGGACGAAGTTTGCTTCGGTGACTTCGCTAAATCCTGAAGCTGCTCACCCACTTCTCGGGATTTCGATAAATCGCCTGGACATAAATGACGTCGAACCCTTGCGGGCGGAGATCAACGCGTTTTTGGATTCGATCCTTACGGATGGTAAGCCACCCATTACTGGAGCCGATGGACGGCGAGCGTTAGCTCTGGCCGTTGAAGTGTTGGAAAGAATCGAAATGCATCGCGGCCGTCTTGATGTGTAGATTTTACGATCAATCGATGGGCGGATAGATAGCGACAATCCTCAACTTTCCGTTCTGCTTAATCAGGTCCATCTTGAATGGAATGTCCTCTCCCTCAGGCCAGACTTCGATCATTCGTGTTCCGAGTGGGTAATTGAAAAACTTCGTGGTAGTCGGTTCTGCTCGTGCCCAGAACATGTCTGGCTTTATCAAGAAATCGTGGTTGGGTTTGCTGCGACGCAATTCGGCCTTCGCTTCCGCCTCCACGATCCTAACTGCATCCACCAACCTTTCGAAGCTCGCCGTTTCCTTCCGGATCGACTGGGCGGAGCGCTCTTCAGGGACGACTCGATCAGGGTTGCCGAAGAAGTCAAGTTCTAGCGCCTTAGGGTCGTTCTTAAGCAAAACAGCTAGTCGGACATCGATCAGTTTCTTGGATTCATCTTCGTAGTCGACCAGCTTCTTCCCGGCCACTTGCGTTAAAGATTTCTGCGATTGAGAGTAGATTGAAAAATAGTTGATTGCCGATGCATATTGGCGGACCCAGTCTTGAGGTTGCAACCCTAACTTCACGTAACTTTCATCGCCTTGCCAGAAATCCCTTGCAAATCCGCCGCACTCCTGAGATGTTCGACAAAACGCAAGCCGCTGAGCAAAGTCGCTTACGAAGAACTCTTTGATCAGCGGTGAAACATCGCGGCTGTCGTGGAGTCGATTGTAGAATGTGGCGGCAAAAGACTTGACCTCCAACTCCTCTTTGTCGGTAAGGTTCGAAGGCAATCGCTGACTCCAAGCCGAAGTTGATACAATGATAGCGAGGAAAAACGAAGTTAATAAGATTCTCATACTAAACGGGATTTGATGACAGGATGGTCGGTAGGGATGCGAAAAAAAACGAGAGACGCCTCTAGCGCCTCTCACCTTGGGAATGGTATCGATCAGACTTTTACGCCGCTGCCTCGCTCGACTGCTGGCCGGCCATCTGTTCCAGAATCGATTTCATGAATTCGCGGGTCTTTGCAACCTTTTCTGCTCCGTCGGGTCGATCAAGAATTACTTTTTCGAGATTTGCAAATGCCTCGGGCATCTGCCATTTCTCCCTCATATCACCAATGAACGGCTCGATTTTGGCATAAACGCCTATGTGCTCGCCGACCGTTTCGCTAAAGAGATCGGCATCAATCGCACCGTGATTGACGAGTGCACCCGCCATGTCCCAGTACGACAGGACCATTCGAAGATAGCCGCCCACTTCGGGATCCATCATCGTCGCTTCGATATCCGCCGCGCTTGTCGGGTTAAAGCTAAACATCCAGTCGCGGGCCTTTCGCATGGTTGCCTCGCGACGCAGATCGTAAAGCTTTAAAATTAAGTCCGCTGATTCAAATTTACTCATAGTAACTGACCTCCAAAAAGAATTTATACATAGATTCTATTTTGTGTGCCGGTTCGATGTCAATAAATGAAAAATAAGTTAAGCCGAATGTAACGAAGATAGTAGAATCGGAAACGGGAGCGCGCGTCTTTTCCTAATTCCTTTGCGGCCTCTTATGACGAACATGATTTCAGGATTTCTTCAGGAACGAATCGACGCGAACGATTTTCCATCAGCCGTTTATCTCGTCGCAGAAAAGGGTAAGATCGTTTTGCGAGATGCTCTAGGCTCTGCTGTTGTCGAGCCGGAAAGGATCGAGGCGGGGATCGATACGATCTACGATCTGGCGAGCTTGACCAAGCCCCTGGTGACCGGGCTGCTGATGGCTAAATTGATCGAGGATGGAAAATTGCCGCTCGAAGGGCGTGTCGGCGTCTATCTAAAGGAATTCGATACAGAGGGAAAGCGGGCGATAACCATTTTGGACCTTCTGAGACATACTTCCCATTTGCCCGCATGGAAACCGTTTTACCTCTGCGTCTCCGACCAGGCAGATGTCATCGCCGAGATCGGGCGAACGCCGCTCGAATTCGAACAGGACGCTGTGACCTACAGCGATCTCAACTTTATTGCGCTCGGCAAGTTAATCGAGCGGTTGGTCGAGGCCGGTCTTGCCGAGTTGACTGCTGACGGACTGGTCACTCCATTGAATCTTCAGCGGACGTTTTTCAATCCGTCCGAAAGGTTTAGAAAAGAAATTGCGGCGAGTGAAACGGGAAACATGTACGAACGGCAGATGTGTGTGGATTCGAAGAACCCAGTCGCTACCGCTCCCGGTTCTGACGTCTTCCGAGACGACATTATCTGGGGCGATGTGCACGATGGGAATGCCTATTTCATGGGCGGCGCCAGTGGTCACGCCGGCTTGTTTTCGACCGCCAAGGATGTTTTCGAAATCGCGCAGCAGTTCTTGCCGAATTACTCGACCTTGCTCAAACCGGATACATGCAAGCTTTTTCGGACAAATCTTACGACGGGAATGAATGAGCACCGTTCGTTCGCCTTTCAATTGGCCTCGACTAATGATTCGTCCGCCGGAACACGGATGTCACCGCAAGGCTTTGGGCATAATGGCTTTACGGGCACGAGTCTGTGGATCGATCCGGTTAAGGAACGAGTCTTTATCTTGCTGACAAATCGTACGCATAACCACGATCTGCCATTTGTTAACATCAACGGCGTCCGCCGCCGTTTTCACGATCTTGCCATCAACTTTCTCGACAAAAATTTATAGCAACGAAAAACGTCAACTTCTAATCAAAATGTCGCTTTCCCCAAAGTAACCTTGTCGAACCGGAGAATATGTTTAGATGAAAAACCCTGCTGTTTTTTTGATGATCCTGGGGATGTTCGCGCTCGGGGCGTTTGGACAGTCGAGCACGGCTACGCGGCCTCGAGTAGCGCCGACGGCGACACCGCCCGTCATTACCAATAATCCGAGCCGGAATTTACCCACGCAAGCACCGCCCGTTTTGAGCGGCGGCCGAAACAGGCCAATGGCTACTCCAACAGCCACGCCGCCAGTCGAGGAAGACGACGGCGTTATCAGGGTCGAGACAAATATCGTTACGATGCCCGTCTCGGTGCTCGACCGCGACGGCCGGTTTATTTCCGGTTTGCAGCAGAACGATTTTAAGATTTTTGAGAACGGTGTAGAGCAGAAGGTCGATTATTTTCAGTCCGTGGAACAGCCTTTTACGGTGATTCTGCTTCTCGACGTCAGCCCTTCGACGC
>JANPCJ010000391.1:0-13624 GCA_031430895.1 Chloracidobacterium sp. | reverse complement strand
GTCAACGGCGATTGAAGCGATCTGCTGGCCCTCGCGCAGTTCAAGATGCTGCCAAGTCTTTCCAGCATCGGTCGATTTGTACATGCCGTCGCCGGTTGAAAGGTCGGGCCGCTGCAGACCTTCGCCGCTTCCGACATAAAGCACATTCGGATTCGATGGCGCAACCGCAATGTCGCCGATCGAGCCCGTCGGCTGGTCGTCGAATATCGGCTTCCACGTCCGTCCCGCGTCGGTCGTCTTCCAAACACCACCATTATTGACGCCGATGTAAAAAACATTCGGCTGCGACGGTATCCCGACGGCCCCGACCGTCCGCCCGGCCCGAAAAGGCCCGATCATCCGCCATCGCATGCTTTGAGATAGCGACGTGTCGACCGATTGAGAAAGCAGGAAACCGGGCGTGGCGGCCAGCCCAATGAAGAGATTGATAACGACCAGTGGAACGCAGCGCCTCGAATGTATTAAGAACAAGAAAGACCGGACATTTTTGAACATCGAAAGTCTCCTGAAAAAGCTAATGAATCGCGATAAATATAGCTTAGATATGTATCAAAGAGAAATTCGGGTGCACCAGGCGCGCAAAAAAAAGACAGCGAATTTGGTCGCTGCCCCTTTTTTTGTTCAATTCTGACTTATTCCGATTCCTCAGTGCCGACTTTGCCAGCTATCAATACGATTGACGGCTTCTTTGGCTTGTCGTCATTCTTAGGCGGCTTCTTGCCCTCGCCGGGATTAATGACCGGCGGCGGCGGCTTTGGCGGCTTTTTATCTTCCTTTTGAGCCGCGACAGCGAATGACAACCCGGCTATCATCGCGAATGTAAATAATATTTTTTGTAATACTCTCATCGCTTTAATTTTCCTCTTTCCTTTTTAAAAATAACGCATCGGGGAAGAAGGAAAGTGCGTCCATGAATATCTTAGCAATCTCAATGCCAAGACGCTCTTATGACGCAATTAAACTGCAATTGGTTGGAAATGTTATTTTACCGAAGTAGAGGATGTTTACAAAACTTTACGTTTTCCGCGATTTTCATACGAAAAGGTGAATTCGGCAATGCGTTCCGGTGAATATCGCCCGTTAATGAGATAATTACATATGGCCGAAGTCGCAAATTCCGCAGATCGTGTCAGGTCGATTTTAGTTCTCGTAGCAACCGTGGCAACGATAGTCTTTAACGGGCTTGCTGCCGCGGGCTATGTTAACGGCGTCACGTCGGAAATAATTTCAAGCAAATATCCGACCATTCTGACCCCCGCGGCTTACGCATTCTCGATTTGGGGCCTTATCTATCTTGGGTTGACGGCGTTTAGTGTTTTTCAGCTTTTGCCGGCTAATCTAAACCGATTTCGACCGGTTCGCTCGCTTTATATTCTGAGCTGCGTTTTCAACTGCGCGTGGATATATTTTTTTCATCAAGATCAGATCGGCATTTGTCTAGCCATCATTCTGATGCTGTGGGGATCGCTTCTTCTGATTAAGATAAAACTGGCTGGTTGCGCGACCCTTGCTGAGACCTGGTTGATGCAGGCGCCCTTTGGCATCTATTTCGGATGGGTCACCGCGGCCTCGCTTGTGAACCTAATGCTTTTTCTGAAATACGTAGGTTCGCCCGCCGCGTCGTCGAGCTATCTTGGCTCGGCGCTAATTCTTTCGGCGGCGGCGTGTGCGGTAATGGTGCGTGTGAAGCTGTGGAATTTTTTCTACCCGCTCGCAATCGCGTGGGCGCTGACGGCGATTGCGGTAAAGCAGAGCGGCAACACGGCCATCGTCGTGTCGGCCGCGCTCGGCGTTGTAATATGCTTAGTAACCACCGGTAGTTTTGTCGTGAATTTGAGGGATTCGACCAGTGAACAACGGTAAAGTATGCGTATCGGTTTGCGCTGAAACCGCAGAAGAGTTTATCCAAAACATACGACGGGCTGAGAAATTTGCCGACGTTATTGAACTTCGGTTGGACTGCCTGAACAAAGACGATGTCCGAGGCGTTGTAGAAAATCTGCCTAAGACCGAAAAAACGTATCTCTTCACTTTTCGGCCACGGGAACAAGGTGGGAATCGCGATCTGACCGTTGTTGAAAAGTTGAAATTTTGGGAACACGTCTTTTGGTCTCACGACAGCGATTTTATGATCGACATCGAGTTTGATCACAATCTCCTGAATGCCGTCAATCCGGAAACGAAGAAGCGAATCGTCTCATCTCATTCTTTCGACGGAACCGTTACGCACATTGACCAGACTTGGCAGGTAATGTCCGAGATTTCTGACAGCCTGATTAAAATAGCCTTGCAGGCCGATGATATAACTGACGCTATACCTGTTTGGAAATTGCTTGGAGTCGCGAAGGCTGAAAATAAACAGATCATCCCAATCGCAATGGGCGAAGCGGGGAAATGGACCCGCATTCTCGGCCCTGCACACGGTGCCTTTATGACGTATGCTTCGCTCGAGAGCGGACGCGAAACCGCACCCGGTCAGATCACGGCGAAAAATCTGATCGAAATATATCGCGTAAAGCAACTCGATCTTGAGACAAAGGTTTTTGGCGTCATCGGCGATCCGGTTTCGCAGTCGCTCTCGCCGTATATGCATAATCCGGCGTTTGTGTCGTCAAAGATCAACGCGGTATTTATTCCTTTTCAAGTCAAAAATATCGACGAGTTTATTCGCCGAATGGTGAGGCCGGAGACGCGGGAGGTCGAGTTAAATTTTACGGGTTTTTCAGTCACGATGCCTCATAAACAGTCGATAATGAAGCATCTTGACGCTCTCGATCCAATCGCCGAAAAGATCGGAGCTGTGAACACAGTAAAGATCGAAGGCGAGCGTCTGACTGGTTTCAATACCGACGCTCACGGTTTCATCACCCCACTGAAGGCGGAATTCAGTAATCTGGACGGTGCTCGCGTAGCTGTTTTCGGAGCCGGAGGCGCGGCACGGGCAGTTGTTTACGCCTTGAAACAGGAAAACGCGAACGTCACTGTAATCGCGCGAGATGAACGAAAAGCTCGATCTCTCGCAGACGAATTCGGGGTTTCCTCGAATCAAATTTCAAATTTCAAATCTCAAATTTCGAATCGTGTGGGCGACCAGTTTGACGTTGTAATAAACGCGACGCCGATGGGGATGAAAGGACCGAATGAAAGTGAATTTTTATTCGCCGCGGAAGAGCTTGTGGGTGTAAACTATTTTTACGATCTCGTGACAAGCGCGGCCGATACGCCGACAATACGTGAGGCAAAGAAAGCCGGAGTC
Organism: Chloracidobacterium sp.; assembly: GCA_031430895.1. GTDB lineage: Bacteria > Acidobacteriota > Blastocatellia > Pyrinomonadales > Pyrinomonadaceae > OLB17. The sequence goes on along the minus strand of JANPCJ010000391.1, from coordinate 10,368 downwards.
GCCGCCAACGGCGGGCTGGAAATGCTTGTTGCTCAAGGAGCGAAGCAATTCGAGATATGGACGGGCCGCGAGGCTCCGCTTGAACTGATGACGGCATCCGTCGCGGAGCGGATGACGGAAATAATTTTTCATGAGTGTTGAAGCATTAAACTGCCCCAATTGCGGTGCCGGTGTTGCGAGCGACCGCAACCTTTGCGAATTTTGCAAGACGCGGCTCAAGACGATTGGCTGTTCGAAGTGCCTCGGCCTGATGTTTATAGGAACCAGGTTTTGCGGCCACTGTGGAGCGATGGCCGCTCCTCTGGACGTCAGCCTCGATGACGAAAGCGGCGATTGTCCGCGGTGTCGTAATCCGCTTGAGACACTTCGGGTCGGCGAAACGGCGTTTCGCGGGTGCACAGGCTGCGACGGGCTGTGGGTGGGCGTCAGTACATTTGAAAATGTCTGCGCCGATGGCGAAAAGCAATCCGCCGTGCTTGGCTTTCTGAAAGAGCGCAAATCCCGCACACATTCGCAAACCAAGGTCAACTACGTTCCATGCCCCGACTGCGATCAGCTAATGAATCGCAATAATTTCGCCCGAGCTTCTGGCGTCATAGTCGATATTTGCAAACAACACGGCGTTTGGTTCGACGCTGACGAACTTCCCTCGATCATCGAATTCATCCAGAAAGGCGGCATGGAGATTGCCCGCGAACGAGAGAAATCAGAGATTCGCGGCGAACGTGAAAAACTCCGCGAGGATCAGCGAAAACAGGCAGCCCAGGATAGGCGTTACGGGGTTGGAAACATCTGGGACATCGAGGACGCGTCTGGAATACGAGGGTTTGTCCGTACCCTTTTCGATTAGATGAACGATCGCTACAGTCGCCAGATATTGTTCAGCCCGATCGGTACGGCTGGACAGGAAAAACTGCTTAAATCCCGTGTGCTGCTGGTCGGATGCGGTGCGCTCGGTGCTGTTCATGCTGAGATGCTTGCTCGTGCGGGCGTCGGATGCTTGAGAATAGTTGACCGCGATTTTGTCGAATTTACCAACCTTCAACGACAGACATTGTTTAAGGAACGCGATGCGGCGGATCGTTTGCCAAAAGCTATCGCGGCGCGGACTCGGATTGCGGAGATAAACTCCGAAACCCAAGTCGAAGCGATCGTAGCCGACGTAAATTATTCCAATGTGGAAGGTCTGATTACCAGCTGCGACCTCGTTATGGATGGCACGGACAATTTTCAGGTTCGCTACCTGCTCAATGACGCATGCGTAAAGCACACCAAAACCTGGATTTACGGCGCCGCGGTTTCGAGCTACGGCACGACGATGACCATTATTCCGGGAGAGACTCCTTGCCTAAGGTGCATCTTTGACGAAATGCCCGACGCCGGTTCCGCTCCCACTTGCGATACGGCGGGCGTGATAATGCCGATAATCGCAACCGTCGCGGCGGTTCAGGTGGCCGAGGCGTTAAAGATTTTGGTTGGCGACTCTGAATCGCTGCATCGCTCGTTGATGCAGTTTGATGTTTGGGCGAACCATAGGCAGAAGATCAAGCTCGGCCCACCGAATCCTGATTGTAAATGCTGCGGGCATAAGGTTTTCGAGTTTCTCGAGGCTGAGTATGGCGAGTTCTCGGCGGTGCTTTGCGGACGGGACGCCGTTCAGATTGTCCCGCCAAGACCGACGCGTATCAACCTGCCAAAACTTGCGGACGGACTCGCTTCGATGGGCGAGGTGATGCAGAATGAGTATTTACTGAGGTTTTTGTCGGGCGAGAACGAAGTGACGGTTTTCGCGGATGGACGAGCGATAATAAAGGGAACGGACGATATCACGGCGGCCCGGACCCTGTATGCAAGATACATTGGCACTTAGCATTATGACGATTAATTGTATTTGATTTTGACAGGCTTAATGAGCAGCAAACCAAAAGTCATAATCATTGGCGGCGGCTTCGGCGGTTTGTGGGCGGCGAAGGCGCTTGCCAGAAAGCCGGTCGATGTCACGCTGATTGATCGCAAGAATCATCACGTCTTTCAGCCGCTGCTTTATCAGGTGGCGACGGCAGTGCTTTCGCCGGGCGAGATCGCGCAGCCGATACGGCGTATATTGTCTAAGTACCGGAATATTGAGGTCATTCTCGGCGAAGCGGTCGGGTTTGAAAAAGAGACTAACGAGGTCATTCTCGGTGATGGCGCGCGGGTAAAATACGACTATCTGATCGTCGCGGGCGGGGCCCGGCATTCGTATTTTGGGCACGACGATTGGGAAGGCGTGGCTCCGGGGTTGAAAACGCTCGAAGATGCGGTCGAAATTCGGCGACGCGTGCTGTTGGCATTCGAGCTGGCCGAGCGCGACGCGTATCTTACGGGCAAACAGCGACAGCTAAATTTTGTTATTGTTGGCGGCGGGCCGACGGGCGTCGAGTTGGCTGGGGCGATAGCGGATATTGCGCGACAGGCGCTGGCGAAGGATTTTATGGCCATCGACACGCGAACGACGCATGTCACACTATTCGAAGGTTCGGATCGGGTACTCGGCACTTTTGCGGAGGAATTGTCGATAAGCGCGAAACAACAGCTTGAGCAGATCGGAGTGGAAGTGCGGCTGAATAGCTTTGTTGACGCCATCGAGCCTGGCCGCGTCAAGGTCGGCGACAAGTGGATCGATTGCGACGTCGTTCTCTGGGCAACGGGCGTCGCCGCATCGCCTCTTGGCAAAGCTTTGGGCGTCGAGATTGATAAAGCGGGCTGCGTCTTTGTCGAGAAAGATTTATCGCTAAAGGTTTTTCCAAACATCTTCGTCATCGGCGACATGGCCTCGCTAAAGCAGGAAAACGGCGAGCCCGTCCCCGGCGTCAGCCCTGCCGCGATGCAAATGGGCACCCTCGCCGCCAACAACATCCTCGCAACGCTCGCAGGCGAGGCGTGTGAAACTTTTACTTACCGGGATAAAGGCACAATGGCCACCATCGGCCGCAGCAAGGCCATTGCCGAGGCCGCCGGCATGCAGTTCAAAGGCTTCATCGCATGGCTGATGTGGCTGTTTCTGCACGTATTTTTCCTGATCGGTTTCCGCAATCGCTTGGCGGTCATGTTCTCGTGGTTCTGGGCGTACCTCACACGCGAACGCAGTGCGCGTCTCATCACCGGCGACGCCGAAGAAATGCGCGAGGCCGTCGCCTTCATCCGCGGGGCGCGCGCCGACAGACAGGAAGCCAAAAGAAGCGTTCGAAAAGCAAAGTCATGATGTGGCTTAGCGGTTCATTTCGAATTACTTTGTGAACTCCGTGTCCTCACATCATGTTCTTTGCGATGAAAAAAGCCTTTGACACCAAAGGCACGAATGGAGGAGACAAAGGTCACAAAGAAGAAACGGTATGAGGAATTCTCAAACTGGATCACTATCGTTTTGCCGACTTAGCTAGAAAACGCGGCCGGATTTGCTATCATATGGGACGTTTGGTATTTGGCCTCGCATTCTATCAGTTAAATGAATAAAATCCTTCCGGCATCTGCCCTTATATTTTTACTCACCACGTTCTCAGTTGCCGCCGAGCCGTCTGTCTGGTCGGTCAATTCGCGTTCCGATGTGCTGAAAGGCGATGCTCGCGGCGTTTCGATCGATCAGAACGGAACGATAACGCTCGCGCCCAAGCTGACCGAGGTATTCAAGACCGAGCAATCCTACATCTGGTCAAGCGTGGTTGACGGATCAGGTAATGTCTACCTCGGAACCGGCGGCGAAGGAAAGGTTTTCAAGGTGGACGCGAGTGGGAAAGGCACGCTTTTTGCCGATCTTGGCGAGCTAAATGTCACATCGCTCGCCATCGGCGGATCAGGCGAGATATTTGCGGGCACGTCACCTGATGGGAAAGTTTACAAGATCGACGCAAGTGGCAAAGCGGATGTTTATTTCGCTCCAAAGGACAAATACATCTGGTCGCTCGCCGTTCTGGGAGACGGCGTTTTGGCGGTTGGCACCGGTGACGGCGGTAAGCTCTACCGCGTCCGGGCCGCAAACGTCACACCCGAGACGTCGATTCTTTTCGATACGAGCGAGACACATATTATTTCGCTGGCGACAGATAAGCAGGGCAATCTTTACGCCGGAACGGATTCGAATGGCCTCGTGATGCGGTTTGGGCCCGACGGAAAACCGTTCGGTTTGCTTGATTCGGCGCTACGCGAGATTCACGAACTTGCGGTGGGGCCGGATGGCTCCGTTTATGTCCTGGCCCTCGGCGAATCGGCCTCCGTTCCAAAACCCGCCGATGCACCCGCCGCGCCCGCCCCGGCACCGGAAAATAAAACGGTTTCGGTTGACAAACCCGGCCCGGCGAATCCCGAACCGCCCACGAAGAGTCGATACGATCTGACGGGAGCGAAATCCGCCGTATATCGCATTTTGCCGGACGGCTCAACGGACATCATTTGGGCGTCCACGACTATAACTGGATTTTCGCTTTACGCTCATCCGACGGGAAACGGTGTTTTGCTCGGCACTTCGGACAAAGGCCGAATCTACAACATCGGCAACGACGGCCGCGAAACGCTTGTTTTGCAAACGGATGCGAACCAGATTTCGACCATTCGCACCGACGGCCGCAGCCTGATCGCGACATCCAGCAATCAAGGTTCGATGTTTCGTTTTGGGCCCGACGCGGTTGCTGAGGGCATTTACGATTCCGCCGTGCTCGATGCAAAGACGACTGCTGCATGGGGCCGCATCTGGTGGCGTTCGACCGGGGGCGTGACGGTGCAGACGCGTAGCGGAAATACTGAAAGATCAGACGAGACATGGAGCGCATGGAGCAGCCCATTCGCCGATCAAAAAGGCGGGCAGATTGCCAGTCCGAAAGCGAGATATGTACAGTGGCGGGCGGTCTTGAAAGGCCCCGCATCGCCATCACTGAATGAGGTGAATTTGGCTTTCATCGCCCGTAACATAGCTCCCGAGGTATTGTCGATCAATGTCTTGCCGACCAATGTCGGTCTCGCGCCGAATCCGCCGATCCAAATCGATCCGAATATCGCGTTGTCCGGGCTTGATCCGTTGACGTTTGGGATTCCGAATGCGGGTGTACCGCCCCGCCGCGTTTACCAACGCGGAGCGACGTCGCTGCAATGGACGACTGAGGACCGCAACGGCGACAAGCTCATTTACGATATCTTTTACAAGCAGATTGCGGACGCGGATTTCAAACTCCTCCGCGGTGACCAAACCGAAAACTTTATCGCCATCGACGGCCAGTCGCTTGCCGACGGCCGGTATATTTTTAAGGTAGTCGCCCGCGACACATCGTCAAATCCCTTGACGCTCGCCCTTGCCGGTGAAAAAACGACCGAACCGATCGAGATAGACAACACCGCTCCCGGCGTGACGGTCTCGGGGAATGCACAGATAGTCGGAGAAAAGGCGCGTGTTTCGTTTGACGCAACCGATGCCGCGAGTTACTTAACCCGTGCCGAATACAGCGTTAATGGCGCTGAGTGGCAACCAGTCTATGCCGACGACGGTATTTCTGACAGCCCACGGGAACGGTACACGATCGAAATTCCGATAAGAAATGCTGGGGAGTATGCCGTGACGATTCGCGTCTTTGACGTTAACGGCAATTCGGGTAATGTTCGCGCCGTTGTGCGGAAATGACGTGTTTTTTCGGAATAGCTGAAAACTGATAGCTGATAGCTGATAATCGGTCGGCGGCTATCAGCTATCAGTTATTCCGAGTGGCTCCTTTTGTCCTATGTCACTACAAGCAAATAGCATTGTCGTCGTCACTGGTGCCGCATCCGGCATTGGCAGGGCTCTGGCGGTTCGGCTTGCCGGGGAAAGAATTGCCGGTATTGCGATTTCGGATGTCAATGAAGAAGGCTTGGATGAAACAGCCGAATTGGTCGCGGACGCCGGAGCGCTTGTATCGAAACACGTAATAAATGTGGCGGATCTTAGCGAGGTCGAGCGGCTTGCTGAAGAATCCGTTTCAAAACACGGTCGCGTCACTCATCTGATAAACAACGCCGGGGTCGGCCTGATCGGTACTTTTGACCAGCTTTCGATCAAGGATTTCGAATGGCTGATGGGCATCAATTTTTGGGGCGTGGTTTATGGCTGTAAAGTCTTCCTGCCGATCCTGGAAAAAGAGGAATCAGCCCATATAGTCAATATATCCAGCGTTTTCGGTCTCGTCGCGCCGCCGGAACAATCGGCTTATGCCTCCGCAAAATTCGCTGTCCGCGGATTTACTGAAAGCTTGCGGCACGAGCTTGCCGATTCAAATATTTCCGTTTCGTGCGTCCATCCCGGCGGGATAAAAACAAATATCGTCCGCAACGCCAAACTGGGATCGGAAGCCCCTAAGGAATGGAAGGATCAGGGCGCCAAGTTTTTTGATAGAGTCGCCAAGACCACGCCCGAGGAAGCGGCGAATGTGATCGTGGAAGGAATCAAGGCGAAAAATCCACGAATCCTGATCGGCAAAGACGCCCGCGCGATCAGCCATATATCACGGCTCTTTCCAAAGAAATATCTTGCGATAATCGAACGGCTCAACGGTCACAAGATGAGCTTGCGAAAAAAGTGATCATTTCTTTGGCAAAGCCATCGTCTGCCCTTCTTTGTCTATCTCGAGGTGTCGGGTTGTGGCGTCGGTGACGCTTGGCGGAACGAGGTCGCCGGTTTTGTAGCGCGATTCTGGAGCAACCCAACTGGTTTGCGAAGGTGGTAGGGCGGGATTCGCTGCGGCGGATAGATTGTTCGGCTGGTCGATATAGACCGGCTGGCCCTTTTCCAGCTTTCTTAACTGGACGTACTGGGCAACACCCGACCCGATCATCGTGAATGCCGGGATGAGCATCCAAAACCACCAAACACGTCCGCCGGCCATATTCGTCACACCCAGAACGATTGCGATTGCCAGAAAGGCCATCCCGGTCGCGAATTTTGTAATCGCACCTTCCCAGTTAATCGCTTTGCCTTTTTTATCGAGAAGAGGCGCATGACGAGAAGTGCCGGCAAGGGCGCTCGAAACATTGCCGAGGTCCGTGCCGCAGCTTCTGCAAAATTTCCCCGTTTCCGGGTTTTGTCCACCACATTTCGGGCAAAACATATTCTTTCAGTCTTGAGTCTTGAGTCGTGAGTCAAGAGTCGGAACTTCGCGTGTGCGTACTCCAGACTCTTGACTATCGACTCTCGACTCGCTTCGTTGCCGTTTCGCTTCAAAAAGTATTACGCCGGCGGCGACGGATACGTTCAGCGACTCTATTTTTCCATACATCGGTATTTTTACCAAGACGTCACAATTTTCGGCGACAAGCCGGTGAAGGCCAGCGCCTTCGCCGCCGAGGACCAGTGCGCTTGGACGCGTCCAGTCCCACGCGGAATAATCCATGTCCGCATCAGCGCTCGTGCCGACTACCCAGATATTCCGCTCCTTTAAATCCTCGATAAACCTGCTGAGGTTCGTTACCTTTGCGACTTTCACATATTCGATGGCACCAGCGGAGGATTTGGCGACCGTGTCGGTCAAGCCGACGGCGCGGCGTTCGGGGATGATGACGCCGTCAACTGCCGAGCATTCGGCGACACGCAGGATCGCTCCCAGATTTCGCGGGTCTTCGACGCCGTCGAGTATAACAATCAGCGCGGTTTCGCCGCCGCTCTCCAGGATATCATCGGCGGCGAAATAATCGGCCGCCGCCGTCAACGCTATTACCCCTTGATGATTAACACCGCCGTCGAGATGTTTTGCGAATGTCTCACGCGGCACACGGTTGCATACAATCGAGCCTCGACGACACAATTCGACGATCTCGGACAAGCGGCTTTCCTTTGTGCCGTCGGCGATCAGAACCTTGTCTATCCGGCGGCTACCGGAGCGCAATGCTTCCAGCACCGGCAGGACGCCGTAAACTATAGAGGCTTCGTTTTTAGATTTTTGGTTTTCGGTTTTTGGTTTTCGGATTTCAATCCTGGACTCCGAACCGGAGGTGCGGAACTTTCTCTTCATAAAAGCCGCCATTGCAGACGCGAATATTTAGTAAATTGGTTTAGGTTGCTGGTGGTTGCAACGTGCGCGAAAGCGCGTTTTCCGAGACCGGAATTCTGCATGCCTTTTGGATCGTTTCGGGTCTCGACCTCCCAAACGTAGCCGAGGGCGGCCCGGACCGCTTTATAGTCGTTGACGACCCTAGCATTTGGAGCGTGCTCTTTTAGACGAACGATCAGGCGTCTGAAATTTTCTGACGCCAGAAGCCCTTTGTCTTCGTCGAGACAGGAAAAATCAAAACCCGTAGTTGGTACGCGAAATCCGGTCGAATCGCCTCGGCTGTAAATATCTAGAATCGATTCGTCCGATATTGTTGACGTTTCGTCTATCGGTTTTGACTTACCACGTCGGCCTTTTTTCTCGATCGAATCGACGCGGCTTTGCGATATCAATCCGGGCATGATAAGGGCAAGATCGTCAGCATTTATTTGAGTTACATTGCCAGTATTAAAGTCTTTGACGGTCAGGCAGCCGTATAAAAACCGGATCGAGCCGAGTCTGGCGGGTGGCTTTTCGGGCGCAAGATCGCGGTCGGCGACTATCGTGCAATCGAGTCCAAAGCTCGCCAAACCGCTTTGCAAGATCGCGGTTTCCTTTTCGTTTTCAACGCGGGCAAGCGGTAGCGGTGTGCCGAAATCGAGGATGGCGGCGAGAACGGCGGGCTCAATCGTCAAATAGTTTGCGGCCCTCGCGGCATTGACCGTTGCTGTTTGAGATTTGAGTATAAGGTTGTGGCCGCTTTCCCATAGCTCGAGCTTTCGTAGGTTTGGCTTGACCGCCGTCGTCCGTTCGAGGTCGATGTCCATAACGGCCGCACAATATATGCATTTCAAACGGTTTGGCGGATTATTTCGCCCGCAATCGCTGCAGACGATCATCTCGGCGGCGTCAAAGGCGATTTCTTCCGTTTGAATACGCGAGTCGAAAGTTGACAGGTTCTTTTGTATTTCTGCCATAGAGAACAGTTTTGTACAAATTGATTTTAGCATTTTCAGTGTGAAATTGCTTGACCCTTTTGCTGCCAAGAGGCACACTGATACCAGGCTTATTTCGATGGAAGCGTATTGATTCGTGTCGGGCGGCGGCATACGGACAATATTCATTAATTAGACTGATATACTTCAAACCAATGTATTCGATCATTACGATCAAATTCTGATTTTTTGCAGGATCCTTTTCGTTTTCGCCGCATTCCAACTTTCTCGCCGCCCAAAGAAAATCTGCCTGATCGCTCGCACGGGTGAGGTAACAAAATAAATGCAGTTCGACACGACTACAAGCTCGTCCTGGCAGTTTGGACATCGTGGCCGCGTTGCCGTTTTTATTGACGGCAACAACCTGTTTCACGCGGCCCGGTTTCATAATATTGATATTGACTATAACAAGCTGCTGCGTGTGCTGATGGGCGACGGTCGCCTGCTTCGCGCCTTTTTCTACACTGGCGTCGATGCCGGGGCCGAGCGGCAGCAGGGTTTTTTGCTTTGGATGCGGCGAAACGGATTTCGTGTCGTTCAGAAGGAGCTGAAAACATTTTACGATGGTACGCGAAAGGCAAATCTCGATGTCGAGATCGCAGTTGATATGCTAAGCCTGGCCGGGCGGTATGATACAGCCGTGCTTGTCTCGGGCGACGAGGACTTTGTTTACGCCGTCAACTCGGTCGCGTACAAGGGCTGTCGTGTCGAGGTCGCCGGATTTCGCTCAAATACAGCACCGCGTCTGATTGACGTTGCCGATTTTTTTATCGACCTGGGCGATATTGCGGACCTAATCAAAAAAGACATCACGCAGATCGGCGAATACGACGTCCCGTCGTTTGTCCCGCCCGGCGAGTCGACTGAAGATCCGAACCGGGTTTCGCGAGACGATTATCAACGCCCGGCTCGTTCCGGTCATTTCGACGATGACTTGGGGGATGGCGAGACGGACGGCTCTCACGATTACATTCGAGCGAGAGGCGAGCGATGAAGCTATTCACAATCGCCGAAGCCAACGCCGTGTTGTCCGAGATCGCGCCAAAACTGACGTCGATCCAACGGCTGTACGCTAGGGTCGAAGACCTTCGCCCCGCGGCTCGGGCTGCGGCCGGGGCGTCGAATTTCGGAGGCGGAATGAAAGGCGGCACGGGTTACGTAAATACCCTCTATACAATCGGCAAACTGACAACCGAATTGCAGGAGATTGGGGTCGAGTTAAAGGACCACACCGTGGGCCTGATAGATTTCCCGAGCATGCGCGGCGACCGAATAGTACTGTTATGTTGGCGACTCGGCGAAGGCGACGAGATCGAATGGTGGCACGAAACCGACGCCGGTTTTGCGGG
>JANPCJ010000390.1:0-6006 GCA_031430895.1 Chloracidobacterium sp. | reverse complement strand
GAAACGGGTTCGTTGTGGCTGACCGCGACTATTCATCCAAATTTGAATCAAGGAATTTATATCGCTCAAATTACAGTTGTTGAAATGGTTTCGGCAATTACGAGGCGAGAGAAAGGCGGTTCGACAACACCGCGAGAGGCCGTAAATGCGTTAATTCAGTTTGAGCAAGATTGGAAGACCGAAATTACGATTATCGACCTTTCGGCAAACTTAATTGATGACGCGGTTGCGTTAGCAAGACAATATGCCTTGCGCGGTTATGATGCAGTCCAACTTGCGACAGCTTTGGAAGTTCATAATCAAAGAAGATTATTGGGGTTATCTACGTTAACGCTGCTCTCTGCGGACACGGATTTAAATGCGGTCGCCGTCAGCGAAGGCATGAAGGTTGATAATCCAAACGATCATTAATTGAAAAACATGTCATATGGTTCAGAGAAAGAGAAACGTGGCTTGTTTAGAGTCGCTTTGGGACGATAAAACCGAAGACCGGCTTAATGTTGTGCCGATATTGGAACTCATTTCAAAAACACTCGACGTCAAATGCAGTCAGTTGAACTGTAATACAGAAAATGAATTTGAATATAATTTAGGGCTTCTACGCAAAAGAAATTACGGCATTTTATATTTAGGTTTTCATGGTTCAGGTGGAACTATTTTTTTGCATGACAAGTCAGAAATAGATTTGGCTGAAATAGCTGAAATGATGGGTAATGGTTTTAGTGATTGGATTATCCACTTTGGCAGTTGTGGCGTCCTTAGAAAAAAGAAAGCCTTGGAGGATTTTGTTGGGAATACCCAGGTTGCAGTAGCGACAGGTTTTACAAAAACTATTGATTGGATCGAATCAGCCGCGCTCGAATTACTTCTTTTCCAAGCATTTCAAACCTATACAAACCCCAAACTTGCCTGTCGTAGCATGTTGACTAAATATCCTGATTTAGTCAATCGAACGGGATTTTGTTTTTATGCTGACAATTAAATTTATGCAGTTTTCATTTGATCAAAAATTAGTAGACATCGCTGAAAAGGTTGAGGATGGCGAGCGGCTGACGTTTGACGAAGGGATGTCGCTTTACCAGACCGTTGACCTCAATGCGCTCGGAAAATTGGCCGACACCGTCCGCCGCCGAAAGCACGGCTTGACGACGTATTACAATGTCAACCGCCATTTTAACCATACGAATATCTGCGTCGCTGACTGCAAATTTTGCGGCTTTTACAAACGTGCGCGTCAGGAAGGTGCGTACACGCATTCTATCGAAGAGGGCATACAAATAGCGCGTGACGCGGTTGCCGAAGGAGCGACCGAGCTGCATATCGTCGGCGGGTTGAACAGCAAACTTCCCTTCGAGTACTACACCGACCTTTTCTCGTCGCTAAAACGTGAGTTCCCCAAGCTGCATCTCAAAGCCCTGACAATGGTCGAGCTGGATTTCATGGCTCGGTTTTACAAGATGTCGGACGAGGATGTGATTAACAAATTACATGCAGCCGGAATGGATTCGTGTCCCGGAGGCGGGGCTGAGATCTTTGCCGAACCTACACGCTCCCGCATCTGCGATCACAAATGCGACGGCGACCGCTGGCTCGAACTTGCCGGCAAGGTCCACAAAGTCGGCCTCAAGACCAACGCCACGAGGCTCTACGGCCACATCGAGTCTATCGAAGACCGCATCGACCACCTCGTCCGCCTCCGCGAACAGCAGGACAAAACCGGCGGTTTCCAATGCTTCATCCCGCTCGCGTTCTACCCGCCGGGCACCGCGCTCGAGAGCCTGCCCGGCCCCGACGCGATCGACAATCTCAAGACCATCGCCGTCTCACGCCTGATGCTCGACAACTTCGATCACATCAAAGCCTACTGGGTCATGCTCGGCAAAGCCACCGCCCAGACCGCCCTCCATTTCGGCGCCAACGACCTCGACGGCACCATCACCGACGGCGGCGAACTCACCCACAGCTACTCCGTCGAATCCGGCGGCGAAGTAAAAATGACCAAGCAAGAGATCATCGAAATGATCCAACGAGCCGGCTTCGAGGCTGTGGAGAGAGATACGGTTTATAACCGAGTGGAAAAAGCTGCCATGTAAGGTTGTTGCTGTGGCATTATTGTCGGAGGAGGTTTTATGTTAACAGAAACTATTGCATTAGAAGTTGAGTCGGACGTTGCTCGTTTTTACAACGACGCGCCGAAGACTGATAAGGAAAAACTACAGGCCTTATTTGGAAACTGGCTGAAACATTATGCCGAAGCCGATGTCGATTCCCTGAAACGGGTAATGGACGAGATGAATCAAAATGCCCGGAGCCGAGGTTTAACGCCGGAAATCTTGGAATCGTTATTGGTCGATGAGTAGCGGAAGTGTGCGAGCTGTATTCGATAATAATGTATTGGTCAGGGCCGCGCTTCTGGCCGGTGTACCCCGAAAGGCCTTTGACAAACTTCTCGAAGTCGGCTCAGCATTGGTTTCCGTTCCAATATTGATCGAGTTAGCCGATGTTCTGAACCGCCCCAAATTCGACGCCTACGTAACCCGCGACGAACGAATGCGATTCATGGTCAGCTTTCTAAAAGTTGCTGAAATGATCGAGATCAATGAACAATTCACAGTTTGTCGCGACCCTAAAGATAACAAGCTGTTAGATTTGGCGGTCAGCGGCAACGCGAGCTTTTTGGTTACCGGCGACAAAGACTTGCTGGTTTTGAATCCTTTTCGTGGTATCGAGATCGTTACGCCACGAAAATTTTTAGAAAAACTAGGTTAACGAATCCTTCGAATCCGGCGGGAAACCCAAATCACATTTTTTGCCAGAATTGTCGTAGTCGTCTCTCGTGGCGACAAAGTTCCTACTCGGAAAAAGTATTTAAAAATCGACGCGAAGCCATGATAATCGGGCACGAAGCCGAGCAAGTCACATCCGAACCTAAAAAATTCCTACACGAAGGCGTGAAAGTTGTTCCCGATGCGTATATAATCTCTCACAAACTCTAACAAGTTGGTCACGAAGCAGTACAAGCTCCTCACGAAGCGGCGCAAGTGCTTCCCGAAGCCCGCATAGTGCCTCCCGAAGCCAATACAGTCCTTCACGAAGCATTCGAATGAAAACAATAACTGGTCGAAACCCGATCTGGAGGAGAAAATTACAATATGAACGATAGCGACATAAGACGTTACGAGATGCAGGTCAAAGCCAGCCAGTTTGGCGTTGATAACGCCGCCGATTTTACCGGCATTGCCACCACCAAGCTTAGCGAATTAGGAACGCTAGTTAACGATGCGGAAAACAAAGCCGCTGCCCAGCAATCGGGCTTTAGCGAAGCCGCACAGCAATTCGAGGTCAAAGACACCGCGAGAGAAAATCTTCGCGACGAAATGTCCGACATCTCGCGCACGGCCAAATCGATGGAATACGAATTCGACGGCATCGCCGACAAATTCCGCTTCCAACGAAACATGAGCGACGCCAACATGCTCGCAAAGGCCCGTGCGTTCCACACCGAATCGCTTCCCTACGATCAGAATTTTCAGGACTACGGCCTGAACAAAAATTTCCGCATCGATCTAAACGATGCCGCCGATGCCTTCGAAGCCTCGTTCTCAAACACAGCCACCGCCACAGCCGAACACGTCGCCGCCACCGCCGACACGTCCTCAAAGATCCGCCAAGGCATGGTCATCGTCCGCATCCTCGACGGCATCGTCCGCAACGGATACGCCAACGATCCCGGCAAACTAGCCGCCTGGATCAGCGCGTCTCATGTAGAGAAAGCCCCGAAGAAAAAGGATCCGCCAACGCCGTAAGCGGGCGAATTAGAGAGGCTCAACCGGTACATGGGCTATAGTCATTATGAAAGTCTTTTTTTGCGGAATTATCTTGTTTTTATCGTTTGCCAGCATCAATGCCCAACAAAAGTTGGCGATTGACGCAAAGGTGAATGAACAAGTTGAGCTGATGAGCATCGTCGCTCGTTTGGCGGGATACGATGAGTATGTCAACAATCAATTTAGAGCTTATGCGGAAGACGTGGACCTACATTTCGGCAAACATAAAAATCACGAATTGATCCAGTTCGCCAGAAAGATTCGTCAAAGTAATGGAATCGGATTTGAACGAGTAATGGCGATGGCGGTGCATTTAAACCCAAATCTGACCCCGAAAGTTCCTTTCACTGAAACCGCGCCAAATAAAAGCTGGGGCAAGCCGACCGCCGAAGAATTTGTCAGATTACTGAAAGTATTTTACAAAGAAGCTAATTGCTCAGAGTTCTTTGTTTCTCACGCCGGCATGTACCGGATTGCCGAACAGCGCTACCAAAAGGTTGTCGACGAAATTGATATTCCCTGGTTTGAACGATTCTACGGCGAGCGTCCTAGCGGCACTTTTAACGTTTATATCGGACTCCTCAATGACGGCGGAAATTACAATGCGGACGTCATTTTCCCCAAAGGCAGGAAAGACATTTTTGCGATCATGGGAACGTCGGCGGCAGACGACAAAAATTTGCCTGTCTTTTCTGCCGAGGCAGACCTACCTGTCGTTATCCACGAGTTCAATCACAGTTTTGTCAATCATTTAGTTGATGAAAACCGAAAACCCTTTGAATTGAGTTGCAGCACAATTCACAACCTCGTCGCCGCTAAAATGTCCAAACTGGCCTACGGAAGTTGGCAAACGGCGCTCAACGAATCGCTGGTTCGCGTCGGAGTTATCCGTTATTTGTTCGACCATCAGAGTATTGAAAATACCAATCGGAAAATTATCGAAGAAAAAGCCAATGGTTTTGTGTGGATGGACGAACTGTTTGTTTTGCTAGGCACATACGAGAATAGCCGCTTGGCCTTTCCAAAGCTTCGTTCGTTTATGCCTGTTTTGGCGGGCTATCATATTGATTTGGCCAAACGAGTTGAATATAAAATCAAAGAATTTGAAGCAATGAAACCAAAGGTGGTTGCCATCGGAGAGTTTAGGAATGAATCGCAGGAAGTTAGTTCAGACATTAAACAGATCACTTTCGTTTTTGACAAACCAATGATAGGAAAGGGTTCTATCGACTATGGAAAATCTCGTGAGACGGGATTTCCCGAATTTCAAAAAATAGTGGGCTATAGTGAGGACAGCAGAAAATTCACGATCCAGGTAAAACTAAAACCGAATTGGGAATATGAATTTATAGTGAACGGCAAGGGTTTTACTTCAAAAGACGGCTATCCCCTGCAAGATTACGTTGTAAGATTTAAGACAAGATGATTGCCTCAACAGAATCTTCACTTCATGGGATTCGATTCGCTGAATGTATTTGAGCCGGTCGGAAATCGGAGGCAGGGGAAGAAACCTTATGAGGCAAGCAAAAAATACAATTTGTCTTTGGTACGATAAGGACGCTGAGGAGGCGGCTAATTTTTATGCGGCGACGTTTTCCGGATTCGGAGGTGGAGGCGGTGCATAAGGCTTCTCCGGGCGGCGTCTTCTGACTGGTCGCGTAGCGACAACATGAGTTTAGCCGTGGGTTTCAACCCACGGTCGGCGGAAATAGGATCTCGTCGCGTAGCGACGACTGATGCTCGCGTTCCGACTCAATCGTCGCTACGCGACGACGACCAATATTTCGACGTTCCGTGGGTTGAAACCCACGGCTAAATTCACACCGTCGCGATGCGACGAAAGCACAACGGACATAGATGGCGAACACGTATTCCAATTTGTTCTATCACATCGTTTTCTCGACAAAAGGCCGCGCCGATTTTATAACGACGGACATAGAAGATCGCGTTTGGGCATACATCGGCGGAATTGCCCGCAAGCACGGTATGTCTGCGTTACAAGTCGGCGGAATCGAAAACCACGCACATGCTTTGATTATGGCAAAGCCAGTTCATTCGCCGAGCCAGATCGCGCAATGGTTAAAGGGCGAATCGTCGAAATGGATCCATGAAATGTTTCCCGAATTATCTGCATTTGGCTGGCAAGACGGTTACGGAGTATTTAGCGTCAGCAAATCCA
>JANPCJ010000389.1:0-6021 GCA_031430895.1 Chloracidobacterium sp. | reverse complement strand
AGATTACGCGTTAGGATTTTTTTGAACGCGAACGATAAGATTTCAGGAATATGACCACGGAAAACACGGAACGACACGGAATAAGAAAAGATTTTCCGTTGTCTTTCCGTGTTTTTCCGTGTTTTCCGTGGTAAAAGTCTTTTCTTTTCTGATAAAAACTCTTCGATTTTTTCTAACGCGTAATTTGGGTTAAAAGAGCGGGGGCAAGCCCGCCTTCCGACTGTCCCGATGTTACTTGCACCTTTTTTCTCAGCTTTTGCCGGTGAAGGCGCTTATTGGAACCGAAACAGCCCGCCAATTGCAGTCCGGAAGGCGGGCTTGCCCCATCTCTTCACTCACGGAATTTGAGCTCGCAAAGATAAGCCGTCGACGTCCCTACCGGGAATGGCACGGTCGCTACCACCTCATACCCTCGGGCGACCAAATTTGAAATCGGCGACTGGTTTCCCTCAAGGTCATCTGATCTGAATGCAATTGTTATCCGCTCGCCGTCTATTTCGCTAAGGTCAATCTTCCTCACACCGTCAAAACCGCGAGGTAAAAAATACGCGTCGTCGTTAGCAACGCGGGTTCCCATAACCCTGAAAACCGCAGCATTCTCTGTATCTCTCAAAGCGAACCACAAATGATAGGCAATTAGGTCCTCAAAGACATAGATTTTCGCCGATTGACCATGAGCATCTGAGCTAAGCACGCGGGCGACATCGTTCCATGCACACCAAATGTACTGGGGCCGGTCTTGCGCCGATCGTATAACAAATGCATATCCGCCAAACAGTAAGATAAATACAAGAGCGGCCGTTCTGACGCCCGGTTTTGGTATTTTTGTGAGTGCAATCGCGAGGAATATCGATACCGGTGCAAACAGGATTATCAAATGCCGCGATCCCCAAACTGAATAGGGCAAGAGCCAACTCGCCGCAAACGCGCCCGACAACGGCAGAATAGAGATCAGGGAAAGAAATTTGATTGCCGCTCGATCTTCCTCGGCGAGAATCTTCCAGTAAGAGAAATACCAAACAACCGCGGCGGCGAGGATTAGGAACATCGGCACCGACACTTTGAATATCGACATCGGATCGGCACTGCTCGCCTGATAGTAAAAGGGTTCCACCAGATTGAGGACGAACTGGATCACGGCTTTTAACCCCGGCCGAGTCATCCACCCAATGTTTTGACCTAACGCCGAGGCTTCACCCGCCGCCCGCGATACGGCGATGACCCACGGCAAAAAGAAAACGAGGACGACTCCGGTCATCGTCATCATTCGCAGCCATCGAGCGCGTTGGAGGTACAAAACGGCCGCCACCTCAGCGCCCAGAACCAGCAGACCGAAATAGTGCGTATAGACCAGCAACACATTTATGATAAAAAGCGGAAGAAAGCCCTTTCCATTGTTCAAAAAGCGAGCGAAAAGCCAAATCGAGAACAGTGATAAGCACAGCAACAGGCTGTACATCCGCACTTCCTGCGCGTATTTGATCAGTGATCCGTTGACCGCGAAAAGGAAAAGGGCGAGCATTCTCGTCCAAAATTTCAGTTTCAGCTCATTACAAAGGGAGAGGAATGGGTGTATCGCGATCACGGCAAAAACAACCGGAAACAGTCTAAGCCAAAACAGGCTGTCACCGCCGACGCCGATCCAAAGTTTTAACAAAATGTAGAAGAGCGGCGGATGAATGAGGTCGAGGGCGACAAACGAAAGAATCGAATTCCACGAATGCTCCGCCGCGTGAACGGTAAAAATTTCGTCAAACCAAAGACAAGAATCCGTTAGGTGAAATAATCGAATAGCAACAAAGGCTACACATATACCGGCAATTGCGGCCGTCGCAGCCTTTTGCGAAAGGACCATAGGACGCTCACGACATTCGGATCAAGAATTATCAATTCTAAATTTTCAATTGTAAATTAAACGTAATAGAACCCGAAGGCGCTTTCTACGGTCAATTTAGAATTGCCAATTTACAATTTGGTAATTAAAGAGTTACACCGTCACAAAGTTTGCCGCCAATGCTGGTGTAGAAAAGACGAAC
Source organism: Chloracidobacterium sp. (assembly GCA_031430895.1). Lineage (GTDB taxonomy): Bacteria > Acidobacteriota > Blastocatellia > Pyrinomonadales > Pyrinomonadaceae > OLB17. The sequence goes on along the minus strand of JANPCJ010000389.1, from coordinate 3,985 downwards.
CTCTTTAAATGTGTCGGTATCGCGGCAATATGACAGGCAGCGGTCGAAGGGTTTTGAGTAAATGTGCAGGCTGACGGCACGCTGGTCGAATTCATCGAGGTTTAGGATTTGGTGGACCGGTTCTTCGAGTTCGACCTTGGCGGCGAGGCAATCGGATAATTCGAAGGTATCTGTTTCAGACAGTTTGCAATAACCCTTCGTCTCATCGATCTCGGCAACGGCAAAATTCTGACCGCGAAGCTTGCCAACCGGGACAGTCATCCAACATCTCTGTTCGTAATGGTTGTGAATACGTGAAACCTGTCCCTTTTCCCAACAGATCGCCATCATCTCAAAACGGGCGTCCTTGTAGATTAGATTGCGAGTGTAAAAATCCAGGCTCCAACTAAAATATTTTGTGATCGATTCGACCTCGACCGGATTTTCACCCAGATAATTATAGACGTTGTCGCACGTAAAATCCGTGTCCGATATCGAACGCAGGCCATCGATCAAACGCTGAACCGGTAAACCCATAATTGCATCGAGGCTCGGTGTCCTCTGTGGCTAATTCTTCTGCGCTTTTCTCAAAAAGTCAACAAACTCCGACACATTTCTTGTCAGGCCGGGGAAAGTCGCTTTGGCCTTGCCGTCTCCATCGACAACAGCGTAAAACGGCAGTGCGACCGTTCCATACATATCTTGCTCCATTTTTTGCTGACGTTCGTAAATCTCTCCGTCACCGTCGGTGAAAAGCTGGACGAGAACGAAATTCTTTAGCTCGTCCTCAACCTCTTTTTTCGGGAAAACATTTGCCTCCATCCAGCGGCAGTTCGTACATGTGTAGCCGGTGAAATCGACGAAAACAAGTTTATTTTCAGCCTTTCCTTTTGCCAGAGCGCCTTGGTAGTCGTCCTTGATCCATTTAAGTTTCTCCTCACCGCCGCCAAACAGCTTCGACGACGAGGTACTCAAATCAGGCGGGAGAAATGCTTCAAGCTCGCCGAGCTTGGCGCCAAATAGTCCTGTGATTAAATAAAAAGCCACTGCAAGGCTGATAACGGCCGATGTCAGCCGAAGCGCTCCGATGCGCTCAGGTTTGGAATCGTGCGAGAGTTGAAACTTCCCGAGCAGATACACCGCGAGAATAATCGCGATGGCAATCCAGACTGAGAGCACCACATCGCGGGTAAAAATTCCCCATTTCCAAACGAGATCGACGTTTGAGATAAACTTCATCGCGGCCGCGACCTCGAGAAAGCCCATCGCGACCTTGATCGAATTCATCCAACCGCCGGCCCGCGGCAATTGCGAAGCCCATTGGGGAACCAAAGCCAGCACAAAAAACGGCAACGCGAATACGGTAGAAAACGCCAGCATTCCGACCAGCGGTCTTTGCCAATCACCTTGCGAAGCCGAAACCAGGATCGTGCCGACAAATGGCGATGTGCACGTAAACGACGTCAGCGTAAACGTCAGCCCCATCAGCAAGGCCCCGACGATACCGCTTCCCTCGCCCTCGCTGCTGCGGGTCAGGCTGTCAAGTTTGGTGAGAATCCCGGACGGAATCGTGATCTCATATGCACCGAAAAGATTGAACGCGAAAAATAGAAAGATGCCCGTTATCAAAAGGTTGATCCAGGGATTCGCCGCAAAAAGGTTAATGCCCGCAGCGCCAACGAATATGGCAAGCAGCATCCCGAGCAGGGTGAACGTCGCGATTATACCCAGCGAATAAATGGTCGCCAATCTGACCGCCTTCGATCGGCTGCCGGACGAATGATTTGTGAAATATGAAACCGTGATCGGTATCATTGGAAACACGCAGGGCGTCAACAAAGACAACGCTCCGAGTGATACCGCGAGCCAGAAAAATGTCCAGATGTCGGTTGGTGGTGGGCTGTTGGCCGCAGGTTGCAGGGCAGCCGTATTTGGCGGAATTTGCTCCGCGCTGACGGCTGATTGCTGACCGCTGACTGCTTTTCTAACGTCCTCAGACCCGGCGAATGAAACTCTGACCGTCTTAGGCGGCAAGCATAGTGTGTCATTACAGAGCTGAAATCGGACATCCAGCGATAGGGCTGAGGCGGCTGTCTCAGCGATAGTCTTCAACGGGATCGAAAACGTCACGCCTTCCGTAAAGTATTTTGTTTCCAGAGGTTTCCCGTCAAAACCTGTAAATAACTCATCCAGCTTAACCTTCGGTTTTGGCGATTCGATCTTGCCGCTGATCTCGAACGGATTTCCCTCGCTTACCTTAATCGTAGTCGCGATGGGCCCGCCTTCCGGTTGTTCGAGGGCATAGAGTTTCCAGCCGGATTCGATTTCGGCTTTCAGAGCAGCCTTGGCCGTGCTGCCCGCCTTTAATGTTGCTTCCTTCGTATCGGACGACAAGCTCCACTTTGCCGGATTCTGAGCGAAAACGGACACGGAAAAAAGCGCACTCGCAATCAGAATTCGGGGGATAAAGCTGTTCATACACGGACAAAACCAAACAGAAACTATAACATTTTCAAAATTTACGGCATATTACCGGGCCAGAATCTTTTGCACAAACACGGCGGCTCGCATATAATACCGATTCTACATTAATTGCGGATTCGAGCATTTTTATTCCGACGGAGGATTCGATTTTGCCAAAAGCAGCAACACGTCAAAAACCGGCAGCGAAAACGCCAAAAGCGTCCACGAACGGCACCGGTGTTACGTCAGACAAACTGGAGAAAGGGCCGCGTTCGGCAGAATTCATTGATGTCGAGCAAGCGCACGCCGAGTACTTGAAACGGCGGGCGTCTCAATTGGTTTCAATTAAGAAGACGGACAAGAAACTCCTTCGTGAGATGTTGTATCAGATGGTGCTCGGCCGCCGGTTCGAGGAAAAATGCGCCGAGGTTTACCGGATGGGCAAGATCGGCGGGTTTTGTCATCTATATATTGGCCAAGAAGCTATCGGGGTCGGCTCGATGATGGCGCTTGAGCCGACGGACATGGTTATCACGGCATACCGCGACCACGTCCAGGCGATGATTAAGGGCATGACGCCGGAATCGGTCATGGCCGAGCTTTACGGCAAGGCAGGTGGATGCGTCGGTGGCAAAGGAGGCTCGATGCATATGTTTTCCAAAGAACTCGAATTCTACGGCGGCCACGGTATCGTCGGTGGCCAGATCGGCGTCGGAACAGGCATGGCGTACGCCGCAAAATACAAGAATTCAGGTCAGGTAGTCCTCTGCTTTTTTGGCGAGGCAGCAACAAATCAGGGCATGTTTCACGAATCGCTGAACATGGCCCAACTTTGGAAACTGCCCGTGATATACATTTGTGAAAATAACAAATATGGCATGGGCACCTCGCAAAAAAGAGGGATGAGCTCGCGAAGCATCGCAAAGAAAGCGGATGCCTTTGAAATGGCCAACGAATTTGTCGATGGAATGGACGTCATGGCCGTCCGAGAAGCGACGCAGCGGGCGATTGCGCGGGCACGAAAAGACGGTTCTCCGACGCTGCTCGAAATTCGAGCTTATCGCTTCATGGGCCATTCGATGTCCGACCCCGGCAACTATCGCACCCGCGACGAGATAAAAAAATACCAGGAACGCGATCCGATCGTGCTGTTTAAGGACAGTTTGAAAGAAGCAAGGGTTTTGGGCGATAAGGATTTTACCAAAATTGAGAGCGAAGCAACTGAGGCCGTCGATAAAGCGGTGAAGTTTGCGGATGAGAGTCCGCTGCCGGACGAAAGAGAATTATTTACGGGCGTTTACGCCTAGTGCGGATCTTCGACGCCTGATGAGAAGTAATCCTTAATTCGTTTGTTCTATAATTTTATTATGACAGTCCTAACTATCCGCGATGCACTGAATCAAGCGTTGCGTGAAGAATTGATCCGGGATGAGAATGTTTTCGTCATGGGCGAAGAGGTCGCTGAATACGATGGCGCTTATAAGGTTACGCGAGGGCTTTGGAAGGAGTTTGGCGATAAGCGTGTTGTCGATACGCCGATCAC
>JANPCJ010000388.1:0-12380 GCA_031430895.1 Chloracidobacterium sp. | reverse complement strand
ACCCGCTACCGCAGGTGGTTCTGACTTAAGCTTTTCCTCGTGCGTCCCAGATCGGTTCTGATTGACAGATTAGAACCGACGCGCGTTGCAGATGCAAACTTTATTGGCAGTTGTCCAAAAACATCGGTCGCTCCGATTTTTAATGTCTTGCCCTCGATCAGAACAAATTCATCCGCCTCAGTTCCACCTTCGCTCATCCTGGCCCACGTGTACTCGAAATTCGTATCAAATACGCCGTTGCCGATTGAAACGCCGGCTGCATCGTTGAAAACGAATACGTCGCTAGAAGCGCGAAATCTAATTCTGAACGCCCGGCCAGCATCCGTCCGAATCTCTTCAACCTCCGGCGGTTCGACGCCCGGCCCGGCGGGCAGAATAAATGTAAAAAACTCCTGCGTACCTCTGCCGCGCGAGAGAAATCGTAAAAAGGGCGCGTTCACCTTGTTGCCGTGATTTGTCGAGAGCCAACTTTCCTTTTGGTGCCACGAACCGTTGTCGCCAAATGTAAACATACGATGATCTGCGTCGCCAACCCACGCTCCTTCGCCGCCTATGAAAGGTTTTGCGTCGGCCCGATAATGAAAGTTTAACGCGTATTCGTGTTCGCCGACGGTTTCGACGAGATCGCGTATTATCCAGTAATCGTTTTTTAAGAATAGAATGCTCCGCGTGTGAGTCGCCCCATCTTTGAGCCGCTCGTAGCCGTTATGCGAGCCTTCGAAAAAGTCAAACCTTTTATCCGTGATCCACCGTTTGCGTCGCGCGCGGGCGCGCGTTTTCCACGAAAATGCCCCGCCCATCTCCGATGACGAGCCTGAGCCTATCGAAAGAGTATTGTGGGCCGTGCTCGATCTGAAATAGTCGCGCATCAGTTTTGATTCATGGTAAGTGTAGGTGCCGGAATCGACAAAAAGTGTTTTGCCATTTACGGCCAGCTCAATTGATAAGGCGTCAGCGTGTCCATGAGCGCCCGAAAGTGAGCCGACCTCGCCGCAATCAACGAGCAGATAATTGTCGCCGCCGGTCGTGCCGTCGCTCATTACACAGTAGCCGCCGTCGGGAAATTCGCGTGACGCCGTCTTGCGTTCTATGGGCTTCATCGAGTTGTACGTTGTGACACCACCCGACCCGGCCAGCCAAAAAATTTCCGCGCCCGGCGGCCCGCTTATTTGTTTTTGGTCTCCGCGGTCAAAAATAAAAGCGCCGAGCGACAATGTCCCCCGAAAATCATCCGGCCCGGCAGTCGTTAAAGGTAGCATCCTCCCGCCGTCGTCATCACCGATGATCGGCGTTTTTCCGTCGGGCATCGTCACGCTCATCATAAAATCAAACGCTTTCTCTAAACGCTTCTCCAATTCGGGCGCCGATGGGTGCGGAAACAGGTCGCGGGCCAGTGATTTGAGTACGACGAAATGAGCGTAAAAATCGGCGGTGTAACGCTGATACCAACTGCTTTGCTCGAAATAGACCCCGTCTGGCAGAATCTGTTTTGTGATCTCGGCAAACAGAATATCCTCGCCTAGTTTTCGCCAGTGCTTCGCACGTTCGAAAAACGGTAGCTGAGTGCCTAGGTAATACAAGCCAAGCGCCTCGCCGGTCAGATGTGTGTTTGGACTGTAATATGTCGATAAATATTGCTCTATGTGCCGTCCATGACGATATAGATATTTTAGCGTTTGCTTGAAAAGCTCAGGCGTGAAGTGTTTAGAATCCTTAAAAAAGTGAAATGCCCATATCCATGACATGGCGCGAAACGAAACCTCGAGGCTGCTCGACCAGTTAACACCCATGCCGGGCGGATTCTCCGTCATCCAGGATTCAAGATGCCGGGCAAATGTCTCACCAAAGCGTTCGTCACGCGTCATCCAAAAGGCGAGACCCAGCGTAAAAAAATGCTGATGCCGGTTTAGCTCCCAAATGATCTTTTTGTTGCCTGTTTCCGATGTGTCGAGATCGTCAAACTGCTTCCAATGCTTCATTGGAGAGCGCATGGAGGAAAGCGGCTCGCGGTGCCAATCGATGTCGGTCCCGACATATAGATTTTTCAGTCCGAGCAGATCGATGCGGCCATCGACGATCTTGTCGGCCGCGTCAACAAAAGCCCGGACATTCTCGGCCCCAAATATTTTTTTGTATGCCGCCGCCGAGTCAGATGGATGTCGAAATGAAGGGAAAAACCGATCCTCGCCGTTTTTATAGAATTTTTGCCAAAGACTCTCGGCGATCACGGGACTCGAGCGAAATTGCGAAGCGTCCATCAATCGGGCGAATTGCTTGTCCGTCGGAACACTCTCGCCTCTTCGCCGCTGTTCGCGATAGACGGAGAGTGCCTGGCCACCGCGAGTTAGCATCTCGTCAAAGCTGCGTATTTTCTTTATCTTGTCTAGCGGATTCGCCATTGTCTCCACTGTCATATTCCGCCCACACCGTTCTTACTTTACGTCCTTCGCGGCTTCTTAAAAACTCACTTCCGGCAACCGCAAACTTAGTGCACAATCCCGCGCGTAAGCAAGGGCGATACACGCAACTTGAACGTATCGCCCTTGCTTACCTGCGGGCTTGTGCACTCGAACCGTCCCGCATGATCGAACGCAGCCGGTAATCTCTAAACGCGTTGGGGTCACCATTTTTTCCATCGATTGCGGCCGACGCTATATTAAAGGCCTCTCTCGCAGACGCGAAATGAATCCGGTATTTCCCCGTCTTTTCACCTTCTTCAATTATCGCGTTAAAGAATCGCGTCGCATCCTCGCCGATGCATGCCCGTTGGTCGTAATCGAAAAATCCGTGGCAATACAGTTTTACAAAAACCCAATCGCTCTTGCCCTCGACCGTGACATTGGCCGAGCGCCAGCGGTTGAATCTCGCGGTGTCGAGGGGTTGGTTTGCCGTCAAGGCGCCGTCATCAATGCGCGGAAACGGCAAACCACGAATCCGCCGTGTCCAGTTAAAAACAAGCGGCCCCGTGAATATCAGTGGCAATAACGGCGGTTTTCCATTTGCGGCGACCCTATTTGAGCGCCTGTGAGGAACGGCTTCATTCAAAGGCCGCGCGCATTCATAGATTTGATTTATCACGGCGACCTGCGACTCATCCGGTGCTGAGGGCAAAGTCATGTCGGCATAACAGCCTGTGTCACGCAGTATCTCCATCTCATTGTCCACACCGCAGAAACGCCCGCCGCACGAATTCGCGAGCGCCAAATTGCCGTGGACAAATGCATACATCGGCATATCCGAGCCGTCCATTCGCGACAGGCACTTGTGACTTTCGGCGAGCGTGTCGCGGAAATCCGCCAGCGAATTGCGCAAGTTCTCAGCCGTGTCAGGCCGCTCGACGCCGTGATGCAGATGCACCTCGACCTCGCCGAGTCCGTCGGCCTGCATCTCGGACATTACCTCGAGAATTTCCGGATGATACTGCTCGGCCGGGTAAAAATTTGTGTGGCGAAATTTCGTCCCGTCCACATCACGAACGCTCTCGCCCGTCGCGCCTGCCAATTTGCGATACGCCTCTAGCGCTTTCATCTGATCTTTATGGCCAAGCAGCCCATTTTCACTCCAACTCGGCTCAAAATGATTGGCAACGGTAATAATGATGTGCTTTTTCTCGAATGCCGTCTGCTCAAAATACGATTTGGCGCGCGAAAACGGATAACGGCTTAGCCACGGCAGATTCCATTTTAGTTGTGTCAGTTTGCTCGTTTGATTCACGCTATATTATCCCTTTATTACAAAAAAGGACGGGGTTTCGGGATTGTTGTCTGCCAGATATCCTTCGATTCGCAAACCGTTGCTCTTAAATTCCCTCTTCAAGAATGACAGAGTCTGAAACGTCTCCTTTCCCTGCCAAAAACCTTTTTGAAGCTGTCTGCCCGTCAAAACGTGCCACATGCTCCCGGCCAAACAGATCAGCGGATAAGCCAGAAGCTTCGGATTTAGAGATTTCACACGCTCGCGAATCATTCCAAAATAGAATGGCGGCGCATGAGTCTTCAAGAGGTAAGCTCCGTTTGGTTTTAGCACACGAGCAACTTCCTCGATGGCCCGTGTGTTATTCATATACGGAAGCGCGACACGGCAGAGAACCACATCAAAACTCTCATTTTCAAACGGCAGCCATTCGCCCTCAGATCGGACAAAGGAAACCCTTTTTTGCTCGCCAAACACCGTTTTCGTAACTCCCCCAAGACCTGCGGCAATATCGACGCCGACGCAGAATGCGTTCGATTTTTCGAGAAAGGGCAATAGCTCCTGCCCCGCGCCGCAGCCGACATCGAGAACCGCGCTAAGCGGTCGATCCTTCACGGCATTGAACAGTGAATAGCGGCTCGCCGCCTCCCGCTTTTCATAGCTTGCGAGCGAAGCTTGGGCATATTGCTGGTAGGTATCGAGACTGTCCATTTCAATCAACAAACCGACGGTGCCAAAGCTCAAGCATCCAGAGAGTCCACAAAGCGTGTGAATGGTCGCGACGGCCTCTGCCATGCTCGTCTAAGAGGAGATTTACGTAATTCGCATCGAAGTATCCGCGTTCCAGTGACTGTTTGTCTGAAAGATCGCCGGTTATGCGGTCTTTCAATTGGAGATTGATCCAGTCGCCGATCGGTACGCCAAAGCCCTGCTTTTCGCGATGCAGTATCTCGCGTGGAACAAATCCCTCGATTGCCTTCTTGAATATATATTTCGTTTCACTGCCCTTGAGCTTCATCGCTGAAGGAATCCGCGTGACATATTCAATCAGCTCATGGTCAAGCAGCGGCGACCGGGCTTCGAGCGATGACGCCATGCTCATTCTGTCAACCTTGGTGAGAATGTCGCTCGGTAAATAGGTTTTGCTGTCGAGGTAGAGAAGATTCTCGACCTCGTCGTTCGACCCGGAATTAAGCGCAATCTTGCGATAAAGCTCTTCGCCGCGGGCGAAGCTGCCATTCATTTTGGATTTGATCTCGCTCGAATACAGAGCTCTCTTTCGCGGCCCGTTAAAGTGCGAAATGCTGTCAATATATCTGCCGGCCGCATCCTGTGAGATATTGAAAAGATAGTTTTTTCCTCGCGCTCCATGCGGCAAAGCCTCGCTCAGCGGTCTCAGCAGATTTTTCCTTACGGCTAGCGGAATGCGCCCCGTTCCGGCGCGATCACGGTCGGTAACGTATCGCGTGTAACCGGCAAAAAGCTCATCGCCGCCATCGCCTGACAGGATGACGGTCACATGTTCGCGGGCGAGTTTTGAGACCATATAGGTCGGTAAGGCGCTCGAATCGGCAAACGGTTCGTCAAAATGCCAGACGAGATCATCGACGATATCCACAAAGTCCGGTGTCAGGATAAATTCGTGATGATCGGTTTTGAAATGCTCGGCGGCGAGGCGTGCGTATTTCAATTCGCTAAAACTGTCTTCGTTAAAACCGATCGAAAATGTCTTGACCGGCTGATCCATGATCCGCGACATCAGCCCTACGATCGCCGACGAATCGACGCCGCCCGACAGAAATGCACCGAGCGGAACTTCGGAAATCAGCCGCGTCTCGACGGCGTCGGTCAATTTGCCGAGCAGATCGCGAGCGATGTCGTCCTCAGATTCCCGAAGCGGATCGGCGGAAAAATCGAAATCCCAATATCTCTCGGTGCGGACGTTTCCGTCTTTGTAAATTAAAAAATATCCGGGTTCGAGTTTATGAACGCCTTTAAATATACAAAGTTCTTCGGGCACGTATCCAAAGGTCAGATAAGCGTCGAGGGCGCCGTGGTCGATCTCGCGCTTAATACCTCCATGTTCGAGCAGCACCTTTAGCTCGGAGCCGAAGACGAATTCGCCATCGGGCGTCACGGTATAGAACAATGGCTTTTTGCCAACGCGGTCCCGCGCCATAAACAGGCTTTGGTCACGCTTGTCCCAGATCGCAAAAGCAAACATCCCGCGCAGCCGGTTGACACAATCCGGGCCAAACTCGTCAAACGCGTGAATGATCGTCTCGGTATCGGAATTTGTCCGAAACTTGAAGCCGCGCGATTCGAGGTCTTTCTTTAGCTCGCGGTAATTGTAAATCTCGCCGTTAAAAACGATGAGCTTTGTCCGGTCGGTATTGTAGATCGGCTGTTGACCAGTGGCGAGATCGATGATCGATAGCCGCCTCATGCCGAGCGCGGCGCGGCCTTCGACGGCGGTTCCCTGCTCGTCGGGCCCGCGATGCGTTATCACGCGGCACATCGCATCGAGACGGGCGGCACGTGACTGCGGCTGTTCGTTAGTTTTCGAGATAAATCCAGCTATTCCGCACATATTAGCTTCGGGTTTCGGTCAGAGGCGTGGCCACACGTTTTGGCAAAACGCTCCGCAGCATGTTCTTGACCGCCGCTTTTTCTTCATCCTCGATGACGCCCCAAAAATTTGCCGCGAGCAGGTAGATCGGTGCAAAAACGCATCCCGATACGAGCAATACAAGACTTCCGCCCACCAAATTCAGCGTTCCCATACTCTGGGTCGAAAAGACTTCGGCGGCGAAACGCTCGCCAATATTTTGCAGGGGAATATGGGTGTTGGAGTAGACGACATAAGTGAACGCCCCGGCAAAAATACTAATCACGGCCGTTTTGGCTACATTTTTCAACAGCGGCAAATGCTGCAGGCCGAGCCCTAGCTTGCGGATGACCATCGTTTCGGCGATCACCTTTTCGATCACTATTGCCCCGACGGCGGCCGTTATCATTCCGGTCAGCCCAAAGTTGCTCATCCCGAAATACAGCACCGCTATAAGCGATGATAAAACCAATACGCGTGTCAGTAGAAAAAGGCGGCCAAGTTCCTTATATGATCTGACAATGGCATCGGTAATCAGAACACTAAACGGCAATATGGTCAGATTGATCACGAAAACCGCGGCGCTCGCCTCATATTGCCGCGTAAACAGCGTGATTATGAACGTGTTCGCCGTAATCATCAGGAACACATAGATCGGAAAATAGAAGAAGGCCAGCTTTTGCATCGCCCGGGCCGTCAGCCGTATCATCTCTTCGCGTTCGCCGACGAGCTGCAGGGCGTTCATACGCGGTATGAGCACGGACGTCACAGATTCCGAGAGCATCGCGATTAGCGGCACTTCGAAACATCCATAGGCGTAAATCGCAAATTCGGCGGACGAAAATTTGTGTATGACAAAGTAGTTATGGATGTCAATCTGGGCTATCCACAAGATTCCCGCTAGCCCAAACGGCACCGCGTACTTCATTTGCTCTCGAAAAAAGCCGAAATCAAAATCGCGCCAAAAACCCGGGAATCGCGACCTCAGATAGTTGAGCAGGATCGCCGTCTGTATGACGCCCTGAATCATCGCCGCGTACACAAACGACTCGACCGTCGCGAATATAAACACCGCGCCGCCCATCAGCACCGTTTTAGAAAACGAAGCCAGCACAATAAATCCGGTCGCGGCTCGTGCCTCGGAATTGGCGATGGCCACCGTCTCGAGAAAGGTCGAGAATATCCAAATCCAGATAACGACGCCTATCGCCGGAGCAAGCCGTGTCAGTTCCTCGCTGCGCAAAACACTGCCCAGCAGATTCGGAAACAGAAACAGCGTCAGACACGCAACCCCGCCGACGACAAAATTAAACAGCAGGATGTTAAGTATCGCCGCGCCGCGCCGCTCGGTCTCACGCGCAAGGAAATAATACGCGCTCATCGAAAATCCGAGCGGCAGGATTACGACGGCGTTGGTTATGACCTGAAACGATTCACGATAGATCCCGACGTTCTCCTGCGTGAGATAGCGGACAATAAGCAGCGGCAAGGCAAAGCTAAACGCAAAGCCGACTATCTTTGCAAACAGCAGCCAGGCGCTCTGCTCTCTCAAGGATTGTGTATTTGTCTTTTTACTCACTTGTCCAACCGATCTCACGCTCAAACCGCGCGGCATTATCCGGGTCGGCCTCAAAAGCCACAACCCGGTAATATTGCTTCAAATATAGGTCGCTATCCCGCCCATGATGCAGCCCGACGTCGAAGCTCGGCTGTGGGTCTAAGGCGGTTTCGATAAATTGGTACATGGCACTCATACATCGGAGATTCCGAAAACACCGATCGGGCAAACCGGCGCGAATCCACCTAAGAATACGCATAATCAGACGCGGATTTCACTAAATTTGCAGATTAAAGGGAGTCGCAAGACACGGCCTCGGCCGCCACGAAAAATAGTGCGTCACATACGCTTCTGTTTAAGTTTATCAGATTAACTCCACGAGTTGCACGGTAAATCTGAATCGACAGATCCCATCCTCACCAGGATGCCTCTTAGGCCGCTACAGCCCACCCTTAATCTCAATTGCGACTGTCTTGCCATGCAAAAGATAGTACAACTGCCCGCGAGGGAAATCGAATTAGATACGCAACTTACGCAGGCCTGACCCCAATTTCTTGAGCTTGAGCAGCGACGTATCTACGGCCGAATTGCCGAGGCCCATCTCCGTGATCTGCTGCCGGTTGTTGTATTTGAACGTCTCCCATTTGCCGTTGCCGAGCTTCATTTCCTTTATCGCACCGGTGGAATTGTAGGCGAACGAATCGGCGTAAGTGGCGAAGCTTGCCGCCGCATTTTTCTTGCTTTGAACCTGGGACAAATCGCCGTTTGCGTCGAGAGTTGTCTTTACAACTCTTCCGCTCGGATACTTTTGCTCGATGAGTGAGCCGGAAAGGTTATATTCATACGTCATCGGGTTCGTGTCGTCGCCGTATGTTACGCCACCGCGTACCGTCGTAATGAGAGGATACATCCAGCGTGACTTCTTCCGTCTTCCAAACTTCCGGGCATGATCCAAGTTCAGAGCTTCTAGTTAGACAAACGATCAAAAGCTGAATGTATAGACTCCTCTCTCACCTAGAATCATTGCGGTATCATCAACAAACTTGACACTATGCAGGTTTTCTTTCCCCTTGCCGATTGCTTTGTCTAGGAGCACCGTTGTCGTGACGTTTTCTGGAACGAGGAACCATGTCTTTCCACGATCGTTTGAACCAATAATCAAGCCGTTTTCACCCACGGCTACGCCGTTCCCGCTCGACGAAAATGCAATCGATCTTATTGCTTCGGACCGGAGCAATTCAGGCAAAACTTGCGGACGACTCCACGTCTTCCCATGGTCAGTAGACGAATAGAAACTTCCGCGTTCACCCACCACCCAAACCGTGTCCTCGAATAATTCAAGGTCGGACGCGCCGGAATCGTTCAGTTTTATCCAGTCGGAACGATCGATTTTCCTCTCTCTGGGAGTGATCTCCGAGTAGGCCCATGTATCACCACCGTCCGAGGTTCGTAGGATGTACTCGTCATTCATCGCAACAATCACCGTCTTTCGATCCACGACCACTAAATCGAACGGATTTCCGGCCCGCAGATCCTCCAACACTCTTGTCCAACTGCGCCCACCATCGCTCGTCTTGAAAACTCTCAGGCCCGATTCATTTTTATTAAACGCTCGGGCTAAGACATATCCAACCGTAGAATCGGCGAAAGAAATAAATGTCGCTTCCGCTGATGGAACCCTCGTGAGGTTCTCCCAGCAGCAACCTGATTCAGGCTTTTTCATCACAACCCCTCCAGAAGCTGCAAGCCAAAGCGTCCCTGCCTTAAGCGAGATATCTTTGGCGTCCACAAAAGAATTTGTCAGCTCATCCAAGGGTTGCCCAACCCACCTGTTCGTTGATCCTTCCTCCATGACAAAAAGTTCGTCCGAGGGACTTTTGGCACCCGTTCCAACCCCGATTATTTTGCCCGCCGAAACAACGAGATCATGTACGAAGGGCTCGTTGCTAGCAAACAACGAGAGTCTGGGAGCCTTCTGATTGCTAAGCTCCGCGTTAGACTGACGCGCAGGCGATTTCGGAGGATTGGAGCTAGTAGCTGTAGAAGTTAGTTCGTAACAACTCACTGTGAGAATTACGGTTAGCACTAGGAATAGAGTTTTCATCGTTATACCTCGCGGCTGATTACCGATTTCTTATTACAAAAGGTGTCGATCTTTTTGCTGATGCACCAATCCCATTACGCACTTCTCGAATGTTGTTCATCGTATCCGTTAGATAGTGGCGATCTTGAGAAGGGGGTGGACCATACGCCCGCACCGAACCTTCTTCGGTCCGACCTTTTGCCTTATCGTTCTTGTATAGTCGTATCGCATTACGGACGTTGTGCTCAAGATTCCCAGCGATGGGCTGCGTTCCATCATTAAACTGGCCGGAATTCAGTTGTAATGGATTGGTCTTTGGGTCCATATAGGGTTGGAGAGTGCTTGACACGGTTCCAAAAAAAGTTTCGTTAGCTGCAATACCCAGGACGATTGCTTTGTCTACTCCAGCCGCGGCGGCCTCCCCAATAATTTCGCCAGCTGCATTGGCAGCGACAACTAGTTGATCGGGGGATAATTTAAACTGAGCACCGGGGCCATTCGCCGCGTTGACACTAACGCGGGTGGCTCCGGTTTCGATCACTTTACCGCCTTCGTATACATCAACCGTGTCTTCGACCACCGTAAACGCAAGTTGCGAAACGACTCCGGTTGCCCGAACAGTCTGAGTGGCGGTGAAAGAATACTCTTGGCGTGCTGTTACCAGCTCTATCCCGGGCGGTGGCGGCGGTGGTAGAGCTACCGGCTTCGTCCAATCTAGCGAGGCATCTCTACCGCGGAAAGCGGAACCGTCCACCCATGGGCCGCTGTTTGCGCAGCGGCTGCCGCACGCTATGGTCTCAGATAACAAGCCAAGCGGATCGACAAACTTGTACGGAGAGTTCAAGACGTAGCTATAGCGATTAAGTGTCTGCGGATCGCGGATTGATGCACTAGCGGTAAGCGGATCAACCGATGTGTATCTGCCGTGAGTTGGGTTAAAATAGCGGGCCTGGGCGAATTCAAGTTGCGATTCGCTGTCCTTTTCGTAGCCGGTGTAGTCTTTCCGGGTGGGTGACGATGCCTGATAGCCGTTGCCGTTCACGCCGCCTACGCGATGAGATGATAGAGCTTCTTCTCCGTAAGCCATGAAGTCTTTTCGGTTTGTCACGGCGCCGGTTTGGTTGGTGGTGACGCGCGGGCTGCCGAGGTGGTCTGCGGTTAGGTAGCTGATCTGCGGGGTTGCGGCGGGGGCTGACGAATATTCCGCGATCATCTTGCCCATGGCGTCGTAGACGAAGATGGTTTGCTCGGTCGCCGATGCCTTTTTGACTCTTCGTCCGTCGCCGTCATAGTGATAAGTCCAATCGGGTGTGCTTCCGCCGTTGTTGGCCATGTAAAAGGCCTTTTGATGATTTTCGGCGTCGTACTCAAAACGCTGGCCCAGCGGCGCCATCGCGTCCTTTGTCACGTTGCCATTTTGGTCGTAAAGATAGCCCTGGCCGGTCGTGAAGCGGTTGTTTGTTGTGCTGATAGTCGGATTGCAAACCGCTGACGCACAGCTTGAGATCGTTGTCGTATTCGCCGCGTCGTAGCGTCGATTGCCGTAGCGGTCGATTGAGAAAGTCTGCTTCCAAGTCTGGACGGTGTTTACGGTTTCCGTCGCGGACTGAATTCGGTTGAGCGAGTCGTACGCATAGGTTTGAATTGCCGTGAAACCGGGATTTGAACCAACGGTCGGAACCGTTATCTTCTGTTCCAGCATCGAGCCGTTGTTGTTTGTTTGGCCGGTGGTGTTGTATGCAAATTCCAGCTTTAGCAGCGAAGTGTCCGCCGCCGAATTGCCGAGACCGATCTGCTTTATCTGGAGGCGTTCATTGTACTGCGCGGTTTCCCACTTGCCGTTGCCAAGCTGCACGGCCGTGACGGCACCGGCTGCATTGTAAGTGAACGAACTTGCATATGTCTGTAGCGATTGTCCGGATTTAGAGCTTTGCACCTGGCTCAAGTCGCCGTTCGGGTCGAGCGTGGCTTTTACCAATCTCCCGCTTGGGTAAGTTTGCTCCAGAAGAGCACCGGACAGGTTATAAGAATACGCGCTCGAATACGTCGCGCCGTCCGTTATCTGCTGGTGAGCGGTCGGACGGCCAAAGACATCAAATGCGGTATAGTTTGTCTTCGACACCGAGGATTTGATGCCCGTCGTCTTGCCTTTTACTGCCCCGGTCGCTGTCTGCGGGTTTTCGCTCTGGTCAAGATATTTGCCGTCGGAATAAAAGTAAACATCGGGCATTAGGGTATCGGTAACGTAATCGCGAATCTGAAGCCGGTTAAGGCGGTCGTACTGCGCCGTGATGGTCTGATTCCGGGCGTCGGTTGTCGATGTTATATTTCCGCCGGCGTCATAAAGATACTTTGCCGTCCACTGGGTATTCGCCGTGACCAAATCCGTTCCCACCAGACTCGCGTTAACATCCTGTTCCGGCTGTTTTGCAAACAGA
>JANPCJ010000387.1:0-7850 GCA_031430895.1 Chloracidobacterium sp. | reverse complement strand
CCCAAAAAACCGCAGCCGCCGGTGACAAGGATCTTCATATCTAAATTAAAGGTCATAATTAGCTAGACAGCAAGCCGGTGCAATATATAGAATTTTAATAGCGCGCCGTGTATTTGCCGGTCGCTTTCCCGCGTATGAGTCCTACCGAAAATGCCCGATAAGGTCGTTGTAAAACCAAACCGCTCCAAGATGCCGCCGAAGGGCTGGGTTAAATCGCGGCGCCGCGCCGCTTTTCAGGCATCGCCGCCGTCTCGGTTTCGCCGCTTTCTTCGTACGGTATTCAATGGTTGGACTATATCGGCGGTTTTGTTTATTTTGCTTTGCGCGTTTTTGACGCTGACCTATTTTTGGTTTGAGTTTTCCGACCGCATCGACCGGAAATTACTAAGCGGCGAGGTCTACACGGCGTCGGCGGGTATCTATTCCGCCCCGAAGATATTAAAAGTGGGCGAAGCGATCACGATCCCCGCGCTTGTCGATTATCTAAAATCCGCCGGATACATCGAAAAGAATAACCAGGCCGACCGTTCACGAAGTCGCTATTCGGTCGAGGGCGACGTGGTAGCGATCGAGCCCGGCCTGACAGGGATGATCGACGGGAAGAAGGTTTTTGCCGGCCTCTCGGTCAAATTTAGCAAGGATTCTAAATCAGTGGCCGCGATTGGCGACCGCGATGCTGACACGCAGATCGCTGAAGCCAGGATCGAGCCAAAGATTTTAAGCTCAATCGCCGCCGAGGGCGACGGTCGGCGTAAGACGGTAACTTTCAATGATCTGCCGCCGCATCTGGTAAAGGCGATCACGGTAACCGAGGACCGCGCGTTCTTTGAGCATTACGGTGTCAACCTTCGCGGTATCGCCCGTGCTCTCTGGCGTCGGTATGACAGCGACAACGCCGGGCCGTTGGAAAACCAGGGCGGGTCGTCGATCACGCAGCAACTGGTAAAAAATCTGCTCCTCACACGCGACCAAACCTGGGAGCGAAAGATTACCGAAGCCTATATGTCGCTGATCGTCGAAACGCGGCTTTCAAAACAGGAAATTTTCACGCTCTACGCGAATCAGATTTATCTCGGTCAGCAATCTGGCGTTTCGATATATGGCGTTGGCGAGGCATCGAATGCCTATTTCGGCAAAGACGTGTCGCAGCTCACGCTGCCCGAGGCGGCGTTTATCGCCGGCATTATCCGCAGCCCGAACCGATACAATCCCTACAAAAATCCGGACCGCGTCAAAGAACGGCGCAATCAAGTTCTCGAATCCATGGCCGAAACCGGCGAGATTACGGCTGAACAGCTTGCGGAAAATCGAAATGCCGCAATCGAGCTGAAACAGATTTCGAGTACAAAAGATCTACAGGGTATGCCGTACTTCTCCCAGTTCGCGATCGAAGAATTGCCAAAGTTGGTGAGCGACCCGGAAGCTTTGCAGCATTTGCGGGTTTACACGTCGATTGACCCAGACCTACAACGAATGGCATATGAGATCGTAAACAAGCGTCTGGCTGCGCTTGATAAACATTTTCCGAAAAAGGAAAAAGGAAGTTTGAACGCGGCCCTGGTTGCGATGCGGCCAAAAACGGGTGAGATCGTCGCGATGGTCGGCGGGCGTGATTATCTTGCAAATCAATTTAACCGTGCGACCGACGCGATGCGGCAGCCGGGATCGGTCTTTAAACCTTTTGTTTACGCGGCGGCGATAAACTCGGCATATGATTCCAGTTCGCGGCAGTTTACGGCGGCAAGCATCTTTAAGGACGAGAAAAAGACATTTACGTTTAACCAGGACTCGTACACGCCGGGTAATTTTGGCGATTTCTTTTCTAATAAAGAAACGACGCTGCGTGACGCTCTGGTTAAGAGCAAAAATGTGATCACCGTCGATGTCGCGATGCAGGTTAACGTCGGAAAGGTAATGAATCTGGCCAACAAAGCCGGTATGCCAAAGGTTGAAAAGGCGTATCCCTCGATGGCCCTCGGCACAGCCGAAGCGACGCCTCTTCAAGTCGCGACGGCCTACACGATGTTCGCAAATCTTGGCGACCGCGTCCTGCCGATGCCGATTACCCGTATCGCGGCGGGTGACGGCCGCACTATAAACGCACCGGCACCCGACCGCAAAAATGTCGTCCGGCCCGATGTCGCATACGTCATTGACGACATTCTGAAGGATGTGATAAACCGCGGCACAGCAGCTCAGGCGCAAGGATGGGGATTTCGCAATAATCCGGGCAAAACCGCTTTTGCGGGTAAGACTGGCACGTCGCGCGACGGCTGGTTTGCGGGCTTTACGCCCGAGCTTGTTTGTGTGGTTTATGTCGGTTTTGATAACGGCGACGATCTTGGTATGAAGGGTGCAGATTCGGCGATGCCGGTTTGGGCCGATTTTATGAAGGAAGCGTTGCAACTGCATCCCGAATGGAACGGCGACTGGGCGATGCCGGCAAATTTGCGAAAAGCCGAGATAGACATCCGCAACGGAGCCCTCATCCGCGAGCTCGACGCCATCGCTTCAACACCGACGCCTACGCCCGTTCCAACGCCGAAGCGCGCCAAGAATCCAGACGATGACATCTATTACGAGGCGCCGCCGCCAGACCCCGTGGAAATATATGTGACCAATGTCCCGGCCGAATTCCGACGCGTTGAATTCTTTATCGCGGGCACCGTCCCAAACCGTTCAATGCTGCCGATACTCGAAGAAAATCTTGAAGATGGCGAACCCGCCGAACGCCCGACCCCGTCGCCCTCACCGGTTTCCGGCACATGGCAGGATGGGGCCGAACCGCCCCGCGGCCCCGCCATCCCACAGGCGAGGCTGCCTGCTGAAACCAGCAGCGTGACGATAATGATCTGCCCACTCACCGGCATGCGCGCGACCGTCAATTGTCCCGATAAGCAGTCCAAAACATTTCGCTCCGGCACCGAACCGAAAGAGTTCTGCACATTTCACCGGTAAAGCACCGCCGCCGGTATCGGGAACGCGCTCTGCCAGCCTACGTGTGTTCAGAAAGCCGAATTGCCAGTCTGTATATGTCTGTATGTGTTCCAAACTTGACGCTTTTTGGAGACGCGCAGGCTGGCAGCCCGCGTTCCAAGTGGTTCTGACATCGGTAAAGTATTATAATACCTAAAGCCTTATTGGGAGCATTGAGATGACGACCGATCAACATATCACGACCGACGCAGGGTTTCCGACGCCCGATGACGATTTTTTGACGTATCCGATCCATAAGGTGGTCAGCGTTTTTGAAGACCCGAACGACGTCGGCGCGGCGGTCGCGGAGCTTCAGGCAAAAGGCTTTACATTGAATGATATCGAGGCCTTTTGCGGATGGGAAAGCAAAAATGAGCTTGATTTCGAAGGCACACAACGGGGTGTATGGGGATCGTTCCTCTCCGCCGCCCGCCACGTCGGCCCGGCCCGCACATATGTCGAACGCTACGAGGAACACCTAAAAAAAGGCCATTGCATGATAATGGTCAAGGTGATGAAAAAGGACAGAAAAGAACGCGCCGCCGAAATCCTCCACCGCCACACAAAGGAGAGAGTAACCTATTTCGGTCTCCTGATGGCGGACGAGATAAAGTGAATTCAGAGTTCAAACGGAGTTCTGAGTTCCGCCTTTAGGCGGCTTTCTTCGAGGGCGAAGAGGCGGTCTAGGACTCAGAAGGACGCAATCAGGAGGAGACGTATGTTACGAATTATTTCCTCGGGTCGAAAAGGCAAAGTCTTTCTCGCCATGGCGGGCCTATCGACGTGTCTCACGGCGGCGGCATTTGGTCAGGGAAAACCGCCTGCAGCAGAAGCTCATTACAAACGGGCAATAGCTAAAATAAAGGACGCTGACCGGTTCATCGGCGACATCGACAAATGGACACGCCTCAGGGCCGAGGCGGTCACCGATCTCAACAAAGCACTGGAACTCGATCCTGACAACCGCCAGTATTTGATTGAACGCGGCCGCACGCTCGACGATCCAAAACTGGCGATCGCCGATCTCGGCCGGGCCATCGCTTTGAAACCGGAAGATCCGGAAGTTTACGCCCTTCGAGCCATGGCGTTTGAAGCCGAAGATGTTGAAAAGGCCATCGCCGATCTTGATATTACCGTCAGCCTCGAACCTAAAAACCCGCGCTGGTACGATGAACGCGCCGAGTTCTACAGCCTGAACGGCAGGCGAGCCGAAGCGCTCGCCGATTACACCCGGGCACTCACCCTAAATCCCACATATTTGGATGCTCTGCGGCATCGAGCGTATTTCTACTATTCCAAAGACGATCATCCTAAAGCCATTGCCGATTGGACCTCCGTGATTAAGATCGAGGCGGGAAATCCGATAGCGTATTTGTCCAGAGCCGACTCCTATGAGAAAAGACGGCAGTATCCGATGGCCCTCGCGGACGTTACGACGGCGATACGGCTTATGCCGGACCGACCGGGGCCATTGCAGCGCCGTGCCGAGATTTACCGTTTGATCGGAAAACCGATGCTTGCGAAGAAGGACGATGCGGCGGCGAGAAAACTTAAGACCCAATAAACTAGCTGATGGTTTGGCCACAGCCAGAAACTTCCACGCTAAATCCGCCGAAAATCGCGGCAGCTCAGCCAGAATCGGGCAGCTCAGCACTGCATCGAGGCAAATCATAATTACACAAAGTACCAATATAAAAATTGCTCGCGCATTGCCACAGCCTTCCAGTTGAACTATAGTGTTCCAATCGCTTTATTAAGGGCATTTATAGAGATGCCATTCGACTCGCGGCGGATGATTGGGGCAAAGACGGCGTTGGCCGGGTCGCGTTGGTTCAATCTTTAAAGCGATGCGCCCCGTAATCCACTTAGAAAGGAGAAGTTCGATGAAAAGTTATAAACACTCAGTTTTGGCCATTGCTATACTCGTGGCGGTCGGCCTCGCCTGCAATTATCTGCCCGGTCGCGGCGGTGGCGGCGAATTTTCAAGTGCCTCCGACAAGTTTTCAGTTGCCTTTCCCGGTGGGTCGGGCGATGTGAAAACGGAGAGTGAGACGCCGAAATTTGCCACAACCGGTACGACCTATTCTAAGATGTTTGATAACCGGAGCGACAACTACAGGAGTTATGAGGTGCAGGCGCTGGGGATTACCGGAACCGATGGTAAAGATACAAAGCAAATTCTCGAAATTGGTCTGAATGGCTGGGAGGACGAGCCGGGAACCGTTGTCAAAGACATAACCGTCAACGGAGCAAAGGGGCTTGACAGCGTCCGTACCATCGAGATCGGCCCGGCAAAGATGACATTTCGCGAAGTCGTCTTCTGGTCCGCAAAGGACAAGAGACTATATGTCATCCAGATCGCCGCTACCAAAAAAGAAAACGTCGCGAC
Source organism: Chloracidobacterium sp. (assembly GCA_031430895.1). Lineage (GTDB taxonomy): Bacteria > Acidobacteriota > Blastocatellia > Pyrinomonadales > Pyrinomonadaceae > OLB17. Next base: position 2,485 of record JANPCJ010000387.1, on the reverse strand, counting down.
GAAAGAGGCCGACAATTTTGTCAACTCGTTCAAGATGACAAGCTAAAGTTTAGAGTTCAAACTTCAGTTTGCTCTTCGCCCGGGCGGATGCAAGCTAAAGCTTGAACTCTGAACGATTATTTCATTCCCAGATTCTTGAAGAGAAAGCCGTAAATATCAGTTAGTTCTTCAATCTGCTTTGATGTCGGCTTACCCGCTCCGTGACCGGCCTTTGTTTCGATTCTAATCAGGACGGGAGCGTCGCCGGTTTGGGCGGCCTGCATCGCGGCCGTGTATTTGAAACTGTGGGCGGGAAAGACGCGGTCGTCGTGATCGGCCGTGGTGACGAGCGTAGCCGGATAGCGTGTGCCTGGTTTTGCATTGTGATAGGGCGAGTATGCGTACATCGCTTTGAAATCAGCGGCGTCTTTTGGCGAGCCGTAATCCGACGTCCACGCCCAGCCGATGGTAAATTCGGTAAAGCGAAGCATGTCCATCACGCCGACGGCCGGAAGCGCGGCACCGAAGAGATCGGGATTCTGATTCAACACCGCTCCGACCAGCAGGCCGCCGTTTGAACCGCCCTGGATCGCGAGTTTTGGCGTCGATGTGTAGTTATTAGCGATCAGCCATTTGCCGGCCCAGGCAAAATCGTCGAAAGTGTTTTGCTTATTCAGACGCGAACCGCCCTTCCACCAATCCTTGCCGTACTCGTTGCCGCCGCGGATACATGCAACGGCATAGATGCCGCCCATCTCCATCCAGGCGATACGCGATACCGAAAAACTCGGCGTCGATGGAATATTAAAACCGCCGTAGCCGTAAAGGATCGTCGGGTTTGATCCGTCGAGCTTAATGCCTTTTTTATAGCTGATAAACATCGGCACCTTGGTGCCATCCTTGCTCGGATAAAAGACCTGTTTGACCTCAAATTGAGAAGGATCGACCTTGGCCCCGGCTTTTTTGAACATCATGCTGCGGCCGGACTTCATATCGAAGCTGTATATCGTCGGCGGTGCATTAAAGCTGGAATATGTGTAAAAAGTTTCGTGATCGCCGCGACGGCCGCCAAAGCCGCCGGCAGAGCCGATGCCGGGCAATTCGACATCGCGAAGCCATTTGCCGCTCGTCTCGTAAATCCTGATTTTTGTCGCCGCATCCTTCATATAGTTAAGGACGAACTGGTTGTTAAGAAACGAGACGCCGTTAAGCGTGTCGGCGGATTCGGGAACGACATCTTCCCATTTCGCTTCGGTTGTCAGGGCATTGACCTTGACGACCTTGCCGCGTGGAGCGTCGCGGTCAGTGCGGAAGTAGAACGTGCCTTCATCGTTGCCGATAAACGAATAACTGTTCTTAAGATCGGTGATGAGCGGCATAATCGGCGCTTTTTGCATGGTCAGATTCTTGAAATAGACCATATTCATACGCTCGGTGCCTTTGCCGACATTTATGATCAGCCAATTGCCGTCCTCCGTGACGTCGCCGCTGACGAAATACTCCTTATTATCAGGACGCTCGTAAACGATCCAGTCCTCGGATTGCGCCAGGCCCATTTTGTGAAAATATATCTTCTGGAAGTAGGTCGTCGTCTTGAGTTCCTGGCCTTTTTCAACCGGGGCATAGCTGCTATAGAAGAAACCAGAGTTGTCCTTGAGCCACGAAACGCCGCCGTTGCGGTTTGGGGCGAGTGTATCGGCCAAATATTCCCCGGTTTCGGTGTTCATAATACGCCATGAAGTTCGGTCAGAACCGGAGATCGAGACGCCGTAGGCCCATAGCTTGCCGTCATTGGTAAACGACGAGCCGCTTAATGCCGCCGTGCCGTCCGCGGAGAGCTTATTAGGATCGAAAAAGACCTGGCCCGGATCGTTTATCGAACTTGCGCGGTACAGAACGCTCTGATTTTGCAGACCGTCATTTTTTGAGTAGAGGTAAAATCCTTCAGCGATTTTCGACGGGGCAGAGAAACGCTCGTAGTTCCACAATTCAGTCAGGCGACGCTTGATGCTTTCCCTTTGTGGGATAGTTGCCAGATACGAATCGGTCAGCCGATTCTGCGCGTCGATCCAAGAACGCGTGTCGGCGGATTCGGTCTCCTCCATCCATCGATACGGATCGGCTACCTTTGTCCCGTGATAATCGTCAACCTGCCCACCGCGGAGAGGCTTAGGATATTCGAACTTAGCCTGAGCGGGGACGGTTGTCGCCAGAAACGCAGCGACCAATAAAAAGGAAAAGGTTCTCTTTAACATAACGCTTTATACTCCTGAATCGAAGAAGACTTTCGATTAGTATAAATCGCCCCGCTGCCAATGCAAAACCACCCAAGGAAATGAAAACCTGACCCACTTGCAGTAAGGAAGGCGGGCTTGCCCCCATTCGCGCCAAGTTAAGGCCGTAATTGTTGATATAGCATGACATGGAGACGGCGAGAACGTCGCGTATTTCTGGACTTTGTAGGCTTCAATGTTTTCGTCGCGGAGCGACGTTGTGAATTTAGCCG
>JANPCJ010000386.1:0-5123 GCA_031430895.1 Chloracidobacterium sp. | reverse complement strand
CCTTCAGCCTCCGACCCGGACGGTCCGGGTTGTGTGACAAAGGAACTGTGTCGGTCATCTCGGCGATCTCTGCGTCATCCGCGGCGTCCTCTGCGGTAAAAACGGGTTCAACGCAGAGAACGCCGAGAAAGACGCAGAGATCGCAGAAATTCTCGGTAGTTCCTTAGGAGGGAGCGGGTGACTTGGGGAGGTATTCCTGGGGTTGCGGCCTTCGGCCTTACCCCAGACTATTATCTTCGTCCCTTTCAGGGACAAAACCAAAAGAGTTGAAAGATGCGCAAATTCCTCGCCGTTGTTAAACATGAATACAAGAAGATCGTCCTTAAATGGACGTTTCTGATCGGAACTTTATTGTTTCCGATAATTGGCGCGTGTTTCGCGATTGTGCCGGCGATCATTTTTTCCCTCAAGGGCGAGCAGACGCGGATCGTGGTGGTCGATCCCACTAACAAGATCTTGCCTCGGTTGAAGGAAAATGTTTCGGCCGAACGCATCGCGGCCAAGGCACGGCAGGCGGCGAAGGAGCAGATGGGCGACATGACCGCGTCTCAGGAAGAGAAAATGAAACGCGGCTCTGAACAACTAGCGTCGGGATTTGCGTTTGTCGATTACGATACGACGGGTAAGACGAGCGAGCAGATTCGGCAGGAACTTAACGCGAAAGCCGCCGGCGACGAGATCGACGCGTACTTAGTTATCCCGCCGGATATTAGCGCCAGCGGAGCGACGTTTGAATTTCGATCACGAAAAGCCGGAGATTTTGTCGCGAATGACACTCTGAGAGATGCTTTGAACGAGGCGGTGCGGTCGCAGCGCCTCGCCGACGCCAATATCAGCGAAACGCTTGTAAAGAATCTAAGCCAGAATGTCGAATTCGTCTCCAAATCGATCAACGAGAAAGGCGAGGAAAAGGACAGCGAGATGCTCTTTATCGCATCCCTGGTTATCGGGATGATGATTTATATTACCTTAACGATTTACGGCCAGGTCATAATGGGCGCCGTTGTCGAGGAGAAGGAGACGCGGATCGCGGAGATATTGTTTTCGTCGGCTCGGCCATTTGAGCTGCTTTTTGGCAAGCTGGTCGGCGTCGGGTTGGCCGGGCTGACTCAGCTTGGGATATGGGTTGGGTCGCTTGTTGCGATTGTCGTATTTCTCTCGACGCAGTCCGACATGGGGCCGATACTGGCTTCGCTGCCAAATATCACGCCGTTGATGATCGTGTATTTCTTTGTGTTTTTTATCGTCGGGTATTTTATTTACGCTTCGATTTTTGCCTTGATTGGGGCGATGGTGACGACGGTGCAGGAAGGCGGGCAATTCGCCTTTCCGCCGATAATGATAATGCTGATCGGGTTCTATTTTAGCTTTGCGGTGATCCGCGACCCGAATTCGAGTTTGTCGTTTTGGGTGTCGATCGCGCCTTTATTTGCCCCGATGACGATGCCCGTGCGCATCCTCGCCGAAACTCCGCCATTCTGGCAGATCGGGCTTTCCGTCCTGCTGAATTGTCTCGCCATCGCGGGCCTCGTGTGGGTCGCCGCCCGCGTTTACCGTGTCGGAATGCTGATGTATGGCAAGCGCGCGACAATTCCCGAGGTTTTGAAATGGATAAGGCGTGAATAGTGAATAGTCGACTTCCAGCGCCGAAGTAATAGCCAAATCGCGAACTTCGGTCTCGACGGCAGCGTACATCATGCTTGTGGTTTCAATGTAGATGTAGTATGAAATAGGTATTCGATTCAACTGAGAAAGGAGAAAGTTATGTCTATTATTTGGCAGCTTATCGTCGGTTTGATAATTGGCGTGATCGCGCGTTTTCTACTTCCGGGCAAAGAGGAAGTCGTAAGCGGGATTTTAGGCTGGCTGGTTACGGCCGGCATCGGTATGGGCGGCTCGCTGATCGGCACATTTGTGGGCCGGGCGATATGGAAAGATCAGAACTATAAGGCCGGATGGATTCTGTCGATTTTAGGAGCGATGGGACTTCTTCTGTTGTTCCGTTTCCTGTTCTAAATTATCGTTTGCAAATTAGAAAGCGCGAATTGGCATTGAGTGTGCCGGTTCGCGCTTTTTTGCGTTAGTTTTCCGGCAGGGCCATTTTGAGAAGGCCGTCAAACGCGACATGATATGCGACTCCTTTTACCGGAACGCTCATTTCGTCTTCGGTTTTGCCTTCGGAATTTGCGATGCCGACGCTGGCGAAATAGCACGACGCCCCGTGCGCAGATGCGTGGCGAACGAGGGTTTGGAAAACATCTTCGCCTTCGATTCGGCCGCGCCCCGGGTGCATCGCGGTTCGGACGACAAAAAAACCGGTTTCGCCGTCTCGGTGGCCTACGATTTGCGGATGGGCCTCACGGTCGGCGAAGACGTCGGCCGATTCGAGCGTCCATCCCGCCTCTTCGAGCTGCTTGAAAACAATCTCCACGCCAAATGCGTGAACATCCGCCTCGGTCATCAATTCTTTTTCGTTTGCCATCATAAACGGAAGAGGCTGTCTTTTCAGACAGCCCCGAGTTCCGATTCTATCGTTCAAATCAATTAACAGCCGCCGTGTCCGCAATCGCACGCGATCTCGATTATGTCCTGATCGACCGCGTCGCGGCAATGGTCGCTGCAATATTCCGAATCGCCCGGTGCCGCACAACTGCATGCGTCGTGTTTACATTTATTGTCGTCTGCCATGATAAGTTCCCCTTGTAATGTCGAATTTTGCCACGAGTGACAATGTTTCAATAATATCGCAACCGAATCACAGGTTCAATGCGACTGGTATCCTGCTCGCCCGTCGTTCCCGTGTGAATTTGGAAAATGCCTCGGCTAACTCTACGCGCCGAGCAGGATGCTCACCCTCCAGTCATTGATGCTATATTATCGTCATGGACATCGACGATATCAAACAGGCTCAGGAGCGGATCCGCGGCTACGTTAAGCGGACGCCGCTCGAGTACAGTGAATCTCTCAGCAACCGTGTTGGTACGAATATTTTTGTCAAATACGAATTGTTTCAAAAGACTGGTGCCTTCAAACCTCGCGGTGCTTTTAACAAACTGCTTTTGATGGACGAAAACGAGCGCTCGCAAGGCGTAGTCGCTGTCAGCGGCGGCAATCACGCTCAGGCCGTCGCCTACGCGGCGCAGCAACTCGGCGTCGATGCAATTATCGTAATGCCGGAGAACACGGCGCAGACTTCTCTCGACGCGACGCACGGATATGGCGCGACCGTTGATCTACAACCGAACATTGCCGATGCTTTTGCAAAGCTGGAGTTCTATCAGGACCAGGGCCGCCATCTCTTACACCCATTTGACGACCCGATTATCATCGCCGGACAGGGAACCGTCGGTTTGGAAATCATGGAAGACCTTCCTGACGCCACCGACATCATTATGAGCATCGGCGGCGGCGGAATGGCTGGCGGCGTCGCGATGGCCGCCAAAGGTATAAATCCAGAAGTAAAGGCCTGGGGCGTTGAAACCGTCGGTGCCGACGCGATGTCGCAGGCAATCGCGGCCGGGAAACCGGTCGTGCTGACCGCCATTACGTCTATCGCCAAAACGCTCGGCGCACCGTTTGTTACCGACCGGACTTTGAAGTTGACCCGGGAACTACTCGAATCCGTGACCGTCGTCACCGATGCCGAAGCCGTCGAGGCCATGACCTTTATCGCCGAACGCCTCAAGGTAATAGCCGAACCCGCCGCCGCCTGCACACTCGCCGCCGCCGAAAAGCTGCGTGATAACTTCACGCCCGATAGCAAAGTCGTGCTGATCTTTTGCGGCGGCAACACGGGCGTCGCCGACATGTGCGGTTATCTGTCACAGTGTGGTGTCGATGCAAAAGCCAGCGCGTAAGCAAGGGCGAAACCTTCAAGTTGCGTGTTTCGCCCTTGCTTACGAGAGGGCTTTTGCAATTGATCATCAGCGAGCGGGCGCTGATATATTTATATCGACTTCTTTTTTCGAACCGCCTTTCAAAATCCCGCTGTAATAAACCGCTCCAGCGATCATCGCAACGATAATAATCATCGCGACCGCCCAAATTGCGTTGCTCGCCGTTCCATTTCCATCTCCGTCTGCCATAGTAAAATTCTCCCCTTTTTCTAAAGTATATCGACTCGCGGAATAAGTTATGTACGGAAGCTAACAAAGCGACGCGAAATTGCCGGTGACAAATCAACCCGTGCCAGTAAACATGATGTTGTTCCCGAAAAATACGTCCCACCGGCACCGTTAGCATCATATGGAGATATGCCGTATTACGGGTGCAGCGGATGACATATTTTGTCAATAAGGCGTCCATTAGGGAGTCTCCCTGTACGTGGAATGCCCTATTTATTGACTTCTGCGTCTGGCACACGGATTGAGTCCAGATTCTGACAGGTAGTATCGGATCCCACATCCGTAAAACATTCGTTGAAGGCAAAATAGATCCGAGATGAAGAATCAAAAAGGCTTTTCGTTAATAGAATTATTGATCGTTGTGGTGATTATCGGCATCATCGCCGCGATCGCGATTCCAAATCTGCTTGCGTCACGGCGTTCGGCCAATGAGGGAGCCGCAATCTCGGCGCTGCGGACTTTGCACGGAGCACAGATGACCTATCGAACAACATACGGAAACGGTAATTATGCGCCCACTATGACGGATTTGAATACTACCAACCTGATCGACTCGCAACTCGGTTCGGGAGTGAAAAGCGGTTATACGTTTACCGTTACGGTCAATGCCGCGACGGCGTCTGAGCCTTCCACTTTTTCCTTCAGCACCGTTCCGAGCATCCCAAACGGCGCCACGCAAACCGGGGCGAGAAACTTCTGCATCAGGACCGAAGGCGTCCTCAGATACGAATCAACTCCCGCCCAGGTGGGAAGCCAGATCACCTACGCCGAATGTGTCGACGGAACGCCCGGCGTACTTCCGCTCTAGTTCATAAAATCCCGAAAGGCCGCAATCCCCGCAACCTGCTTCCCGCGTTTCGCGGCACATAGCCACGTCCCGTTAGGGCGTGGTTAGGGTTGTGAATTTGGCCTTTAGCCCGTTTCAACGGGCTTAAATTGATGTGGCTTAAGCCGTCGGAGGTAAGGACGTTAAAACGCCCTATATTTAATTGACTTGAC
>JANPCJ010000385.1:0-29229 GCA_031430895.1 Chloracidobacterium sp. | reverse complement strand
AGGAAGGGCGGCTCTGCCCCCGCTCTTTCTTACATGCACAAGCCCGCGCATGAGCAAGGACGATACCTGCAAGTCGCGTGTTTCGCCCTTGCTCACGCGCGGGCTTGTGCACTGGCAACACAGATTTAAGACACTACCCCAGTCGGCGCCCGCTTTGATTTCCGGCCGAAGTGCGATAATATTAATGATTGGCTCGAAAGGACGGGAGATTAATTAGTGATAGCAGAACTTGATAAATTAATAGAATTACAGAAGACCGATACGAACCTCAGAAAGTTAAAACGGTCACTTGAGACGGCGGAACAGGGGCGTGCGGCAATCGAACTAGAGTTTGAACAGCACGCCTTTTCTATACGCGAAATCCAGAATAAACGCGACACTCTCACCGCTAAACGCACCGATCTCGAAAAGCAGATAGCGGAAAATAAAACGTATCTTGAGCGGGCCGACCGAAATCTAAAACACGCTCAAAATCAAAAAGAATACGAAACGGCGATGCGCGAGACGGACGCGCTGCAAAAACAGATCGCGGCCTTTGAAACGCAGATTGTCGAGATAATGGAAGAGGTCGAAGGCGTCGAAAAAGTATTGGAAGAACGCGCTGAAGAGATCGGCACTCTCGACACGAACCGAGCCGCCGCGTTGGCTAAGTTCGACGCAGCGTTAAAGAAGGATAAGTCCGAATTCGAGTCGGAGACAAGGCATCGCACGACGGCGTTCGCAACACTACCGGCCCAGCTTGCCTCGATCTACGACCGCATGGCCCAGCGGAGCCGCGATGGCATCGCCGTGGCAGAGGTAGTAAACGGCTCGTGCAGCGCCTGCTACATGCAGCTTCGCCCACAGGTCCAGTTAAACGTAAAAAAGGGCGACGAGATCATTACCTGCGAGAGCTGCTCCCGCATAATGTATATCGCCCCACGCGAGGCCGAGGCAAGCGCGTAACGAGTCGAAACAATTCCGCTAATAGGGAATTAACGGCAGTCGGATATAATTGATCTCGAATCAAATTTGTATCTGAGGTGGCTGCTATGTTGAGGTCTTCTAAAACCCTTTCAATTGCCGTTTTGACGTTAGTTCTCATAGGCGCGATCGGAGGTGTACTTTATTTCGGATCACCGCAACGGGCGACTATCCCGGTTCCGGGTAAAAATCCCCTCATCGAAAGACCCCAGACGCCGGCGGGCCGTTTGGTTTTTGATTTAACAACAAATCTACCGGCGGTCGCTCCGCTTACAGTAAACTTTGTCCGCTCTCCTGACAAAACCGGAAATGACGGGAAAGGCCGTTATCTGGTCGCCGTTAACAGCGGTTACGGTCTTCAGGTCAATTCGAAAAGCAAAGCTCAGCAAACGCTTTCGGTCATCGATCTCAACCTGAGGCCCGAACCAAAAGTTATCCAGAATGTTTACTTTCCCTCGCCGCAGAGCGCCAATGTCGGACTCGTCTTTAACAAGAACGTGAGGCCGGACGGTACTTTCCAACTGTATCTGTCGGGCGGCTTCGAAAACAAGATCTGGATACTGGGCTTTGATCCCGCCGCCGGCGCCCCACTCGCTCCGTCGAACAAGCCGGATGAGAGATTTGACGCTCCGTTTATCGATGTTTCCGCTTTTGTCGAAAACGCGCCTTCACCAAATTACAACAACAATGTCGCCGCCGTTTACCCGACCGGTTTGGGCTTGAGCCCGGATGGCGAGACGCTGTTTGTCGCAAACAATCTCGGCGATACGCTCGGTGTCGTATCCGATCTACGCGATTCGCGCAGATTGCGACGTGTCGATCTTCACCGCGAGGGCTCGACCCAGATGCTGTATCCCTACGACATAAAACTTCTTACCAGAGGCAAAGTAGTATTGAAAGCCTATGTTTCGCTTTGGGGCGACGGCTCAATAGCTGTCGTAAACCCATCTCAGGTAAATAACGTCAAGCATATTACCGTCGATCGTCACCCGACGGCGATGATCCTTAACACTCGGCAAACTAGGCTGTTCGTGGTCAATTCCAATGCCGACAAGGTTTCCGTGATAGATACGGCAACGGACAAAGTGATCGAGTCGATCAATGTAAGGCTCGCCGAAAGCGAGCTCATCGGCGCCAGCCCTGAAGGGCTCGCGCTTAGCGGTGACGAGCAAACTCTGTATGTCGCTAATGCACATGCTGATGCCGTTGCGGTAATCGCTCTGGCAAAAAATCCAACGAAGAAAGAAGCGTCGAAGCTGATGGGATTTATTCCGACCGGAAGCTACGCTTCGGCGGTCGCGGTGGTTGGAAACCAATTGTTCATCGCCAACGGAAAAGGAACCGGAATGGAAAATTCGTCGGCCGTGGTAAGCGATTCGGGCCTGTATCCGAATATGCCAAACGAGAAATTTCCGGCCGACCGGTACAACAAACGGGGAATGTATAGCGGCGCTATCGTCTCAGGCAATATCAGCCAGGTCTCGATACCGGACGAACCAAAACTCTTTGCCTATACCCAAGCGGTGATGCGTAATAATGGACTGCTCGGCGGCAGGAAGAAAAATCTTTTCGCGGGCGGCAAATCTCCATTTAAGCATGTTATCTACGTCATTCGGGAAAATCGCACGTACGATCAGGTCTTTGGCGGTCTGGCGACAAGTGGCAACGGTCAGAAGGCCGACGGAGACGCGTCGGTCGCGATATTCGGTGCGGGCGACGCAGCCAAATCGCCAAGCGGTGTGAAACAGGATATAACACCGAACGCGCGTGAGCTGGCTCTGCGTTTTGGCTTGCTCGACCGGTTTTTTGCAAACGCGGAGGCGTCTCCCGACGGACACAATTGGTCGACCGCCGCGTTTTCGAACGACTATGTCGATAAAGCCTTTCGCTGGAACTATTCCGGCCGCGGCCGCACTTATGATTACGAGGGTTTTAATCGCCTGCCTTCGTACGATCCGCCGTCAGGCCGCCCGCCCGTCGCTTTGCCTTCCGTTTTCGACTTGCCGGCGAATGAGAATGACGTTGCTAATTTTTTAAAGAAATACGTGCCTTATCTCCGTGGCAACCGCGACATCGGCGAACCGGAAACGCTTTATCTATGGGACGCCGCCAAAAAGGCCGGGCTGACCTATCGGAATTACGGCGAATTTGTCGCAACCGTATCGGCCGATGACCTAAAGGAGGTCAACACCCGTAAGCCAAAGAAATACCCCGACATTTCGCCCACGCTCACGGCCTTTGCTACAAAAAAATCTCTCGAAGGCAATTTCTCGCCCACCGCCCGCAATTATGATACGCATTCGCCGGATATCATGACCGTCGATTCGTATCGCACCTCGCGAGAATCGGCGACAACGCTCGACCCCGCAATAATGCCCGATCATCCGGACGAGCGATTTCGCGGAAGTTCGCGATACGGTGAATGGGCGAAAGAGTTTCGCGCCTTCGTCGCGAACGCTCAGTCTGGCAATGGTCGGGCGCTGCCGAATCTTTCCATCGTCCGAATTTCGAACGACCACACCGCTGGATTGAACAAGGGCGTCCCGACACCGCAATTTTTTGTCGCCGAAAATGATTACGCGCTTGGCCGCCTAGTCGAAGCGGTTTCAAAAAGTCGGTATTGGAAAGACACGGCGATCTTCGTCGTCGAAGACGACGCCCAGGACGGCCCCGACCACGTTGACGCTCACCGTTCGCCCGGATTTGTCATTTCCGCCTACAATCGCCCCGGAGCTCTGGTTCACGAGTTTCACAACACGGTGAGCCTGATTCGCACGCTCGAACTTTGCATCGGACTAGCGCCGATGAATTTTCTGGATGCAAATGCGACTCCGATCGACATTTTTACCGGCACACCTGACCTTCGTCCCTACACCGCTCAAATGCCCGTCGTCGCGCTCGATAATCTTTATCCGCCCGACAAACCGTCCGCCGCTATGCTCAAATTTATGCGGCTGACCGACGCTCAGGATCTCTCCCATGCGGATATGGCAAACCCGCGAGCGTTGAATGAGATCATCTGGTTTTCCGTAAAAGGTGAAATTCCGATACCCGGAATCGCCCGCCTGCCTGCCTTTGAACTAATGACCGCCGGAATAAAGCCGGAAGAGGATGTCGAAGAAGACGAAGCGGACGAATAAGCTCAGAGTTCAAGCTTTAGCTTGTATTCTCCGCTAACCACGAACAAAGATATTAATAACCACCGACTGAAGCAAACCAATAACAATTAGCACAAGCATAGCCGAAATATCGAACATCCCAATCGGCGGTATGAACCGCTGAACGGGCAGCATGATCGGATCGGTAACGCGTATAACAAACCCCAAAAAAGTCTTGCGTGTAAAAACAAACCAGGACGAAATAAACCGAATAAAAATAAACAGCACGAGTACGCTGAGCAGCCCGTACAAGACAAACCCGATAAACATTTTCGGATTCCCGCTTGCCACGCCAATCGTGAGACCGTCGATAACAAAAAACATATTGCCGACAATCTGTGTAAGAAAATACGTCAATACGAGACCGATAAACATCGTCACGAGCGGGGCCAGCCTCGTATCGACACGAAAATTAGCCAGGAAACGGGCCGCCGGATACACCCATTTTTCCGTCAATTTTCTGATCTTAAAGCCAAATCGCCCGACCTTCCCAAACGGATTTGGGTCAGCGTAATTGAAGATCATCCGCAGGATCAGCACTCCCAGAAACAAGGCGAACAGACTCCAGACGACGAGACTAAATATCGGATAAACCAAAGAATTTAACATAGTAGAGAATACTTTTCGGAATAGCTGATAACTGATAGCTGAAAGCTGATAGCCGGTTCTGATTATCAGCTATCAGTTATCAGCTTTCAGCTATTCCGAACAACCCTTTCGCCAAAAATCGCCGTGCCGATACGCACGACCGTGGCACCTTCCTCAATCGCGATCTCAAAATCATGGCTCATTCCCATCGAAAGTTCACCTACTCCTGAGGCGAATGCATTCTGCAAGAGCAATTCGTCACGGATTATTTTCAATCGCTTGAAGAATGACCGAGCGTTTTCCGCTTCGCCAAAAAACGGCGGCAACAACATTAGCCCGTCAAAGCGCAAATGCTTACAGGTTTGCAAATATGCCGACATCTCATTCAGATTATCCTCGGCGATGCCGGATTTTGTTTCTTCCCCGGCGAGATCCACCTGGACAAAGACGGAAAGCTGTTCACGGCACTCTTCCATACAAATACGTTCGAGCCGCGTGGCAAGTTCGAGCGAATCGACCGAGTGGATAACATCGAAAAGCTGAACGGCACGGCGCGCCTTATTGGATTGCAGATGCCCGATCAGATGCCATTCGGCCCGGTCGCGGCCGATCTCCGCTATTTTGCCCTCAGCTTCGCGAACCTTGTTTTCTCCGAAAATATGAACACCGGCGCTGACGGCTTGTCGCAGAGTTTCCGCCGGATGCGTCTTGCTGACGGCGACAAGCTTGATTTCTTCACCACGACGACCAACGCGCGATGCGGCGTCTGCAATTCGTTGCCGCACCGCGGCGAGACTGTCTTCTAGACCGGATTCCACTAGACAAATATAACAAAAGCGTGAGGTGCTCGTTAGCCGTCGAATTCGACAGACTAACGGCCTGTCGTGCTTTGCTTGAATTTCGGCGGTTGAATTAGTATCCTCAATGTTCGCGCGATCAAGCGGACGTGGCGGAACTGGTAGACGCGCGGGTCTCAGAAGCCCGTGGCCGCGAGGCCGTGATGGTTCGATTCCATTCGTCCGCACCACAAAAAAAGTCGAGAGTCGTGAGTCAAGGTCGAGAGTCAAGGCTTTTCTGATCTTTGCGTTCTCTGCGGCTTTGCGTGACACTCCTTTCTAGTGCGCGAAGATTTTATCCAGGCGGTAAAAATCAACCAAACCACATTCGGCTTGGACTTGCCCTCGACGGCTGTAGAGTTGCTTGCCGATTATTACGAGCTGATCCAGCAGCATAACGAATTTCTCCACCTCGTCGGCCCGTGCTCGCCGGAAGAATTTGCCATGCGCCACATTCTCGAATCGCTAACTTTGCTCGAACATCTTCCAAAAGGCGCAAAGTTCGCCGATGTCGGCGCCGGTGCCGGCCTGCCGTCGATACCGTGTTTATTAACACGCGACGATCTGCAGGCGGTTCTGATCGAATCGAAAAGAAAAAAAGCCACGTTCCTCGACGATGCAATAAAAAATTTCGGCCTCAATGATAAAGCCGAGATTGTAAATCGTCAGTTCGAAGAAGCCGAAATCGCAGGCTGTAAATTCATCACTTGCCGAGCGCTCGACAAATTTACCGAAAAACTGCCCAGGCTTATTAAGTGGTCAGGTAGGCGGCGAATGCTTTTATTCGGCGGACCAACGCTCGGCGAAACGCTGCGAAAGTGCCGCGTGCCGTTTTCCGCTGAACTAATGCCGATGTCCAGACAACGATTTCTGTACGTGTCAGATCGAGCGTAGTTTTATCTTCTGACGGCCATCTGTTTCTTGATGCGTGCGTAATTGCTGTTCATTCGGGCCATCATCGCTTTTAATAATGCGGGCTTGTCCAATCGGGTTCCGGCCGCCGGGCTTTCCTTCAGCGGCACGCCATATTTCTCTGAGACGCCGTTTAGTTCCTTGCTGAAGCGGACGTATTCTTCCGGACCTGCGTCCAGGACAGCGAGTATTTCTACGACGGCCCTCTCGTTCTGCTGCAGCAGCTTTGTGAGATCACCGCTCTTGATGCCCGCTCCGCCGAACTTGCCGGTGCGTTGTACTTCTGAGACGTGCATAATGCCCTCGATATGATGTTCGAAGTACTTTCTGAATGGCGAAGACGGTGTAATATCGACGTTGTCACTCAACTCTCGTAACAATTCCGCTTCCATAAACTCAGACTTCTCAATGAGCACAATGATGGTCTCGAAGATATGTTGGCCGACGTACTCTACTTTCGTTACGGGTTCCGCATTTGGCGGTCGAGGCCGTTGATCCCGTGTTCGCAAAAACCCCAGTGCTCAGGCCAAACTGATCGAGCATCGGGCTTTTCTTAACTGGTGTCGGTGACGGCGAAGCTGAGGTCGTCGATTGTGCGATTGCGTAGCCGCTCTGCAGAATGATCGCGAGCGTGAATATTATGAACAGTCGAATCATGTGTTACCTCGTTTCTACTCCGTATTCGCGCTCGCGCTTGCGGCGCTCGTGTTCTCGAATTGCGGCGTCGCGCATTCGATCCTCGGTTTCGCGGCTCTCGGCGATGCGGATGACGAACGGCGCGACAACATGCCACTCTCCCTCTTCGCGAACCATCTCCGTGACTCGTGGCTCATACTTCAGAAACGGGCTCGAAAAACCGGGTAGGAAACTGTCCTGTGTGCGTCCGCAGGCCATCGAGACCGTGGCGCTGTCGGCTCCCTGATTGCTGAGCGTCATCTTTTCCCATTTGCAATCCTCGAAGATAAGGTTGTTGCAATAGTAATGTTCGATCGGCAAAGGGTTCTGCGGATGCTGCGGCTTGACGCGGAGCACATCGAGCGCATGGTTCGTCCGCGCCGAGAGGAGTTTCCGCGCATCTTCGCACCGGCTCTCGCTCACAGACCGAACGTAGGCCTGCAACGCCCGCTCGGGATCCGAACCAGAAGAACACGCACCCGTCCAGGCGACCAGAAGCAAGGCAACAGTTCGACCCAAGATCGCCATGCCCCTAACACCACTACAATTCCCGCTGCCCCGCGTTATTCGCGTTTGGGTCATCACCGAAACTGAATTCGGTTCGTCTTTGCCTGCCCGGCGGTTTATGTCCATTGATTCCATATCCTTATGGTTCAAATTTTGTAACCATTACTAAGTCGCCATAACAGCTACCGCACGTCTAGATCATATTCACGCAATCGGCGATAGAGCGTCGACGGAGAAATGCCGAGGAGTTCGGCGGTTTTCCCGCGGTGCCAGCTCGTTTTTTCGAGAGCACCGATTATCTGTTGGCGTTCCACGTCGCGGAGGTTGGTTGGGGTCGCGTTTTGGAATGATCCGACACTGGCGGTTCGCGGTTCGGAGTAGTTGACTGAGAGGCCCGGGTTTTCGAGGCGATAGGCTATTTCGGGTGGCAACTCACGGGGTGTGATCGTGTCGTTGTCACAGAGCAGGATGGCGCGTTCGAGGCAGTTGCGAAGCTGGCGGACGTTGCCGGTCCAGTCGAATGCGACAAGGGCGTCGATGGCGGCGGGCGACATTTCAGGGGCGTTTGCACCGCCGAGTTTGTGGAGCAGATGGCGGGCAAGAGGTTCAATGTCATCGCGACGCTCACGGAGCGGGGCGATATTTACCTCGAAACTGTTTATTCGGTACATCAGATCGGCTCGGAAGACGCCATCGGCGATTGCCTGTTCTTTTACGCGGTTTGTCGCGGCAATCAGACGCACATCGACCACGACCTTTTTAACGCCGCCGACGCGGAAGAACGACCGCGTTTCGAGCGCCCGAAGCAGCTTTGATTGAAGCTGCATAGGCATTTCCATTACTTCGTCAAGAAAAAGTGTGCCGCCATCAGCTATCTCAAAAAGACCGAGTTTACGTACGCGGGCACCGGAAAATGCTCCGGCCTCGTGGCCGAACAGCTCACTTTCGAGCAGGGTGTCCTGCAACGCCGCGCAGTTCAAATCTATAAACGCCTTATCGCTACGGCCGCTCAGCCGGTGTATAGCCTGCGCGATCAACTCTTTTCCGACACCCGATTCGCCGGTGATCATCACCGATGTGTCCGACGGAGCGACACGCTGGACAAGGCGCAACGCCTCCTTCATCTGTCGCGATTCGGCGATGATCTCGGGCAGGCTCTGATTTGTACGGGCGATTTGAGCACGCAGTCGCTGGTTATCAACCTTTAACCGTTGTTTCTCGGAAGCTGCCGTCACCAAAGCGGCTAGCTCGCCGATGCGATACGGCTTTGTCAGATAGTCATAGGCGCCGAGCTTCATCGCTTCGATGGCTGATTCAACGGTCGCCTGACCGGTCAGCATTATGACCTCGGGCGGGTTCTGGCATTTCTCGCGCGTTCGTCTGAGCAGACCCATTCCGTCGAGGCGCGGCATATTTATGTCGCAGAGCAACACGTCATAGTCTTGCTCTTCGAGCATAGCCCACGCCGTTTCGCCGTCCTCGGCGCAGTCCACTTCATGGCCCTGTCGAGCCATCTCTTTTTGAACAACCAGTCTTAGGTTTTTCTCGTCATCGACGACTAATAATTTTGGCATCTTTTGCGGTGGGTTTGCGGTGGGTACGATAGGGGTTAGGCCGCGTTGCGGACGACCGGAAGGAAAATGCTAAAAGTAGTGCCTTTAGCTAAAGTAGAGCGAACGCTTAGGCGACCGCCATGTTCCGAAATTATTCCGTAGCAGACGGCGAGACCGAGGCCCGTGCCTTTGCCGACCTCCTTGGTGGTGAAGAATGGTTCGAATATTTTGGACATATCGTCCTGCGGAATACCGGAACCGGTATCCGCGACCTCGATAACAACGCGGTTGCCTTTTAAGAAAACGCGAAATGTCAGCCGGCCGCCATCGGGCATGGCGTCGATGCCGTTTGTCGCGAGAGCGATGACGGCCTGCTGTATCTGGCCGCCATCGGCGGAGACCTCGGGCAGATCGGTTTCGATCTCGACATGCTGGGAGATGCCGTGGCCGCGTTTTTGGTGAGAGATCAGGTTTGCCGCCGACCTTACTATCTCGCCGGCATCGAGCGACGAGCGTTCGCCGGCACGGATGCGGCTGAAATCGAGCAGGTCGGTCGTGATGCTTTTGCAACGGAACGCCTCGCTCTTTATCAGGCCGAGGTATTCCGCCAGATCGTCGACCGAATCGGAGCCTTCAAAAGAGCCTTCGCCGACACGCTGTTCGAGAGCTTCGGCACAAGCTGCTATCGTTGCCAGCGGATTATTTATCTCATGCACGATCCCGGCGGCGAGGCGGCCGACGGCCGCTAATTTCTCGGCCCGGTTGATCGCGTGAATCGCCTCGACGCGCACCGTCACGTCCTCACCGACCGTAATTACGTGGGTCACATCGTCGCTGTCGGCGTCTTTCATCGGCACCTTGCTAACCATCCAATGCCTCGTCGACCCGTCGTCCGCGACCGTCTGCTGCTCGATGCGCTCTATGCGCCCGGTGCGGAAAGCACGCTCAAACTCTTCGCGCAGACGCCCCTGCGGATATTTTTCGAGAACATTAAAGACATCGCGTCCGATCGCCATATCCCGCGGAATACCCTGTTCGCCGACCTCGCGGTGGCGGTTCCAGGTGACGACTCGATAATCGCGGTCGACGACGTAAAGCGATACGGGCAGGGCATCCAGAACAGATTCGGTAAATTTGCGATGCTCTTGTCGTGCCTCGTTGATCGAGGTATTTAGCGTCATCTCGTAATGGGCCGAGAGGTTAACGCTCATCGCCGCCATTTGCGTCGCCGCCTCTATTAGCCGCGTTTTTCTATCGCTAAAATCTTCGTCCGATTCGAAACCGGCAATGATCGCGCCCTTGATCTCACCGTTTATGTGCAGCGGCGAGATGTATTCGAGCGTGTGGCCGCCGTTATCGATCAGAAATTCACTGTCGTCATTTTCCGAATACCCGATCTGCGGCGGCATAAACCCGAGCCATCGCTCAAACCTCTCGCGGCGAAGATATGCGTCCTCAATCTCGCCATCGCGCGAATATGCGCAGCTGATCAAACCAATGCCGCCGAGCTCGGCAACGAATACACAAATGCTTGCATCTACTCCATTTAGGATCGCCTCGGCGACGCGGCTCGCGACTTTTTTCGGGTGGACCGTAAAGAGAAGGCTTCGCCCAAGCTCGGAGATGAACTTTAGTTCGCCCAGATTCTCGTCCGGGCGGGCAATTGCGGCGATAACGCCCGCGTCTTTTTTCGGCGGCGAGGAGGTTAGCATTATGATTTGTTTCGCAGCCGGGGTGAATCGGTGCAGAAAATTCGGCCGTAAAGGAGATTTTTACCAGCTTAGGAACTTAGGAATCTCCTTTATAATTAAAAACAATTTTAAACATAATGTCAATAAGTTTAACCCGTTGATAGTGTCCTAAATATGTGGCAGGAAATGCCCACTTTGTGTTCTTTGTGTATTCCTTTGTGTTCTTTGCGTCAAACGCTTTATTTTCAACGCATCTCTAAAGACGGTACCGTTGTCACGGCGGAGCTACGCCTTGCGGCCGGTTGGCTGCCCGGCCCCGACGCCGCGTAGTGGTTCATTTGAAAATTCAGGGAATTGACTGAGCGAAAGATCTCAGATCTTTTGGTTTTCCTTTGCGTCTTCGCGGGAAAACTCCCTTTGAAAATGCAAGAACCTTCCCGCAGAGCCGCGAAGTCGCAAAGTAAAACAAAGTCTAAGATTCAAATGAACCATTACCCTACGCCAAGACCGCCGAGAGATTGTCAGCTCTGTGGTAACATTTTCCTTTTGGCCACGATCAGTATTTATTATGGACAAGTTTCTAATACGCGGCGGCAATCCGCTGAGAGGAAAGATCGAGATCGGCGGTGCAAAGAATTCGGCACTGCCATGTCTTGCGGCGACGCTGCTCACGGCTGAGACCGTTACGCTTCACAATGTTCCGTATGTAAAGGACCTGATTACGCAGCGGCGGCTGCTCGAAGATTTGGGAGCGACCGTCTTGACGCCGGAGCTGCGGACGCACAAGGTCACGGCAAGAAACGTCGAGGTCTTTGAGGCTCCCTATCATCTGGTAAAGACGATGCGGGCAAGCGTTCTGGCCCTCGGCCCGCTGCTCGGACGTTTTGGACAGGCAAAGGTAAGTTTGCCGGGCGGCTGCGCTATTGGGACGCGACCCATTGATCTGCATCTCAAGGCATTCGAGCAATTGGGCGCGACTGTTTCACTAGAAGCAGGCGATGTCGTAGCCCGCGCGCCGAAAGGCCGTCTTGTCGGCAGCACAATCGACTTTGAAAAGGTCACGGTAACCGGAACCGAGAACGTGATGATGGCGGCTGTCCTGGCAACCGGCAAAACGACGATCAAAAACGCCGCCGAAGAACCGGAGATCGAGGACCTCGCCGAACTTCTCAATAAAATGGGAGCCCGGATCAAAGGCGCCGGAACGTCGGTGATTGAGATCGAAGGCGTCGAAGGTCTGGGCGGGGCCCAGCACACCATCATCCCCGACCGCATCGAAACCGGCACGTTTATCGTCGCGGCGGCAATTACAAACGGCGAGCTAGAGATAAAGAATTGCCGGCCCGACCATCTGACAGCCGTCATCGAGAAACTCCGCGAGGCCGGAGTCGAGATCGAAGAGCTAAATCCCAGCACCTTGTCCGTCAAATGCGGTTACGCCGGTCTGAAAGCAAAAGACGTTACAACCGAGCCGCATCCCAATTTTCCAACCGACATGCAGGCCCAATATATGGCCCTGATGACGCAGGCCGAAGGCGAATCGAAGGTGACCGAGACGATCTTCGAGAACCGCTTTATGCACGCATCCGAGCTAATCCGAATGGGAGCCGATATCAGCATTTCAGGCAACACGGCCGTGGTGCGCGGCAAGACGAAGCTGATGGCCGCTCCGATCATCGCATCTGATCTCAGGGCTTCGGCTTCGCTCGTGCTGGCGGCCCTTTGCGCCGAGGGCGAGACAAAGATCGACCGCGTTTACCACATCGACCGAGGCTACGAAACCATCGTCAGAAAACTCAGTTCGCTGGGCGCGGATATCGAGCGTATCAAAGACAGTTTCACGCCCTCAACTGACGACGCGACCGTCTAAAGGCGAAAATTCCGCGTGGCGAGCAGGATGCTCGCCGCTCCAGTCATTAACAAAATCTGCCGTTTATGATTTAATGGTCGTATAATATGAGCCTGGATGTCTGTATTTTCTGTAAGATAGCCGATGGTCGCGTAACGTCGAACCTCGTTTTTGAGGACGATGTTTGCATTGCATTTAATGACCTTAGCCCGCAGGCTCCGACGCATATTTTGATAATCCCGCGCGAACATATCGATTCGCTGGACAGGGCGGACGAGGCACACCGCACCGCTCTTGGACATTTGCTGATGACCGCAGCTAATATAGCCCGTGAAAAGGGTTTCGCGGAAGACGGATACCGGATTGTCATTAACACCAACGCAGATGGCGGGCAGACTGTTTTTCACCTTCACGTGCATCTCCTTGCCGGGCGCGCGTTTATTTTTCCTCCGGGATAAAACATCGGTTTCGAAGCGGATATGAGACGGTTTTTTATCAGTGTCAGCCTTGCGGCGATTGTGCTAACGGCGTTTGGGTGCTCGGCCGAACCTGCCGAAAACGCGCCCGAACCAGCCAATGTCGCTGTCGCCGCCAACCCCCAAATCACCGACATCACCGACCCGGACGCCGCCTTCGCCGAAGGCAACCGGCTGCTCGACGAAAACCAGACCCAGCTAGCCATCGAGGCATATCGCCGCGCCGTCGGCCTGAATCCCGACCTCGCAGACGCTTATTTTCAGCTTGGCATCGCCTATGCACTGCTCGCTATGCAAAACCAACAGGCTGGCGTCGTGACGGCCCCTCCAGCGAATGGCAAGGAGGTGCAAAAGAAAACCGATTCCGAAAAAGCCTTTGAAACAGCGGTCAAGGCATACGAAAAGCGGATCGACGCAAACGGCCAGGATCACGAAGCGTATTTTAACCTCGGACGGACATACGTAAAGCTCTTAAAAGACGAAGACGCCGAGAAAGCCTTCAAACAGGCGGTGAAGTTAAAACCCGATGACGCTGAATATCAGACCGAACTGGGAGCGATCCAAATCATCCTCGCCCAATATCACGAAGCTATCGTTTCGCTAAAAAAAGCGATCGATCTCGATGGCATCAACGGTCGCGCGCAGGACCTGCTCGAAGACGCCCAGGCCGGCCGCCAGCGCATCGATTACGTCTCGAATAACAAAAACACCAACCAGACCGTCGTCAAAAAAACCTCAAACTCCAACGCGAATATGGGCGCCAATTCCAACTCAAATTCTACCCCCAAACCGCCGCCAGCAAATACAAAACCAAAAAAAGAAAACCCGCCCGAGAAGAAACCCAACAAACCCGGCGACCGCCCACGCATCGTCAATAGATAAGTTCTGAGTCGCGCTTGGACGGCGTGGTCATGGGTGACTGTCAGCGACATTGGTGAATCGGCTTGGGGCTGGACAAGAGCACGTGGCCGATCTCCCACTTAATCCGCCCGTGTGCGTCGGTTTTGTCTCATAGCCGTTATCTTCAACCATCCGCTACCGCAGGTGGTTCTGACCCGGTTCATATCTAACACCGCACTAGTTGCTCAGAGATGCTCTAAAGAAATCAATCAACCGCTGATCGTAAGCTTCGGATTGTTCCATCGAGGCATTTATTATCCCAAAACCCGATGGGCTGAGGTCGGTTTTTCCGGCGATTCTGTTGGTTCCCGTGAAGCATTTGCTGAGTTTTGTGGTTGATTCCTGATAGTCCTGGGCGTCGATTCCGGCGAGGAGCAGGACGTCGCGGTTTTCGATCTTTCGGGCGGTGTCGCAAACGGCGTCGCGTTTGTAGCAGCCGTCGTAAAAATACATATATGTGCCGAGGCGGGCGAGTTTTGATGTCGCGAAGCTAACGAAAGGATATCGGCGTTCGACCGTTTCTTTAACAACCGCGTCCGAATTGAGCGGGACGCTGTCAATGGCGATGGCCTTTATATCCGCGTCCTTTGCCGCCGCAGTAACCGCCACCATTGCACCCATTTCAACTCCGAAAATGCCGAGATTCTTGCCGACGAGAGCAATCTGATTTGGTGTTTTCAGGTTGCGCAGAAATTCGACCGCGGAGCTCGTGTCCTCAGCCTCGCAGCCGCCAAACGACGCATTTTGAACCGACGGATTCTCACCATGGCCGCGTTGATCCGGCATCAGGACCGTGAAATTCGTGGACTCGTTCATCTTAACGCCGAGATTCAGCACATACGACCTGTCCGCCCCATATTTGTGAAGCAAAATGACGGCGGGGGCATTTTCCACCCCGCGAAGGAGCCATCCGCGCGATGCGCTGCCATCGCGGTTCGGCCATGTCTCATCGGTTACTTGTGCGGCCCGCGTACTCAGCCGTCCGTATTTGTCGGGCGTCACAAGATAGCGGGTTTTCATCGGGCGGGCCGTCGTATAAACGAGCCAGACGGCACTGGCTGCGGTTGCGGCAAGCACGAGAAGGACGACAGGGAAAAGGAGCCGTGTAAAACTTTTTGCAAGACGAGTGGATTTAGTCATGGCGGATACGGAAAGTGGCAAAGCAGAGTTTGGCCGGAAATCGGCATCGAACATTGTTGGACGAAAGCCCCATCGGACGAAGCTTTCAGACGGACATCTAAAATGTTACCATATGCGCCGGTCAATAAGGAAGAGATTTTTAAACATGTTTAATGCAAGATTTGCCGCCAGTTTTTTTGCCGTTTGTCTCACCGCTTCCGGTGTTTCCGCTCAATTTCAAAAGGTTGCGGAGGTCAAAGCCGAGACGCGAATATTCCCGGTTTCCGAGCTTCGCGAAGGCATGCGCGCTACGGCGCGAACGGTGTTTCGCGGCAGCAAATCCGAGGAATTCAATGTCGAAATTCTGGGCGTGATCCCAAATTGGATCGGGCCGAAACAGGATATGATCGTCGGCAAACTGAGCGGCGCAAATGCCGAGCGAACATCGGTTTTTGCCGGGATGTCCGGTTCGCCCGTTTTTATCGATGGCAAGCTTGTCGGAGCGATTTCGTATAGTTTTCCATTTTCGAAAGAACCGATTTGCGGTATCACGCCTTTTGCGCAAATGACCTCCGTTGTCGAACAGGCACCGGCGAGAATCGCGTCCGCCGGGCCGAAAACATTTTCTTACGCCGAGTTGCTTTCAAACACATGGCGGCCAAACTTTAAAAACTTTGGGGTGAACACACTCGCTTCTGGATTTTCGGGTGATTCGCGGCTCATGGCCGTCGCCGGTCAGACGTTCGCGCCGATCTCGACGCCTGTCACGTTTTCCGGCATATCCCAGAGGACGCTCGATATGTTCGCTCCTGAGTTAATTCGCGCCGGCATTTTGCCAGTCGCGGCGGCGGGCGGCGGGTCGGCAATCACGGCTTTGAAATTGTTTAACGAAACGACGTTGCTTGGCGGCGATTCGGTTGTCGTTCACCTCTCTCGCGGCGATGTTCAGATAGCGGCGGCGGGTACGGTGACCTTGCGTGACGGAGAAAAGATCTACGCATTCGGCCACCCGTTCTTCAGTCTCGGATCGACAAATCTTCCGATGTCCGAATCTCATGTTATAACGGTCGTGCCAAACGCCAACAATTCCTTCAAACTTGCCGTGCCCGATTCAACTGTTGGTTCGATGACGCAGGACCGCTCGACCGTTATTTACGGCACTCTGGGACAGGTTCCGCGGATGCTGCCGGTCAAAATAAAACTCACGACCAGCCGCGGCCGGAGCGAAGAGATAAATTTCGAATCGGCGTTTGACGATCTGTTAACGCCGCTAATTGTAAATGTCGGTGTCGCCAACACGCTCCAAGCAAACGAACGCGGCATCGGTGAATCGACAATCGAGGTTACAGGAGAGATTAGGGTGAAGGGCGAAGATTCGATCCGCATAAACCGCCGTTTTACCGGCCCGCAGGCGTCGGCCTTCGCGGCTTCGGTCGCAGCCGTTCCGCTCGGAGCGTTGTTAAGGGCGGGTTTTGACGGTATGGAGATCACCGGCATCTCACTAAATATGACTGCGACCGACGGCGGCAAGACCTCGGTGGTCGATCGGATCGCGGTCGATAAAACGCGTGTAAGAGCGGGCGAAACCATCGAGTTGACCGCTCAAACCAGAAGCGAATCCGGAAAGATCATTGTCCAAAAGTTCCCTGTTACGATCCCCGCAGACACGGCACCCGGCAATCTTTCGATCATGATCGGCGACGGTAACGCCGTCCAACAAAGTTCCGCCGTCACCCAATTCACGCCAAAAACCGCCGCCGAGCTGATCGCCATCATCAACCGCCTAAAAAGGTCCGACAGGCTCTATGCAGTCATCACCCGCACAAGCAGCGGGGCCATAGTCGGCGCCAGCGAAATGCCAAACCTCCCGCCATCTGTCCTCGCAACCTTGAACAACGACCGCACCGCCGGTGGCGCCAAACCGACCATCCAGACCGTCATTGCCGATCTGGAATTGCCGGCCGGCGAATTCATCGTTTCTGGTTCTCAAACGCTGACTATCGAAATTGTTCAGTAAACCGATCTGTGTCGATTGCTTTCTAGTATTCGTGCCACCCGCTTACGCGCGCCCCGGTTCTGCCTTAGTTTCCCGGACGGTATACACGCTCGGTGTGGGCCTTAAGTTGGGAAGGGTAAAAATAAACGTCGCGGAGGTCGCCGGTGCTGTAGCGCAGGGCTTGGTCGTTGAAGTGCTTTGATGACGGGTTGCCGCATTCGCCGCCCGCGGTGACGGCTTTGGCACGGACGGTTTTGCCGAATTCGACGACGGCGACGAAGCTGTTGCCGCTGGTGCCGTACCATTTTTTTGAACCTTTGTAGGGCCGTGCGCCGAATGAGGCGAGCGATCCCCATGTGCCGGATGTGAAACCTACGGGAATGCTCGGCGCCGCGTCGCTAAATGGATGGGAAATGTCGCCGGTCAGCCGCTGAAAGCGGTTGATATCGCCCCACGGAACATTCCACGTGCCAAAATCATTAGTTAACCGGTCAGTTGCCGCGCGGAGGGACGCCAGCAATTCTTTAGCCGTTGCTTTACCGCTCACATATTCTTCCGCCGATATCCCGGCTTGCCTTGTTTCGTTGGCGAGCTTTCTCAAGATATCGTCGCCCCAGAAAACGGCAAGCAAGGTGGGAACCGATGAGGTTGACCATCGCAGATCCCATTTACGGAGCAATTCGACCTGTTTGGCAAGATTTGCTTTCAATGGGTCCGATTGAGGCAGAGCGTCCCAGGCCTTCAAGAGCGCGGGCAGCGTCTTTTCAAACCACGGCAAATAGCTGTCGTAGGCGGCGGCGTTTAGCGATTCGAGCGTGAAATCTTTTCTATTTTCGAGCACACGTATTGCGTGTCGGCCGCGGGCAGATTCGACACCCGAATCGATATACGCCGGGTAATCAGCCTGTTTCAGGCTACTCGGACCGGCGGCGGACCAAGGATAATTGTTGCTGTTATAAACCCACCCGCTAGCCGGATTAAGAAGATTTGGCAGCTCGCTAACCGCCAGTACGCCTTTATAATCAGTACCCGTGTCGCTACCGTCGACAGGTTTCGTCCAGTCAAATTTCACATCGCGACGCGGGACGTAATTGACATGAAAATACGCGATGTTGCCGTCGGCGTCTGCGTAGAGAGTGTTGTTTGAGGAATTGGCGTGAAGATCCATGACCTTTTTGAACTCGGCATAGTTCCCGGCCTTCGTCCGTCCATAAGACTGCATTAAAGCCTCGACGGGCCCGTACATCAGATTTATAGCGACCCATTTCGCGTTTTGTTCACCGATAACCGGGCCATGATGCGTCCGGTACGTCGTGAATGTCCTTTCCGCAATTTGTCCGGCGGCCGTCTT
Source organism: Chloracidobacterium sp. (assembly GCA_031430895.1). Lineage (GTDB taxonomy): Bacteria > Acidobacteriota > Blastocatellia > Pyrinomonadales > Pyrinomonadaceae > OLB17. The sequence continues at coordinate 10,655 of JANPCJ010000385.1, read as the reverse complement.
GTAAGGAATCTTGATCACGAACCTCTCAACCGGCTTTTCGGCGTCGCCATGTTTATATAAGTATTTGCCGCCTTTCTTGACGATCGTTTCGAGATAATGGTCAATCGCGTCAACCGCGCTCGACGTGTGCATCCAGCCGAGTCTTTCGTTGAAGCCCTGATATACAAAGAACTGGCCCCAGGTGACCGCTCCATACGCATTCAAGCCTTCTTCGCTGGTCATCTGCAGCTCTGAGCGAAAAAAGAAGGAGGTATGAGGGTTGATCAGCAATAGAGCATTACCGTTTTTAGTGTTCGACGGGGCGATGGCGATACCGTTTGAGCCTGTTGGTTCGGCCCCCGGATCGACCTCATCGTCCAGCGCGACGGATTTGCCGTTCGGGTCATAAAAAGCTCGTAAGGCGGCGAGGCTGATCGACTCAATGTCGCCGCCGATACTGCCCTCGGTAAAGGATAAGGCCATCCACGGCTCAAAATGTTTGATTACGCGCGGCTTTACCTTAGGGTTTCTAGCGAGATAGAAATTCAACCCGTCGGCCCATGCGGTCATCAGTTGTTTTAGATAGGTCGGGCTGACGTAGAAGCTGTCCTTTAGTTTTTCCGGATTGATAAAGAGTTTTTGCCTCAGATCGCTCCAGATCGCCGATTCGCCCTCAGCCTCGGCGAGACGGCCGAGCGAATTCAAATAGTTTGTCTCGACGCGGTTAAAATCATCTTCTGCCTGAGCATAGATCATCCCAAACACAGCATCGGCATCAGTTTTTCCCGCAACGTGCGCGATTCCCCAGTCGTCACGCGTGATAGTTACATTCAGCGCTTGCCGCTCCCAACGGCGCCGGTCATCGGATTGTTCCTCGGCGAAAATGTGTGGGACAAAAACTAACGCGTAGATGACAACGCAGATGGTGCGAATAAAATGTTTCAGCATCAGAACTTAAAAAAACTCGGTTGGAATCAATATTAGCACTCTTTTACGGCTAACGGAAAAAGGACGGCAATACAGTAGCGGATAGCAAAGCCGATGCGAGTACGCTGGAAACCGGGGACGCGAGGCAATATTGACATGTCGAAGAGGCCTGAAAGACAATGCGAATCTGAGCCGCTGCGCGGCTTAAAACCTAGGCGGCGGTTGTTTCGATATCGACGGCGATGTTTCGCCATTTGCCCTGGAGGAATCTGGCGACGCTGAGGGTGCAGCGGGTGGCGTGGCCGGCGAGGATGGCGAGCCAGATGTGGATTGGTTCGAGGGTGCTGAATTGCTTGATAGCGAAGCAGATGCCGAGCGGGATTATTACCTGGGAAATGATCGAGATGTAGAGCGGGCTTTTGGTGTCACCGGTGCCTTGCAGGCCGCCGGTATACGTGAGGGCGACCGAGATGAAGAGGCCGGAGAAAGCCAACACTCGCAGCAGTTGGACGCCGATGGCGACGGCATTCGGGTCGGTCATACCGAAAACGGCAAGAAGCTGTTGGGGAAAGAAAAAGAAGAATATTCCGAGAAACGCCGATCCTATAAGGCCAAAGCGGGCAGCGGTATTGACGGCGGCAAATGCGCGATCCGGATGCCGTGCTCCGATATTCTGACCGGCGACGGCGGCGGCCGCTCCCATCAGTCCGACCGAAGTCCACGTGACGAGTGAGAATAGCTGAGTGTATGCGACCGCAAAGGCGGCTTGGGCGGCGGCGCTTTGGGCGAGGGAACCGATGAACGAGAGCATCAGTACGCCGCCGACATTCATGGCGATACCCTGAATTCCGGTTGGCAGGCCAAATTTGAAAAGCTGTCGTATCACCTTCCAATCCGGTGCCCAGCCCTCGCCGCGCGGAAAGCCGACCACCCAGCCGCCGCTCCACATTTTGTAGATTGAGAAAAGCCCCACGACGCCGGTCGCAATGCTTGTGCCAATTGCGGCACCGGCTGTACCGAACGCCGGAACATGGCCGAACCCGCTGATGAATACGATGTTCAGGACAAGATTTAGAATCGTCATTACGATTCCCAGAATCATCGGCGTTTTTGCATCACCGGCTGAGCGCAGCGCGCCGCTCGTCATGAAATAGATCAGAAGGCCAAAACTAAAGACGAAGGTGATACGCAGAAACGGCAGAGCCTCGGCCTTTACACCGGTATCGGAACTCACAAAATCGAGCAGATACGGTGCCACAAAATAGCCGATCGGGGCCATGATCCCGACGGCGATAAAGGCGGCGGTGAGAAAAGCCTGATAGACGGTGCGGTTTACTTTTTCTTCGTTATGGGCACCGGCGAAACGGGCAACCAAAACGCTCATCCCGGTAAAAAGAGAAGCGATAAAGACGATGACGACAAGAAAGATTTGAAAGCTGATACCGATAGCCGCGTTCGCCTTATAGCCGACCAAATTGCCGACCAACACATGATCGACCATGCCCTGCAGCCCGGCGATCATATTTGTCAGCATGGTCGGCCATGCGATCTTCCAAACCGCGCTCGACAACGGCCCCTCGACGATCGAGCGGTCGAAGCGGGATTTTTTTGGCGGCTCCGGCGGGAGGTCGTCCTCTCCAATGTCTAGGATGCTCTCTTCAGTCATGAACCCATTATTCTGTCGAACTTACAGAATACACCGCCAAGTACGTATGTCGAACACCATATTAGTTTATTTTCCTTCCATTCCCGGGCGAGCAATCAAGCTCACAAAAGCCAGCTATTTGGCCGAGCTCACCTCGTATTCCGTTTGGCGGCGCCCAACAGCCATTTGTCGAACCGCACATTCAGCGTAAGGCAATTTGCCGCGTGGGGGCGGGCGACACGTAGGTTATGAGCGTTCCACATCATGTCAATACTAAAACTGCTTTTCTAGCCTGCGACTGCACCGCGGTGATCGCAACCGCATCGACGATGTCCACGGCTTTGCAGCCGCGTGATAGGTCGTTGCAGGGGCGGTCCAGGCCCTGGAGGATGGGGCCGATGGCGGTGCCGCCGGTTAGGCGTTCAGTTAGTTTGTAGGCGATGTTTCCGGCGTTCAGGTCGGGGAAGATGAGGACGTTTGCGCGGCCGGCGACGCTTGAGCCGGGGGCTTTTGAGTCAGCGACGGACTGGACAAGTGCGGCGTCGGCCTGGAGCTCGCCGTCGATCGAGAGTTCGGGCATACGGGCGCGGACGGTTTTTGTGGCCTCGATGACTTTTTCGACGAGCCCGTGTTTCGCGCTTCCCTTTGTCGAGAATGAGAGCATCGCGACCCGCGGCTCAACCTTGAGCAGGGCACGGCACGAATCTGCCGATGCCAAGGCGATCTCGGCAAGTTCGCCGACCTCCGGGTCGATCACAACTCCGCAGTCGGCATAGATCATCGCGCCGCTTGCTCCAAATTTCTTGTCTGGCACGACCATGAGGAAAAAGCTCGAGACGGTTTTGAATCCTGACCGTACACCGATGCATCTAAGAGCGGCCGCAACCGTATGCGCCGTCGTATTGGTAGCACCTGCGACAGATCCGTCGGCCTTGCCTTCTCGGACAAGCAAATTTCCGAAATAGAGCGGGTCTTTGACCGTTTGCTCCGCTTCCTCGAGCGTTACGCCTTTCGAACGCCGCATCTGGTGGTAGAGCGTCGCAAGTTTACCGAAATCGCTCGATTTTCGATGATCGATTATCTCGACGCCGTTGAGATTGACGTGTGCTTCACTCGCCAATGTTCTTACCTTTTCCTCATCGCCGATAATCGTGATCTTTGCGATACTCTCAGCCGCGCAGATAGCGGCGGCCTGAACGGTACGAATATCTTCGCCCTCCGGCAGGATAATATGCTGAAGATCGGCGGCGGCGCGTTCGCGGATTTGTTGCAGGATCATAGATTTAGAGTTTTGAGTCCCGCCTTCAGGCGGCTTCTCCGCGCGCGGTTGGCCGACTAAAGTCGGGACTCAAAACGATAGCTCGAATTTACCATACAACGATTCGGCGCGAAACTTGCTCAAATATCAGCTATTCTTTAAACTTGAGAAAGTAGGGTAAACTCAGTATGAACGAGCCAAAAACCAAATCAAAACGTCGTGAAAAGTCGGAACTAAATGGCCGGATGCGGAATTTTCTGATGTTTCTGCCGAACATGGTGATGCTCTTGGGCCGCTTGCTCAAGGATGCTCGTGTCCCGACGGCTGAAAAAGCGTTGTTTCTCGCGGCGATTGTGTATGTCATTTCGCCGCTCGATTTTATCCCGGATATTTTCCCATTTATCGGACAGGTTGATGACATTTATGTCGTGGCTCTAACGCTGCTCCGTTTGGTAAATCGCACGGACGAATCGGTCGTTCGGCAGCATTGGACGGGTGGCGGTGATATAGTTGCGCTCGCCGATTCGATCGCCGGTATCGCTCCAAAAATTCTTCCCAAACGCGTTTCGCGCGTCTTGACGACAAAGGTCGAACTGGCTCCCGCCGGCAAGCTTTTGCGCGGGATTGCCAAACGCGATCAGGCGCTTGTGCGTGAGATCGCGGGCGACGATATTCCGAAGATCGACGCCCGTTCGAGCATGGCAAATTAAAAACAAGAGATTTTTTTCTTTTTAGCTCGATTTTTCGATCTTTCTTGTGGATTTCCCGCGTCTTTGCAACTATATTCTACAGAAGCCCGTAAAGACCTTAAGTTGAAATAGTTTGTTGCCGCCGTCTGGTAATTCGTTATAATGTTGTGCGTTAACGAAAAGCCGGAACAAGAATCCTATGTTTGAACGCTACACGGAGAGGTCCCGACGGGTTATCTTTTTCGCCCGTTACGAAGCTCTCCAATACGGTTCGCAGGTCATCGCACCCGAGCACATCTTGCTGGGGCTGATGCGCGAGGATAAAACCTTGTCCGCGCGATTCTTCCCGTTCCGTCATGTTCTCACTGTGGATTCGATACGCCGCGATGTCGAGGAACGAATTGTTCTCCGCGACCGAATTCCTCAGTCCGCCGAGCTTCATCTGTCGGGTGCCACAAAGCAAATCCTCTTCTACGCCAACGACGAAAGCCGTCAATTGAAAAATCGCCATATCGGCCCGGAGCATCTTTTGCTCGGCATCGTCCGAGAAGAAAAGTCGGTCGCCGCCGAAATTCTTTTTGGTTATGGCCTCCGCCTCGGCGATGTTCGCGACGAGATGTCGCGCCAAAGCGGTCTGCCCGGCGTGTTGGCCGCAAATAAGGAAAACTCGAAAACGCCGAGCCTGATGGAATTCACGCGCGATCTCACGGTCGATGCCGCCGAAGGGCGTCTTGATCCGCTCGTCGGGCGCGAAACTGAAATGGAGCGTATAGTCGAGATACTTTGCCGTCGGACAAAAAACAATCCCGTCCTGATCGGCGAATCCGGCGTCGGCAAGACCGCGATAGTCGAGGGCCTTGCGCAACGCATCGTCGATAAAAATGTTCCGACATTTCTCGAAAACAAACGAATTCTCTCGCTCGACCTGTCGCTGATCGTCGCCGGTACAAAATATCGCGGCCAGTTTGAAGAGCGGCTGAAAAAGATAATGGCCGAGCTTAAAGAAAGCGATGAGAACATCGTTTTCATCGATGAGCTGCACACGCTCGTCGGCGCCGGTTCGGCGGAGGGCACACTCGACGCCGCTAATATTCTGAAACCTGCCCTCTCGCGCGGCGATATTCAGTGCCTCGGCGCGACTACCCCGAGCGAATATCGCAGGACGATAGAAAAGGATCGGGCGCTCGAACGCCGATTTCAGTCCGTCAAAATTGAGCCGCCAACCGAAGCCGAGGCCCTCGCGATCATTGAGGGCGTTGTCGAACGGTATGAAGCCTTCCACCAGCTTCGCTATGCGAAAGACGCTCTCGCCGCCGCCGTCACCCAATCGAACCGCTACATCCCCGACCGCTTTTTGCCCGACAAAGCCATCGACGTTCTCGACGAAGCCGGTGCGAGGGCCAAGCTGCGTTATCAGCACGAAAATCGAGGCGAGCCTTCGTGGAAAGAAACCGTCGAAAACTGGAAACGGGCCGCCGCCAACGAAGATCAGTTGATCTCATACGAATTGCGTTCGCTGGAAGACTCGTTCTTCGCGGTTGAAGTGACGAAAGATGATGTTGACGAGGTCATCGCCCGATGGACCGGCGTTCCGGTAACGTCTGTAAAACAAAAGGAAGCTGAAAAATTATTAATGATCGAGAATGCGTTGCACAAGCGCATTGTTTCGCAGCGTCCCGCCATCTCGGCGCTGGCTCGTGCGATTAGACGATCAAGGGCGGGGCTAAAAAATCCGGGCCGTCCAGTCGGCTCATTCCTTTTCCTCGGCCCGACCGGCGTCGGCAAGACAGAAGTCGCGCGAAGCATCGCCGAATATCTCTTCGGCTCCGAACGCGCGTTGATTCGCTTTGACATGAGCGAGTTCATGGAAAAGCACTCCGTATCAAAATTCATCGGCTCGCCTCCAGGCTACGTCGGCCACGAAGAAGGCGGTCAACTCACCGAAAAGCTCCGCCGCTCGCCATACGCCGTCGTCCTCTTTGACGAGGTCGAAAAGGCCCATCCCGATTTGTTTAATGTGCTGCTCCAGGTTTTTGAGGACGGCGTACTAACCGATTCTCTTGGACAAGCGATAGATTGCAAACACGCGATCTTTATCATGACCTCAAACCTCGGAGCGCGAGTAATTCAGAAACGCACCTCCCTCGGTTTTCAGGCCAACGCCGATTCTTCCCGCGAACGGATGGAAGACGAGGTGATGCAAAAGGTCAAAGAGACCTTCGCCCCCGAATTTATCAACCGGCTCGACGAGATCATCATCTTTGATGAGCTCGCCGACGAAGACCTACTCCTTATAGTCGATCTCCAGATCGCCAAACTCAACAAAATGATCGAGCCCCGCGAGCTGAAAATTATCCTCACTGACGATGCTCGCGCCTGGCTCATCAAGAAAACCTGCGCCGACCGCAAATACGGCGCCCGCCCCCTAAAACGCGCCCTCCAAAAATACGTCGAAGACGAACTCTCCGAAGCCCTCATCCAGGGCGAAATCACCGAAGACAGCACCATCGAAATCTTTGCTTCTGGGGAAAGACTCGCCTTTCGCGAAGTAGTGCTTGAAAAAGCGGAGATTGAACTAACACAGAAGGCTGGGTAGGGCGCACAATCCCGGCGGGAACGCATGTTTATAGCATATCGGTCGCGAATATTTGTGCGACCCCGGCGGGGTCGTATGTTTTCTTCATCGCTGAATGCCATAAACATATGACGCCTCCGGCGTCCCTAACCGAGACATCGAGCACCGTCGCTTTTCGTTTTCTCACCTTTCCCTGTATAATTCGTAAGTTTGCCGGATGGTAGCGGAAAGGCAACCTGCGGTGGGTCGGGCGAATCCTATTGGTTGTAAAAATCCGACTTTTGATATGCCGTTTTTGTTTGTTTAGTCTATTTGTCCGCAGAAATATATACGGCGATAAGAGAAGCTTTCCGGAGCTTTTTAAATTTGCAATTAGAGGAAGTTTCGCGTTTTATGAAGAATCTTTACGCACTCGGATTTGTAGTACTGGTTTTGGCGTCCATGGCCTTTGCGGCCGGGGCCGGAACCGCCGGCGGTGCGGGTGGCGGAACATCGACACAACAGATTGTCGAGAGCGTAGATATCCAGGGCAACCGGCGTCTTCGTGACGACGATCTGCTTTATTACATCAAAACACGGCAGGGTGATGTTTATGACCCGGCGGCCCTCGAACGCGATCTCAAAGAATTGCTCTCGCTCAACTTTTTTGACAAAACGGCGACGCGCGTCTTGACCGAGGATGGCGTACGCGGCGGCGTCAACGTGATCTTTGAGGTCCGCGAATGGCCGATCATCCGTGATTTGCAGTTCAAGGGCGGAAGCGTTCTGACGGAATCCGATATCCTCAAGGAATTTCGCGAAAAACGCATAGGTATTTCGAAAGAGTCCATTTACGATCCCGTAAAGGCCCGCGGCGGCACTCGTGTGCTGCGCGAAATGCTCGCATCAAAGGGCTATCCGAATGCCAAGGTTGCGATTCAGGAAGACGAGGTTTCGGCGACATCGATCGCGCTTACATTTCAAATTGAACAGGGCAACCGGTCACGCATTGTCGAGATCGATTTCGAGGGCAATCAGAAATTCAAGGATGGCGAGCTGCGCAACGCCCTGACACTCGTTAGGGAAACAGGGATTATTTCGAGGTTCAAGGGCCAGGACATTCTCGATCTCAGAAAACTCGAATACGATCTGCAAAAGAACGTGAAGGCCTACATGTTTACAAAGGGCTACTTTCAGGCCCGCATCGGCGAGCCAGAGGTTGTTGGTCTCGGCTACAAACGCACCGGCTTTCCGATATTGAAGAACTTCCCGATTCCCCTTTTAACGTCGGTCGACGACACTTTGAAGATCAAGGTCCCGGTCACCGAGGGCAAGGTTTTTAGAGTTGGGGAATTGAAGGTCGAGGGAAACTCGATCTTTTCCGAGCAGGACATTCTCAGATACGTCGGTCTCAAAAAAGGCGAGATCGCGGATGGAAAACGGCTGCAGGACGCTGTGTTCGAAGACCTGAAAAAGCTTTACGGTTCGCAGGGGTTTGTTAATTACACCGGTGAATTTGAGCCGGAGTTTAAGGACAATCCGGCCAACGCCAACGAAGGAATTGTCGACATCGTCCTGAAAATCGATGAGGGCAAACAGTTTACGCTCCGCCGGTTGGAGTTTACGGGCAACACGTTTACCCGTGACAAGGTGATGCGGCGTGAGTTTTTAATCAACGAAGGCGATATTTACAATCAGAATTATCTCGAGATTTCGGTCGCGCGGCTAAATCAGACACAGTATTTTGATCCGCTCGACAAGGACCAGGATGTCGAGATCAGGACAGATGACGAAAAGGGTGACGTCGATCTGGTCGTCAAGGTCAAGGAGAAAGGCCGTCAGCAGATCTCGTTTAACGGCGGTCTGTCGGGTCTCGGCGGATCATTCTTTGGGCTTGAATATTCGACCAACAACTTAGCGGGACGCGGCGACGTGTTGTCATTGAACGTCGGTGCGGGCAATCGCCAACAGAGCCTGCAATTCAGCTATCAGGAACCGTATTTCCGCGACCGCCCGATCTCAGTCGGATTTTCGCTGTTTGCCAGCCGTTATCAGTTTTTTGGCGAAGGCACATTCCTGACGCAAAATCAGGACGTGCTCAACGACCTTTTCAACCCTAATGGCGCGGTCGTAACGAGCGAGAGCAATCTTTTCACCCAGAGCACCTACGGCGCCAATGTTTTTGCGACGGCCCCGCTGTCGGAGTTTTTCTTTAAGAAACGAAGATTTACACAGTTTTCACGCGTCGGGTTGACCTATCAGATATCGGCAACAAGCATAAAGGACCCGGCTGTAAATCAGTCGGCCGATCCGGCCGCCAGGATTCCGGTGATTTACCGGCAGCCAAATATTTTGACGAGCCGCGTGACGGCGACATTTGTTTACGATACACGTCAACCCTCGCCAAACGGCATCGATACGCTCAACGGCAGCTCGCTCTCGGTCTCGCTCGGCTTTGCGGGCCTCGGCGGCGATGTCAGGACATATCAGCCTAATGTCACCTATTCGCGTTTTATGCCTATTCGGAATAGGAAATCTAAGAATCCGCATGTGCTGGCCTTCAGGATTCAAGCCGGAACCATCGGCACCTTTGCGGTTACCGATAAGATCAGAAACGCAAACTCGATCTCGTTCGTCGGTGGTGTGCCGGCCTATGAGCGTTATTATCTCGGCAGCGAGAACGACATTCGCGGCTACACCTCGCGTTCGATCGGGCCGGTGGCGCCGTTTGACACGTTTATCACCAGCCGAAATGTCGCCGTGACGACAAACGCCTTCGGGACCGCGAACACGGGCCACGGCCTCGATGAGCGGACACGCAACGAGATAAAGACCATTGGCGAATTGACCGGTGCCGCCGGTTCCAATCCAGCCCTGTTTTCACGCAATTTCCGCTTTATCGGCGGCGATACGCAGATTCTCGCCAATGTCGAATACCGTTTGCCGATCTTTGGCCCGGCGACGATGGCTTTTTTTGGCGATATCGGATCGGTCTTTAATCTTCGCTCGACCGGCTCACAGACGATCAACAGCGAATTCCTCCCCGACGATACATTTCTCGGCGCCGGCCGCCTGACCGCACTTGGCCTGATAAATACGCCGGTGCTGGAAAGCAGCTTTGGCAGCATACTGTATTATCGCGGTCGCGTTATGACGAAGACGGATTTTATAAACGAATTCTGCCGCGGTAACCGTTTTGGCTGCCCGACCAGCCTTTCGCCGCAGGTCCAGCAGTTGTTTCTTCGCGGCGAGGTGCAGCAGAATTCGGTGCTTAGCGTCGATAACTCGAGATTTGGCAAGCTCAAGGATTTTAAGGCCAGCATAGGGGCCGAGTTACGTGTTCAGGTGCCGATCGTAAACGTGCCGTTTCGGCTGATCTATTTCTTTAACCCAAACGCAAAGTTTGGCTTTACTGAGGAATTGCCGGGAATATTCTTGCCGGGTAAACGCAACGGTTTCAGATTCACGGTGGGAAGAACGTTTTGAGTCCCTCGTTTTTAGTCCCGCCTTTATGCGGCCTCATAGCCCGCACAGAGGCCGCCAAAAGGGACTCAAAAAGAAAAATTTACTTTTTTTAGGGTTTTTATTAATATTTCTATTATT
>JANPCJ010000384.1:0-4976 GCA_031430895.1 Chloracidobacterium sp. | reverse complement strand
AATGATTTTCGGAAGGCTTTTGCACGCCGATGATCGGGTACTTCTCGGTCATGAGCCAACCGCCCCTGGGGTCGGGCTTCCAAATACCAAAGGCGGGACCGAAATATCCGTCAGTTGCGGGATCAATATCCTGATTCGTGTACTGCGTGAAGCTTGGCTGGTATGTCTTCAAGCGGACCCGCTCCATGTGACGAAACTCTTTCGACGTGAGGTAGGAAAACAGAAGCGGAGGGTATGTGTCGGAACCACCCGTGTTCCCCCGCATATCAATGATCAGGTTTTTCGTCCCCTTGCTCTTCAGTTCGGCGAATGTTTTTTTGAGGAAATCGGGAAAGTTCGCGCGGAAACCCGGGATCAGAATGGCGGTGTTCTCACTCTCGAAATACCGGATCGATTGTTGCGGGCCCAAGGCCCGGAGTGTCTTGAGTCCTGCGAGCACGTCACGGTTCACCGGGTTCTTTTCTGCGTTGACCGCCGCCTCAGGAAGCGTGACCCCGGCGAGTTCCACAACGAAGGTCTTTCGCGTCTTCGGATCGCGTAGCGTCGTTCTGAAACTTGCGGGATTCCCGATGTATAAACGGTATGATTCGCCAAATCCCGTTCTGCCGGGACTCCCTCGCTGAAAAAATCCACGCGAGATCCCCAGCCAGTTCATCTGGCCGGTTTGACTGTCGCCGTCTTGGGGCAGATTTGGAAGAATTCGCTGTAGAATCTGCGTGAGCGTCTCTCCGTTTATGGCCAGCACTTCCATGCCCGGTTTCACGCGGTCGTCGAGTCCCTGATTCAGCACAACGAAGGCTCGGTTCGACTGGAACGCGAGAGCAAGCGGAAACTGTTTCGCCGAATTGAGCAAGGTGCTGACCTCGTCCCCCTGATAGTTTGTAAAATTGGTGTGTCCGTCCTTGATCGCGGCGAGAACCGGCGCAAGCACGTTGCGGAACTGGAGTATGGTCATTGGCCGCGTGAGTTTGGCGTCCGCCCTGGCGAACTCGGCATCCATTTCCCGCTTCGTCTTGTAGCGGTAGAGGACGGGATGAGCTTCTTCGAGCGCCTTTCGAAAGAGCGCGAAGTCGGACTTCAACTGCGGCGGTTCGATAATCGTCTCGGTCACTCGATCCCCAGCCGGCTCGACTCGCACGGATAGGATCTCGATGCTGCCATGCCTGGGCGTTTGGAATACGAGTCCGACCCGCCGCCATGGGCCGGTTCCCTCACTGCCCCAGTCAAGATGAATTCGGTAGGTGTGGACCAAGCCGTCACGCACAATAGGCGTGTCGCCGCCCTTCGCCTGAAACGTCTTTATGAACATTAATGCGAGTGGCGAAAACCGCGAAGCTCCCGCGGGTGGGGCACCCTCGCGCGGATTGAGGCCGATAGACATGCTGTTCAGGCTGCCTGTCGCGCGGGCACGCACCTCTAATACTGCCCACCCCTCCCGACGCCAATCGGGCAGATCGACGTAAATGCCGCCGGCGAAAAGGTCGTTGGGCTGGTCAAAGATGCTCAGGCCGCCAAGGGAGAGCGGGCCACCGGAAATACGGGAAGCCTCGGTCAAGGTCACGCGGAGTGCATCCGTCGTGCGCTCGAGCTCTGCCGTCGTTGAGCCGTGAAGGGGTAACGCAGGTTTCCAGTCGGGCTGCGCCCGGTCGAACCGCCACTCGACCGCAGCCGGGATCGTCTTTGACACGTCCGCCCCCTCGACGATCATCGTTTTCTTCTCCTGCCCAAAAACCGCCGGGGCGATGAAAGACGTAATCGCAACCGCAGTCGCGACAAACAAACAAGCGGTGGTCAGAAGTTTTTTCATAATGGTTGCTCCTCAATGGGTGATTTCACAATTCGTTTGGCTCATTTGCTTTCATCGCGTTAGCGATGGTTTGAATGTAGCCGTGGGTTGAAACCCACGGCTACAAGCAAATGTCGCTACGCGACAATGACTGGTTATGCGACAGGATGCATTATTCAAGCGCCGAGACCACGGCGTCACAGAACACCCAATCGCTGATAACACCACCTCCTGTCGGTTTCGGCTGGGCGCCCCATACCACGATGACGACCTTCGCGACTGGGTTCACGTAGAGGAATTGCCCATGGATGCCCCGTGCCGCGAAAGCTCCGTCCCGCTGTGAAGCCGGAGTGGTACCCGTCCACCAGAGATAGCCGTACCCGACCGGCGTCCCTCCACCCAGCACCTTGGGACTGGTCGCCTCGCGTGTCCACCCGGCGGGCAAGATCGCTTCCTCCGCTGCAACACCACCATTGAGGAAGAAAAGGCCGAAACGGCCATAATCGCGCAGCGTCGCGCTAAACCCGCTCCCTCCGATCTCGACACCGTCGGGCGAATCCAGCCACCAGTTCGCGTCGGCCTCCATCCCGAACCTGCTCCAGATCCGTTCGGACAGGTACGTTGCCAGCGGCCGCTTCACCGCGCCCCGCAAGATCTCCGCGGCGACCTGCGTCTCGCCCGTGCTGTAGTTGTTCAATGTCCCGGGCTCTGCCGCCCTCGCAAGGCTCCTGATCACCGCCAGCGCAGAGCCGGGTACCTGTGAGATTTGGGCCTCCAGCAGACGCCGACGGTCGGACTTTGGGTCGGTATAGGCCTCGTTCCAGCGCACACCTGACGACATCATGAGGACGTCGCGTACCGACACGTTTTCATACGCGCTCCCGGCTAGCGATGGGACGTATCGGGTAACGGGGTCGGACAGGCTGGAGATATAACCCTCTTTCAGCGCCGCGCCGATGAGCGTCGAGGTAATCGATTTTGCGATCGACATCGACATCCAGCGGGTTTTTTCGGTATTCCCAAACCGGTACTTCTCCAATTTCACGCTGTCGTCCTTTATCACGAGGAGAGCGGCGACGCGGTTCAGTTTTAGATAGTCCTCGAGATCATAGCGCTTGCCCTGGTCGTTGAAACTCACGGTCGTGAGCGGTGTCGCGGCCGCCGGCAAGGGCCTCGGTATCACACCACGGGCGACCTTGCGCGTCGGAAACAGCCTGTCGATGTTCCGAAAAGTGTTGACGGCCATCTCCGGCGTCAGCGCCCCATCGTACATCTGCCGCACGGTTCCGATCGGCTCAGTGCCATGCGGTCCATCACCGATGACCGGCGGAGGTAGTTGTGGTGGGTTCGACCCGGCGCACGACATCGCCGTGAGCATCGCAAGGCAACACGATAGCGAGCGAAGTAGATGATTTATGTCCCGGAGGGACAATGTGCCAATAGCCCAGCGATTCATCGCTGGGATAATCGTAATCACCGTAGAAGTCCCGTCGGGACGGCTGAACATCGGTGTCGGAAGCATCTGTCGTCCCTCCGGGACTCTAAATAATATGCTCGTTTTACCCAGCGACGAATCGCTGGGCTATTATCGTCTGTCCCTCCGGGACAATAAGATGTTTATTCTAAACCATTTACCGCCTTACTTTGGCGCCAATGAGGCTGTACCTTGACTGAAGCGGAGGCGACGCAAACCGGCATCAGCCCCCTAATTCCGCCGGCGCCTGCCGCGCAACGCGCATCGGTTGCAAACGGAACCACGTCAGCGACCGCCAGACCCACTCGACGGGGCCGAACCTGAAGTATTGGAACCACCAATAACTATAGACGATCTGCACGGCGAAGAAGGCGTTGACCAGGAGAAGGCTGAACCAATTATCGACCCGGACCACAAAGCCAAAACCATCCCCGAGCAATGTCATGAGGATCAAGTACCCCATGAGGTAATTCGTAAGTGCCATTCGTCCCACATGGGCGAGCGGCGCAAGCACTCGCCTCGCGAGGTGAACGTGAGTGAAGAGCAGCGTGACACCCGCCAGATAGAACAGCGACATCCCGATATTGCCGAGCAACTGGGCCAGGCGCCAGCTGTCGAGCGACTTTGGCAGGGCGATCCCCTTCTCGGAAAAGAAGTCGCCGAAAACATAGAGTGAGCTGCCAGCCAGACCGAACGCCAGTGCAATTCCCGCAACCCATCCAAAGAAGCGGGTGTGCTCGGCCGCGTCACGAAAAACGCGCCGACGCCCGGCGTACAGACCCAACAGAAACATGCATAGGACACCCGCCTGGCCCTTCCACCATTGGACGGTTCCCAGTTCCTGCGTCAGCAGTGTTCTAACCGTCGCGGCCCTGCCGCACATGTTCTGGCGATAGGCGTCGGTGAGGCCGGGGATCATCTGACACCATCCCGGAGGGTTGGCCTGTGCGGTCGCCGCGTTCAACTGCGCGCCCAGCCGCTCGGTCTCAACCTGCTCTGGATTGACGCGAGTCCATATGTGCCCTTCCGGTAACCGGGGCGACATCGAGAACACCAGGACGGCCGCCGCGAGGGCAAGGATGAGCTTCGGTCGCCACCGGCGCACGAAGAGCAGCAGGGGAGCAAGCAGCGCATAGTCGGTGATGATGACGTAGGGCCGAATGAAAACAAAGTACGTCGCCCCAATGAAGAACAGAATCAGGGTCCGCCACAGGAAGCGCAAAATGAAGGGCCGCTTCGCCTCTTCCGAACGGATTAGCTGTATAGCGAATCCAAGGCCAAATAAAAACGAGAACGCTGCTATAAACGACCCGTCAACGAAAAACTCGAGCAGGTTGTCCAGGGCATCTTTGGCGTTCTGACCATCGAAGTTCACCTGAAGAATACCGAGCAGAGCAAAACCCCGCAGCACATCGACGAGCACCATGCGCTCGCGCGGCTGCACCGGGCCGGCGTCCGGGGAGGCTGATGAAGGGACGACCGGGTCGTCCACCGCGATTCCGGTTAGAAAGGTCGTGTCATTCATGCTCATCTCTCCTTAAGAGCATCGGCTGAACGCGAAACCATGTTAGCGACCGCCATGCCCACTCAACGGGGCCGAACCGGAAGTAACGAAACCACCAGTAGCTGTAGATGATCTGAACGGCGAACAGGGTGTTGACCAGCAGAAAGTTCGACCATCCGTCGACTCCGTCTGGGTGTTCTATTAGGCTAAAT
>JANPCJ010000383.1:0-2221 GCA_031430895.1 Chloracidobacterium sp. | reverse complement strand
GCTTGCCCCCGCTCTTTGTTGACCATCGAAAAACTGATCGAATCCCACTACTTAATATATGACAATATCCGAGACTCCGGCAAAAATTGACACCGCATTCAGATTTGAATCCTACGGCGTCCGGGTCGAGATTTCGAGCAGCGAACCGGAAATCGTCGTCCGGGCCGAGGCGGTCGCGCGCAAATCGCTGCTCGGTGACCTGCGGCCGATCCGCGGAAAATCGGTCGATCATCGTTTCGACCTGCAGCTCGCAAAAGGCAGCCGCTACAAGATGATAATTGACGGCGACGAGATAGCCCGCGGTCGGTCGGCGAGGAAGTTCTTTAAATTTCTCGACAGCATGATCCGCGTCACTATCGGCGAATACGCCGTCGATCGCGTTTTTCTTCACGCCGGTGTTGTTAGTTGGAAGGGAAAGGCCATAATAATGCCGGCCGACAGCTTTCAGGGAAAAACGACGCTGACGGCCGAGTTGGTTAAAAATGGGGCTGTATATGTTTCCGACGAATTTGCCATACTAGACGCCCACGGCCGGGTGCATCCATTTGCCCGACCGCTGTCAATGAGGAAGGACGACGCGGGATATACGCCCTACGAATTGACTCCCGCCGAACTGAACGGCACCTTTGCCACCGAGCCTGTTCCCGTCGGCATGATACTTTTGACCGGTTACAAACCCGGCGCCCGTTGGTCGCCAAAAATGCTGACGCCCGGCGAAGGAGTGTTAAAAATGATGCCTTTTGCACTTTCTTTGCGATATAAGCCAGAATTTTCACTTAAGGTCTTGAATTATGTTGCGAGTCGTGCAATAATTATTTCGAGTCGTAGAGGAACCGCTGAAAATTTTGTTAAAACTTTGCTCAATTTCGTTGACAAACACGTAAATTGAGGTACACTTACGTTAATTGCTTTTTGATCTCTCAATTTCGCTAACTTAAAACGCCGATTGAGTTTGACTGACGCTTAGTTTATTTTGCATAATAAATTCGCTTGGAGGAGATAGATGAATAATCCGAATAATCCGATGGCCCGTCAAAATGGCCTTGTTGTACAAGAAATGCCCGACGAGGTCCTCGTATATGACTTGGACACCAATAAAGCTCATTGCTTAAACCAATCGTCCGCTTTAGTTTGGAAGTCGTGCGATGGCTCGAATTCCGTTGGCGATATTGTCCGCCAATTTGAATCGACTGGTGGCGGCAAAGTCACCGAAGATTTTGTTTGGCTGGCAATCGACCAGCTAAATGAAAACGGCCTGCTCGACGGCAAGATCGCACCGCGTTTCGCGGGACAATCCCGTCGCCAGGTCCTAAAAACAATCGGCCTCGCATCGATGGTTGCTCTGCCCGTGATTGCTTCGCTTGTGGCTCCGAAAAACGCCATGGCTGCCGCGTCGTGCGCCTGTACCAGCAACGCTCAATGTACACCAAACAGAGGTTGTCCATCACCCACGTGTAACAACAACGGCGTTTGCTCGTAGATCGGAACCGTCTAGAGTTTCTGAGAGTAGCGAAGATGTTCTATCTTTGCTACTCTTTTCATTGTTTACAAAATCAATGTTACAAGGGGGAAGCGAATGAATTATCCAATAGCGCGTCAAAATGGCCTCGTCGTGCAGGAGATGCTCGACGAGGTCCTCGTTTATGACCTCGACACAAACAGGGCCCACTGCCTAAACCTGTCCGCCGGCTTCATCTGGAAAGCCTGCGACGGAAAAAATTCCATCGGCGACATAGTCCGCCATTTCGAACAGGACGGCAACGGCAAAGTAACCGAAGATTTTGTCTGGCTGGCGATTGACCAGTTGAGTGAGAACGGTTTGCTCTCAACAGCCGTTCGACCTCGCTTTGCGCGACAGTCGCGGCGACAAGCGCTAAAAAGAATCGGACTCCTTTCGGCGGTTGCTCTGCCCGTGATTGCCTCGATAGTTGCCCCGCCCCGCTCCTTAGGTGCAGTTTCGGCCTGCGTGTGTCAGAGTAATGCCCAATGCGTCACTCAGCCGCAGCCCGTTTGCGGTCTGACTTGTGGCATCAACGGAATTTGTGTCACCTAGTGTAGTGTATCAGTAATATCTTTACAGGTAGAGTCTTTCATGCTATGGTTGGAGTCATGTGGAAACCAACCGACGCTTTGATTATGACAGAAGACCAGAGACGAACGCTTGAGGCTTGGGTTCGTGCTCGGACGACGGTACAGAGAATGGTTTTGCGTGCTCGGATTT
>JANPCJ010000382.1:0-1726 GCA_031430895.1 Chloracidobacterium sp. | reverse complement strand
GTCGGCATTATCACAAACCGAGATCTGCGATACGAAACGCGTTTTGATATCCCGGTCTCCGAAATAATGACGCCGCAACCGCTGGTTACGGTTCCCGTTGGCACGACGCTCGACGAGGCAAAGGTCAAGCTGCAAAAACACCGCATCGAAAAACTGCTCGTTGTTGACGAAAACGGCCATCTAAAAGGGCTGATTACGGTAAAGGACATTCAAAAAGCGATAAACTTCCCCATCGCCGCCAAAGACGAGCTTGGCAGACTCCGCTGCGCCGCCGCTATCGGGGCGACCGGCGATTTTCTGGAACGCGCCGCCGCTCTGGTCGAAGCCCGCGCCGACGCAATCGTCGTCGACACGGCCCACGGCCACAGCTCGCGAGTGCTTCAGGCTGTCGAAAAGATCAAATCCCAATTCCCCGATGTTGAACTCATCGCCGGAAACGTCGCGACTGCCGAAGCCACAAAAATGCTAATCGCGGCCGGTGTTGACGCAGTAAAGATCGGCATCGGCCCAGGCTCTATCTGCACAACACGCGTCGTCACCGGTGCCGGTGTGCCCCAAATCACCGCCATCGTCGAATGCGTTGAAGCCGCCCAAGGCTCGGGTGTTCCGATCATAGCCGACGGAGGCGTAAAATTCTCCGGGGACGTCGCCAAAGCCATCGCCGCCGGCGCCGACTCAGTCATGATCGGCTCGCTATTCGCCGGAACCGAGGAAGCTCCCGGCGAGGTCATACTCTTCCAGGGCCGTAATTTCAAAACGTACCGCGGCATGGGCTCGATAGGAGCGATGAACAAAGGCTCCAGCGACCGCTATTCCCAGGAAGGCGTTACCTCCTCCTCAAAGTTCATCCCCGAAGGCATCGAAGGCCGGGTCGCCTACAAAGGCACCGTCGCCGAAATGGTCACCCAACTAGTCGGCGGCCTCCGCTCAGGCATGGGCTACACCGGCTGCAAATCCATCACCGATCTCCAACAAAACGCCAAATTCGTCCGCATAACCTCCGCCGGTCTCCGCGAATCACACGTTCACGATGTCATAATCACCAAAGAGGCCCCGAATTATAGGATCGAGAGCTGAGCCGGAGGGCGGACACTCCTGTCCGCCCGTATCAAAAAATGCAGAGCCGGCGGACAAGAGTGTCCGCCCTCCGCTGAATTATTTTCACAAGCGCGAAAATAAATGACAACTCGTGACCAACCGCGAAGCATCTCTATTGCTTGCCTCGATAAGGAAGAGGTATTTGGATCGGAACATTCTCCCAACGAGTTTGTTTTAGGTCAGGTTTTACTAAAACGGCTTTGGACTTCACGAAACTTTCCACAGAAGTTCCCAGGAATTCCCGGCTAATTTTATTCAGAGGATTGTTAAAGACTGTTGCTCTTGGTTGGAGATTTATGCCGGGAATTATTTCTGTTCGTTTGGTTTTTACACGTTCACTCGCCGCATTTCTGCTTGCCGCGTTGTTGGTTCCGATGCTGTTTATTGGCGGAGTACGCGAGGCGTCCGCCCTACCGATGCCGGTGCCTCAGGCCATTCCAATCGGGTCACCTCCAGAGGAATGGGGTCAGGCCTGCAGAGATTGCATTATTGAGGGGTTTTGATATAACGTCGTTCCGATCAGGGGCACAGTCACGAGAATGACAAAAGGTTGAGCACGCGTCTCACGAGTGGTCAAACAATACTATGCCAATAAATGCAATTTAATGCAGGCCTGACCAGGCCTGAC
>JANPCJ010000381.1:0-2100 GCA_031430895.1 Chloracidobacterium sp. | reverse complement strand
CCGATTTATCTCGCCCGTCGCGAACGAAGTTACAACGCCCTCGAGCGCGAACTGTTTTGCGATATCGAATTCGCCGCGTCCATTGCCCCGCATCAGATACAGCGAACTGCTTCCGTGCGCGGCCGTCAAAACATCCCAATGACCGTCAGCGTCAAAATCTCCCGCCCCTACGTAATCCGCACTTTCCGACAATGATACAGCCATTGCTTCAGGTAGAAACGGCGCGTCAACGAACTTGCCGTCGGCTTTCCTTTGCGTGGCTTCGGGCGCGTTCGGGTGAATAGAATCAATATTTCCGCGATGAATGGTCAGAACGCCGCCGCTTGAACTCGCATAACCGGCGACAAGGTCGGGAACGCCGTCCTCATCAAAAATCGGCAGACGCCATCGCTTTGGGGGTAGCCTGGCCATTTTCGACAATGTGCCTGGCATCTGGGTTGCCGGTGTAGGAAAAAATTGGATCGAGCCCGTTGCGGAAGTTGATCCATGGATTGCCGCGACCCTCTAATTGAATCGTGGGTGTTCGATTTGAGATCGATTTGTCAGCAATTGCAGCATGGGAATTGTCGTATAAAAACGAAGTCCGAGAGGAGTACTGGGCGATATCGAATATTGCCAATGAAAGGCCGGATAAACACAATACAAATGCTTGTTTCATTTTAGTAGTCATAGGTTTTGGACCTGATGTCAGAAACCGGTTCACATTTCACCTGATACGGAAACACTATTCAAGCCCCACAAAATCCACGTTCGTCAGGTTGTCGTTAACCAGCAAATTCCGCGATGCAAAGCGATAACGTTTAGAGGAAACACCTATAATATAAGTCCCGCCCGTCTGGACATTGTCGAACGAATAAACCCCGAATGAACTGGTCGTGGCGGTTCGTCTGACGCCCTGTGAGTCGGTGATTGCGACCACCGCATTTCGAAGGCCAAGGCCGGTCGGTGTCGAAACCCTCCCGCCTACCGTGACAGGAGTCGTTACCAACTGGAGACCAGTTTCGTATCTTGCAACCACAGCCCCCGCAAGCGTACTTGAACTTATTCCGCCCGAAAAACCCACGGCTACCAATTTTCCGTCTGGCTGTAGCGTCATCCCGTGTAGGACCTCATGTGCGAAAATACCCATGGTTACCTGACCGGCGTTTCCAAACGTCATATCCAAAGCTCCATTGCTTTGATAGCGAGCAAGGGCGAAGTCATAACCGCGCCCGGAGTAAACGGCCTCGCCACCGAGCACTATCTTGCCGTCAGGCTGCAGGATAAGGGACCTTGACTCCTCGCCGGAGTTGGAGATGTTTGCCGTCGCGATACCGTTAGCACCAAAAGTCGAATCAACCGTTCCGTTTGAAAGCAGGCGCGCAATGGCAAAGTCGTTCTGGGTAGCATTCCGAATTTCACCTCCAACGAGACGGTTGTCATAGCGCAGTTCGCCTGGTCGCAGGGAAAACTGCGTTGCGGCGATGAACTGCCCGCGGGAGCTAAGATTCACCCGGATTTTCACGGTATCGGAACTATATACCCGCATTTTCACGATTGCAAGGCGGCGGGGACGCGTTTTGTAACGCGCATGAAGCTGCCAATGTCGAAATCAAGCGGCCGGATGTCTGATAGTGTCCTGATCTTTGGTGGTGAATCGATCCTTCATGTTCTTTGTGTCTTTTCTTTGTGTTCTTTGGTGCTTAAACGCTTTATCCCTAGCACAAAACACACAAAGGAAGACACAAAGTTCACAAAGTAGAACTACCTGTAGTCTCTAGCACCACAGATCAGGACGCTATCGGCTGTCTTATCTATGAAAATATGTCTTGACATTGAGCGATTCGTATGATACATTCGTTGCGTATTCTGATATGAGTATTGACAATCAAACAAAACAACAAAGAATCGACGACAGCCGTGAGCTGTATTTGAAGTATGAGGGACGGCATCATGAGTTGATTGAGAAGGAAATGCGCGTGCTTGGGCATCATGATTTTCACCGTCGGATTTTGTACAGCCGTTTCGAACGCGGGCAACACCGGGCGGGGTGGATCGAGCGGTTTGAGTGGACTGGGCTGGTGCAGGATGGGGAATGCGGCGAGGTAAGAGCGGGGGCAG
>JANPCJ010000380.1:0-2208 GCA_031430895.1 Chloracidobacterium sp. | reverse complement strand
GTATGTTTCAGCCAGGTATTTTTTGTCTTCGATACCGAGGATGTAGACAGAGATCCCGGTTTTATTCGCGCTCAGGCCGATCTGGTAGAACTCACGGATCGTCCCATCGGCGTATTTATGGTCGCGAGACCCGTACCCGATATCCGGATTAGAAACGACCTTACCGATCAAATCTTTGCCGTCGAGAAACCACAATTTACATCCTGGATTTACTCCCAAAATGAGGTTATGCAACTGTTGCATCTCACTGCGTTTTGGTTCCGGATGACTCGCAATATGCTCTCTGATCTGTTCTTGTACGTTCATAAGAAATATTCGTGAGGCTGCTTTAGCAGCCTTCTTCAGTCATAGCCCCGTCGTTTACGGCGGGGTATGAATGAGATCAACGCTTGCTTGAAAGATAAAACGGTGGCCCCGAAGATCAGGCAAAAGCTGGCCTACGCCAAGAAGAACTATCCGGCCAAGGTGGCACCATGAGATGCCCAGGAGAAGATGCCCGCGGGCCGCAACAGTTGCACTAAACGTCGTCGCAAACCTTTTTCCTTTTTTCTTCGACCAAAGAAATAACCTTCGAGCCTCAAAAAAACGCTCGAATTGAAAAAATGGCCGCCAATAACCAAGCTTTCAGACGCCTCTTCTGCCAAGATTTAGTTTCGCGCGGGATGCAACTTATTCGGACGTTAGCGGTTCAAATAGATAATCAGTTTCCCAGGAGTAAACCGTGAAGTCTACATTCGCCCTATTTATCGCCGTTCTAGCCATTACTGCGTCATTTGCCCAAGTTGAGCCGTCCCCGCCGCCGGCCGTCGAAGAGATCTATCTGGCCAAAGATAACGGCAATGGCAAGGCTGGCGAGCAGGTGACGGAATTTCGGACGACGGATGTACCGATATATTGTGTGATACTTCTTGAATCCGCCGCGAAAACGGTTGTGAAAATGAACTTCGTCGCCGTCAGCGTGTCGGGCGTCAAACCCGAAACAAAGGTCGTCACGGCCAGCTATACGACAACGGACGGCCAAAACCGGGTCAACTTTAGCGGCCGGCCGGATGGTCAATGGACACCTGGAAAATATCGCGTAGACCTGTATCTAAACGGAAAGATCGCAAAAAACGTCGAGTTTGAAATCAGAGGCTCGGGCGGAAACAACATCGCGGCAAAATTCTTTCAACCTTCTGTAACGGCGAAACCAAAGCCAACAAAACGCCAAAGCAAAAACCAGCCTTAAATTTCGGTGCACAAGCTCGCGCGTAAGCAAGGGCGATAACGGTCAAGTCGCGTGTATCGCCCTTGCTGGTAGTGTCCTAATTTGAATTTCAAGTGGCACGGCGTTTGATGCGGATAACCGCTCCGCATACGGGGCAAAAGCTAATATTGAATCTCTGAAAGTCCTTGCGGGATTCCGCTTCCACGCCGAGCATTAACCACTCGCCATCAATAACCACGTAACCGGCCCGCTCCATGTGAGCCAAGTCACCGCAACACCCATCCGTTTGAGAGCTTCCTTCCTCCTGCTGAGTTATTAAGGTTTCTACGCCGAACATTCCTATGATTTCACAGCCTCAGTCACAGTTTGTCGCATCCATTCTGAACGTGAAAAACCGGCGGCATTGGCGGCCTTCACGTATCGCTCGCGCTCGTCGGGCTGTAAACGGATCGGCGTGATAAGTATTTAGATGTCAAGTCTTTTTTGTATTACAAAAAGATTTATTTTAAGGCGTGGATAGGAAATTGATGATCTTGGCCTAAGTTCAACATATCCCACGCAAATTCTTTTAACTCGAATCCGTCCAGTACTGATTTCGGGCGACGTTTTGCGCTAAATTCCGGCGCGGGCTTTCCGTTTGGCCGTAACTCAAATGCCTCGTGAAAATTGCTGGCAGCCTCGAATTTTTTTAGCAGCCCTTCATACGGCGGGAATGCTCCACCAAAACCGATCACACGACGGGCTTTTGCGACCATTTCAAGTTCCTCTAGCGTCCAAGACGGCGCGACATAAGAATCCTTTTCAAACGCATATTCACCGCTCATAGGCTGGTAACGCATCGGATACGCGGCAACGCCCCACGCTAAGAGATCACGGACGCGTTCAAAGAGATCGTCGGGCTTATCTTTGTAGTTATAAAGCACGTAAGACGAAACGTGACGCATACGGCGGTTGCCAAGTCCCGCCTCTCTTAGTCGCAGGATCGCAGTCCTGACCTTTTC
>JANPCJ010000379.1:0-9245 GCA_031430895.1 Chloracidobacterium sp. | reverse complement strand
AATCAAGCCTTTGATGGGATTCGCTCGGTTATAGAAAACCGGCAGTATCTAAGATCGGAAGGCTCCGCCGGCCTTCGCCCCGCGTCACCCATGTGAGACCTACTTCTTTCCGTTCTTCCTCGCAGCAAGCTGAATATCGCTAACGATCTCGCCGTTTATGGAATACCAGTTAGGAATGCCGAGACGGCGGTTCTCTTCTTGAGCCTTGTGCACGGCGGCATCAGCGATTCGTTGGTGGCGGACAATCTCACTAAGCCGCGTTTGGCTAATGCAGGATTCAGTAATCACACTTTTAACATTTCTTGCCATTTTTCGAACCTCCCTTCATCCAAAATTACCATATTCTCATCGCCGCTGGCGGCGATTTGAACAATCCCCTCATCGCCATTATTAAATAATGACCACTCGTTAGCAAGCGTTCTGTAAGTGCTCCAGAAATTCTGATTGGAGCGCGTCCACCGACGGGTCACGTCTTCATCGGGAACATGGTGACCACCCTTTGTGACACGAGCCGCGACGCGTTGAATACAAATATCGGCGGAGTCCAAAAACACGAACAGAATCGCAACGTGATATCCGGCGTCCCGGGCTCTTGAAATCCACTTCCCCAGACTGAGCCCGGAAAGGGTAGATTCAACAATAAAGGACTCCTTTCGTTCGATCCGTTCCGCTATCTTTTGGATGAAAAGACGACCCGCCCTGATGGCCACGCTCTCGACATCCTTCGGATTCAGCTCGTAGGCGATCTGATCGGCCCCGAGGTAAGGAAGATTTTCGACAAAGATGTACTCTTTCGCCAGCGTAGTCTTCCCGCTACCGTTTGCTCCGCCAAGGACAATGAGTATGGGTTGTTGCTCCGTCAGACGCTCATTATTTCGTGTTCTTTATTTTTCGAAAGTTCGTCGATCTTGGCGATGTAGGTGTTTGTGAGTTTCTGGACGTCTTCGAGGCCACCGCGTTCTTCGTCCTCTGAGACTTCCTTCTCCTTTAACATTTTCTTTAGCAGATCGTTGGAATGGTGGCGGACATTGCGGACGGCGATGCGGTGTTCCTCCGCTATCTCGTGGGCCTGTTTGGCGAACTGGCGTCGTCGTTCTTCGTTTAGAGCTGGCACCGAAAGGCGGATGATCTTTCCGTCGTTTGACGGATTGAAACCGAGATTTGCAGCCATTATCGCTTTTTCGATTGCGGCCATCTGCGTTGCGTCCCAGGGCTGGACGGTCAGCAGCTGCGGCTCAGGCACCGCCACCGACGCCATCTGGCTAAGCGGTGTGGGGACGCCGTAGTAATCGACCGAGACCGAATCAAGCAATCCGACCGTCGCTCGTCCGGTGCGAATGTTGGTTAGCTTTCGTTTGAAGTCTTCGACGACCAAATCCATCTTTGGCCCGGTTTCTTTAATTACGTCTTGTGCGCTCATAATTAATTCGAGACCAGTGTGCCGATCGACAAATCGCCGCACACGGCCTTTACTATATTCTCGGATTTTCGCATGTCAAAAACCATGATCGGCAAATCATTGTCTTTGCAAAGGGAGATCGCCGAAGCATCCATCACCTTCAGATTCTTTTCGAGAACCTCCTGAAAGGTGATCTTATCGAATTTTGTCGCGTCCGGCACCTTCATCGGATCAGCCGAGTAAATGCCGTCAACCTTGGTGCCTTTAAGTATAACCTCGGCTTCTATCTCAAGAGCACGCAGGGCAGCCGCCGAATCGGTGGTAAAATATGGGTTACCGGTTCCGGCCGCAAAGATCACGACACGCTGTTTTTCGAGATGTCTGACCGCCCGACGGCGGATGAAAGGCTCGGCCAGTTGCGGAATATCGATCGCCGACATCACGCGGGTATAAACACCCGCATGCTCCAAAGCATCCTGCAAAACAACCGCGTTCATCACAGTCGCGAGCATACCGATATAGTCTGCTGCGGCGCGGTCCATATTCCCCGCCGACTCTGAAACGCCGCGAAAAATATTCCCGCCGCCGACCACGATTGCGATCTCGATACCAAGATCGTGTACCGTTTTCAACTCTCTCGCCGCCGCCTCCGCCACCTTCGTATCAATGCCGTAATTCTGCGATCCCATCAGGGCCTCGCCCGAAAGTTTTAGGAGAATACGTTTGAAAGCTGGCTTCATCTGACTAGTTCCAGGTTCCAAGTTTCAAGTTCCAAGTTAAGAATTGAAAAGCAACTCGGAACTCGGACCTTTACGCTCGGAACTGTTTTTAGGCGATCATCGACGCGACTTCGGCGGCGAAATCGTCCACTTTTTTCTCGATGCCCTCACCCATTTTGAAGCGGGCGAAGCGGCGGATCGTAATATTTTCTTTTATCGAACCGATCTTTTCGGCAACAAGCTCACCGATGGTTTTCGACGGATCTTTGACGAACGGCTGATCGACGAGCACGTTGTCCTCGTAAAACTTATTCAGGCGGCCTTCGATGATCTTCCCGAGAACTTCTTCGGGCTTACCCGCGTTTTTCGGATCGTTTTTGAGCTGTTCCAGCAATATCTCGCGCTCTTTGTCAAGATCTGCCGCCGGCACTTCCGAGCGGGTTGCGTAACGCGGATCGGTCGCGGCGATGTGCATTGCAATGTCTTTTACAAGCTGCTGAAATTCCTCACCGCGCGAGACGAAATCGCTCTCGCAATTGATCTCAACCAAAACGCCTACCTTTCCGCCCATGTGAATATACGACCCAACCGCGCCTTCGGCGGTGACACGGCCCGATTTTTTGTCCGCCGTCGCCATGCCTTTTTTGCGGAGGATGTCCGCCGCCGCGCTCTCGTCGCCGTTTGCTTCGACAAGAGCGTTCTTACAATCGACCATTCCCGCGCCCGTTTTTTCGCGCAACGCCTTAATTCCACTTGCTGTAACTTCTGCCATAAATTCTCCTGTGTACGACAGTCTGTTAGTCTGTCGATCAAGTCGCGCGTTTCCGTGCGTCCTGAAATGTTTTTCGCGTTGATCAACAGGCTTGGCAGCCTGATGTACGTTTGTAGAAAAGCGTAGCCCGTCACCGGCGAACGGAAAAGAGCTACGCTTTCAAAAAAAGTAAAAATGTTGAACTAGCTTGCGACCGCTTCTTCCGTCTTCGCTTTGTCTTCCTCGGTCGAGCCATCTTCCGAATCCGGCTCGATCACTTCGGCGGTTTCGAGTGCTGTTTCGGCGACCGGCAATTCGGCCGTATTTTCAGGCTGAGCAGGCGTTCCCGCTTCTTCGGTATTTTCCGCCGCAATCTCATCGTCGTCGTCCGCGACCTCATCCGGTTCGGCCGATTCGATCTCAGCCACATCATCCGGCGTCAAAAATTCTTTGGGGATCGCAATTCGCGACTCAACGATCGGAGTTTCCGCTACCTCGTCGCCGGTTTCGACTTCGACATCGGCCGAGCGGCCTTCCGTACCAACCTGTCGGCCCTCGATGATCGCATCGGCTATTCGCGAAGCAAAAAGTCTGATCGCGCGAAGTGCGTCGTCGTTGCCCGGAATGACGTGGTCGATACCCTCGGGCGAACAATTCGTGTCAACTACCGCAACGATGGGAATATCAAGACGATTTGCTTCCTTGATCGCGATATCTTCTTTACGAACGTCAATGACGAACATCATGTCCGGCATACCGTTCATTTCCTTGATACCGGCAAGGTTCCTCATCAATTTTTCGTGTTCGCGGTCGAGCTGGAGACGCTCTTTCTTGGTCAGCATCTCAAACCGGCCGTCTTCGCGCATCGTTTCGATCTCTTTTAGCTTGTTGATCGACTTCTTGACGGTTTCGTAGTTTGTCAAAAGGCCACCGAGCCAGCGGCTGTTGATGTAAAACTGTCCGCAGCGTTCCGCTTCTTCCTTGATTGCTTCCTGCGCCTGACGCTTGGTACCGACAAAGAGGACCTTTTGGTTCGGACGCTCGGTGAGCGATTCCGTGACGTAATTCAACGCGTCGCGGAAAAGTTTCTGCGTTTTCTGTAGATCGATAAGATAAATGCCGTTGCGCTCGCCAAAGATGTACTCTTTCATCTTCGGATTCCAACGGCGTACCTGGTGACCAAAATGAACTCCCGCTTCCAAGAGTTCTTTCATCGTAACTGTTGCCAAAACTTTATTTCTCCTGACCTATTGGTTTGTGTACTCGGTAAAGCGGCCTGTGAACCAATTGGCTTTACCGATGGATTTTGTCATTCGTCCTTTGTCATTCGTCCTTCGCCGTTGCAAAGCTAATGACAAAGGACTAATGACCAATGACTATCTCTTCGAGAACTGGAATCTCGCACGAGCACCCTTCTGCCCGTACTTCTTTCTCTCTTTCTGACGCGGATCGCGTGTGACCAGCCCCGCTTTCTTAAGCGCGGGGCGAAGATCGGAATTGAATTCCATGAGCGCCCGCGTGATACCGTGACGAACCGCACCGGCTTGCCCAGCGGTGCCGCCGCCATCGACGTTTACAAGAATGTCGAATTTCTCAGTCGTTTCCGTCAAACGCAGCGGCTGACGAATAATCATCTGCAACGCTTCGTTAGGGAAGTAGGAATTAAATTCACGTTTATTTACCGTAATCGTTCCCGAACCGGGCCGAAGGTAAACCCGTGCTGTCGATGTTTTTCTGCGGCCCGTGCCGTAATATTGGATGTCTGCCATAACTCTGTTATTCAAAATTTCAGATTCCAGATTCCAGATTCAAAAAATCAATCTGGAATTTGGAATGTGGAATTTTACAATTCCACTGCCTCCGGTTTCTGCGCGATGTGCCTGTGTTCGGCATCGGCATAGACCTTCAATTTCTTTCCCATCGCTTTGCCGAGCTTTGTTTTCGGCAGCATGCCGCGAACGGCAAGTTCGATAACCTTTTCAGGCTTCTTTTCGAACATTTCCTTTACGGTAGTCTCACGCAGACCGCCGGGATAAAGCGTGTGGCGGTAATATATTTTCTGATCGTCCTTCGCACCTGTAAAGACAGCGTGACGGGCGTTTATCACGACACAATGGTCGCCCATGTCCAAAAACGGCGTCCATGCCGGATTATTCTTGCCGGACAAAATCCTTGCCACTTCCGTCGCCAAGCGGCCTACAGTTTTGCCCTTGGCATCAACGACCATCCATTTTCTGTTTTCCGCTAAACCCTTCCCGCTTGGAAAATAAGTACTCATATGCACACACTGATAGAAATATCCGCAAAATCGCGAACTGACAGGATATCGAAAATGCCCTGCTGGGTCAAGTCGGGAACGCAATTAGCCGAGCATTTCAGCGACAGAACGGGATGTCGGCCCGGCAAAAACATTCGTGCATTCGTGGCAAAGTCTTATTAGGAAAATACGAAACCAAAGAGTGGACCGGTCATCAACAGCCCGACAATCGTCTTTGCATCCGCAATTTCACCATTTCGGATAAGGTCAAAGATTTCGGGGAATGTGAGGCGTTCGATAACTATCAATTCATCGGATTCGAGATTTTGAGTTGTTTCGGTGAGTTTGGTGGCAAGAAAAAGAAACATCTTCTCGGTCAAAAATCCGGGCGAGACATAAAATTCGGCGATCTTTTCCAATTTTGCGGCAGTGACGCCTATCTCTTCTTCCAACTCACGCGCCGCGCCGGTTTCCGGCGATTCGCCTTCATCGAGCGAGCCAGCCGGAATTTCGAGCAGGTATTTTCCTGCCGCGTGCCGATATTGCCGGACCAATGCCACAGTTTTGTCGTCGAAAACGGGAACGATCACCGCACTGCCTTTGTGTGCGACGATCTCGCGATCATATTCGACCTCTCCCTCGCGAATCCGGTCGAGACGCAGTTCTATTATTTTCCCTTCGTATATTGTTTTTGACGAGAGCGTCCTTGTCATCAAGATCTGCGCTCCGCAACATAGTCGACCAATTGGCTGAGGCATTCGCGGGCATCGCATTCGTCAAAACTCGATGTCAACATCGTTTTTGCTTGAGCGACGGCATGAAGAAGACCGTCTGACGATGGAGGTGCAAACCCGTTTCCGTTCAACGAAGCATCCTGGTTGGTGTCTATTATGTCGTCGCTAATCTGGTAAGCCTGGCCCAGACACTCGGCAAACCGCGTCAGGTTTTCGAGATCGCTGTTCCGTGCCCCCGCCATAATTGCTCCGAGCCGCAGGGCCAGTCTGATGAGCGAAGATGTTTTTAGATTTTGAATTTGACCAAATTTATCCACGGCGCATGTTCGGCATTCCAATGTGCCCGACAGCATCCGGTCGACCGCCTGGCCACCAACCATGCCGGCCGGCCCGACGCAATCAACGATTTCGAGGACCGCGTCAAGGGAGCGACCGGGATTATTATTTCTATCAGAGGTGACGAGACGATATGATGAATTCAGCAGTCCGACCGCTACCAGGATTGAAAGGTCTTCGCCAAATTTTGCGTGGAGCGATGATTGTCCCCGCCGGTTGGGCGAATTGTCCATCGAGGGCAAATCATCAAAAATGATCGAGCTGGTATGGATAAACTCGACGGCCGCCGCGGCATGTAAAACGCCGTCGGCCCGGCCGCCAAAAAGCTCGGTGCCGAGGATCGTCAAAACCGGCCGCAGCCGCTTGCCGCCCGGAAAGACGGCATAACGCACCGCCTCATTAAAACGCGTCTCGATAAATGCCGGGGCCAGCGGCAGGGTTTCTTGCAGACTCTTTTCTATGCTTGGCCTGTGCCGCCCGGCGAAACGCCAAAGCTCACTGGTAACGGTGTTATACTTGGCTGCCATTGAACAAAATGAGCTTCAATTGAGCATACATTCTTCTTTGCGTAAGAAATGCATATTCGAATAGTTCGTCTAAACGGATTCTAACACAGCGAACAGCCATCATTCTTTTGACCGATGAAATAGACTCGCGGAGATGAATCCAGATCGGCGTACCGGGCGAAACACCTTTGTTCACGAAACCGTAGCGGGCCGTTACCGTTGGTACCGATGAAAGAAGACTCACAAGACATCGAGAACCAAGTGTTTCTCGACGCTGGTATCGAGAGGTGCAGAAAGATAACTCGCAGGTACGGGACGAGTTTTTATTTCGCGACCCAATTTTTTCCGCGCTCAACGCGGGAAGGCATCTATGCTCTTTACGCCTTTGCCCGCATACCGGATGAGATCGTCGACGACCCTGAGAAAGAGGGAAAGAGCGAGACACTCTCAAAACTTGAGGACTGGCGCCGACGGTGGCTGGTCGCTGTGGAAGCGGGAACTAGCGAAGACGCTATCATGAACGCGATTGTTCACACGTTTCGCAAATACAAGATACCGGTCGCGGAAGGAGAGGCTTTTTTGCGTTCCATGTTCATGGACGAGGAGCGTGATCGCTACGAAAACTATGCCGAACTCGAGGCATACATGTACGGCTCGGCCGGCGTCATAGGGCTGATGGTCACACGCATCGTCGGCTATTCGTCCGAGGCGGCTTTTCCCCACGCTCTAAAACTTGGCTACGCTTTTCAACTTACAAATTTCCTCCGTGACATTCGCGAAGATTACGAGGAATTGGGCCGCGTGTATGTGCCGCAGGATGAGATGCGAATGTTTCGATTGACCGACAACGATATCTCGGGGCGGATTCACGACGAGAGGTTCATTGAGTTTATGAGGTTTCAGATCGAACGTAATCGTGAAGTCTATAAAGAAGCGCTTCCGGGGATTCCAATGCTGGCGTGGCGAGGCCGACTCGCCGTGCGTGTCTCGTATGTCCTCTATAAAGCGATCTTAGCCGAAGTCGAGCGCGTCAATTACAATGTGTACCAGGGTCGCGTTCGCACAAATTTTCGGCAGAAAGTATGGTTGTCGATGAAAGCGCTGGCCGGGGTTTATGAGTGAAAACGACTGGAACGCAGGCGCCCTCGCCTGCAAGCGTCCTTCTTACGCTGACGAGCGTGGTGGTCATTCAAGTTGAGAAATAATCATCTACGTCACGCCGGAAGAACCGGCGTTGCAGGCGAGGGCGCCTGCGGCCCAGTCTATGAATAAAAAGGTAGTTATCATCGGCGGGGGAATCGGCGGTCTTGGGGCCGCCGGTCTTTTTGCCAAAAAAGATTACGAGGTTACGCTTCTAGAAAAGAATTTCGACCTTGGTGGCCGTGCCAATATATTTGAACACGAAGGCTTCAAATTCGACATGGGCCCGTCGTGGTATCTCGCGCCGGACATCTTTGAACATTATTTCAACCTTGTCGGCGAAAAGGTTGAAGATCATCTGGAACTCGAACGGTTATCGCCGTCATACCGCATCTTTTTTCGAAACAGCGGCGAGAGCCTGGATATTAATTCCGACATCGAAAAAGACGCGGCCACTTTTGAAGCTATCGAGCCGGGAGCGGGTGAAAAATTGCGCACGTACCTTAAACAATCGAAATATCAATATGAAGTCGCTACCCAGAGTTTCATGTTTAAGAATTACGACTCGATTTTTGATTTTTTCAACAAACGCGTGATGACGGAGGGGCAAAAGCTATCTGTTTTCTCGACTATGCATCGTTTTGTTTCGAAATTCTTCAAATCGAGCAAATTGCGGCAGGTTATGGAATACACGATGGTGTTTCTCGGCACCTCGCCCTACGAAGCCCCGGCCTTGTATAACCTGATGTCGCACATGGATTTTAATCAAGGAGTATTTTATCCACGCGGCGGTTTTTATGAGTTGATAAAGGCCCTAGCGAATATTGCCGAAAAACATGGGGCGGTCTTGCGGACAAATTCGGCGGTTGAACAGATTATTGTCAAAGATGGAAAGGCAACCGGCGTTCGTCTAAACGACGGTGAGGAGATCGATGCCGACATCGTCATCTCGAACGCCGATATGTGGTTTACCGAAACCAAACTTCTCGACGCCCGCTCGCAAACATATTCCGAAACATACTGGCAAAAACGCGTAATGGCGCCGTCGGCTTTTATAATGTACCTCGGCGTGAAAGGAAAATTGCCTAGCCTGATTCATCACAACCTTCTGTTCAGCGAAGACTGGCGAAGGAACTTTGACGACATTTACAAAAACCCATGCTTGCCCGACGAGCCATCGCTCTACGTCTGCGCGCCTAGCGTGACCGATCCGACCGTTGCTCCCGATGGGAAAGAGAACCTCTTTGTCCTTGTCCCGATAGCGTCGGATCTTAAAATGTCGGAGACCGAAAAAAAAGGTTATGCCGACAATATTCTTGCCCTGATGGAAATAGAAATGAATCTGCCGCGTCTGCGCGAGAAGATCGAATTTAAACGCATCTACACGGTCGACAATTTCGCCG
>JANPCJ010000378.1:0-1750 GCA_031430895.1 Chloracidobacterium sp. | reverse complement strand
GGATGGAAGCCTTCAACCGGATGGTGCAGCACGCTCACGAGATCGGCGCCGACGCCATTATCGGAATGCGTTACGACGCGACCGAGTTTTCCCAGGGCGCGACCGAGGTTTTAGCTTATGGAACGGCCGTGCGACTTGGTTGAAGTAATTAAAACAGCGGCGATCTGCCGTTTTTGCCGATCCGTAAGTCGGAAAGCCATCTGAATACGCCATTTTTCATACGGCCCGGCGTCGTAAACTCGACAATACCGGTCGTTTTGCGTGGTTTCCCATCACGAAGCATAAGAGTGATCTCGCTGGTCATCGTCTTCTTAAAGAATCCAGACTCGATTGCTATAAGCGGTTTGACACGAACCCGCAAGTTGTCGTCCGTAACGAATGAAAGCCTTTGCGCAAACGACAGCCCGTAGCGGTCGCGTCTGTAGCTTTGTGCCTCCATCTTAGCGTTCCGCTCCGTCATAACGCCGTCGCGGCAGATCACAACACGCGATTCCTCTTTATCCCGGCGTTCGAAAATCGCCGTTGCGTCGATAAAATGTGCCCGACCGAATATCCTCGCTGCGGCGTTCTCGAGAAGGTCGCCGCCCTGGACGTGATCGTGATAGCCGGTGCCGCGAAAATTAAATACCTTCTGCGTCAGTCCCCGCCGTCCGATCCGCATAATCCGACCGCTGACATCCGAACGGGGCACGACGATGCTCCTTGCGGCGGAATCGTCACCAGCAGATCGGGAATCCCGGGTCTCGATCGTCACCCATTCGAGATCAGCTTCGAGACGGCATTTCCTCGCCGTGAGCAGATCGATGTGGAGCATAAATCCAGAACCGTAGGCCGCGGAAGTCTGTTCGAACGAGGACTTTCCAATCGTGCATCGCTCGCGGTTATTTGGAAATTCTCCGGCGGTGAACTCGTTTACGGCCCGCAGGACGATTCTCCCATCGACCGAATAGGTAAATGTGACCGCCGGAAACCGCTTGCTCGGCGCCGAACCGTTCTGCTTCGCCTCTCGAAAAAACCGTGGAGAAAATGCGTAGTTATTGTGGAAGGTCACAATCAGAGCTTCCCGGCCATCATCCGAGAGAGCGTCGAAATGCCAGTATTCCGAGGCTCCGGACAAATGATCGATCGACGTTCCGGCGCTCAGAAAATTATTCACGACTTCGGACATGCGGTGGCTAATTGAAGAAGAAATCGCCTCAAGCATCGCAGAAATAAAAAAATATGGCAAACTTTGAGCTAGTATTGGAATCTTTAACGATTGAAAACCCTCTTCCCCTATCTTTCGGACTAATGAGGAAAAAAATGAAGATATTTACAACGGCCGCATTGTTTGTAACCGTCGCGATGGTCGGTTTGTTCACGACCGCCTGCCCGGAGCGCAAGAGTATTGGGGAAATTGAAGCGAATCCCGGCAAATATCACGACAAAGAGGTCGCCATCGCCGGAGTGGTCAAAGACAGCTACGGCTTATCGATCCCCGGCACAAGATATGGCGGCGGAGCCTATAAAATAGACGACGGCACCGGTTCGATTTGGGTAATTGTCACCGATGGCAATGTCCCCTCCAAAGGCGCCGAGATCGGCGTCAAAGGCGTCATCGGCACCGGCGTTAACTGGAAGGGCCGCAATTATGGGCTCGGCATGTATGAGAAAGACCGGCGATATCGGAAACGCTAACCGTAGCGGCCGACTGAAAAGGAAGCGAAGAGCGGGGGCAAGCCCGCCTTCCTGACTGTCATTTGGGTCGTTC
>JANPCJ010000377.1:0-9956 GCA_031430895.1 Chloracidobacterium sp. | reverse complement strand
TGACCGAACTCATTGACGCAATAAAAGAATTTATTCGACTAAATAATCAAAATCCCAAACCTTTCAAATGGACCAAGAAAGCTGAGGAAATATTGAAAAAAGTAAACCATTGTAAAGGTCTAATAGAGACAGCACACTAGCGATTCTCGCTAGGCTTTAATGTTGGTCGCCTTTGGCGACTCTGAACTTTTGAATTCATCTAAAACTTCAAAAACCTGCAGCGCGTATTTCACGTTTCCGAACGGCGCGGAAACCTGCACGCCTTGAATAACATCGCAGACCTCTAACAGCGACTCGCGGGCAATGGTGATACCCTCTTCGCGGGCCGTTTCTTTATCTTTGTCAGAGGCGACACGCATGCGTTCCAGGATCTCGGGCGTGACTTCGACGCCGGGTACTTCGTTGTGCATAAACTCGGCATTGCGAAAACTGACCAGCGGCCAGATGCCGGCGACGATGGGAATTCGCACATGCTCGATCATTTTCAAAAAGCGGCGAAGCTGCTCGGTGTCAAAAACCGGCTGCGTGATCGCATATTCCGCACCGGCCTCGACCTTCCATTCGAAACGGCGGATTTCCTCCTCCATATTCACCGCGCCGGGATTAACGCCAACGCCAATCGAAAATGCCGTCGGGCGGCCGATCGGGTTGTTGCCGAGATCGAGGCCGTGGTTGAGCTTATTGACCATGTTGGTCAAACCGATGGCGTCGATGTCGAATACGGCGGTCGCGTCGGGGTAAGGACCCATCTTTGGCGGGTCGCCGGTGATTATCAGCAGATTGTGCAATCCGAGCGCGGCGGCGCCAAGCAAGTCTGACATCATTCCGAGCAGATTTCGGTCACGGCAGCAGTAATGCAGGACGGCCTCGATGCCGATCTCGCGTTCGACAAGAACGGCGGTCGCCTGGGCGGACATACGCGTTTGAGCACGAGGGCCGTCCGGGATGTTTACACCGTCAACATCCGCATCCTTTAGCAAACGAATCGAATCAAGCGTCTTCTGCGCGTCGCAGCCTTTTGGCGGCAGCACCTCGACCGATGTTACGAATTCGCCGCGAGCTATTTTGGCCGCCCATCGTGAACGCTCCTCCGACGGAACAACTTGCACATCGTCTGGTGTCAGTTCCGCGACGGTAACCGGTTCGTTTTTTCTGACAGCCCTCGCCGTCACGCGTGGGCTGATGGAGCGAACGCCGTCCGCGATGAGTTTTATATGCGTGGGTGTGGTGCCGCAGCAGCCGCCGACAAATTTTGCACCGACCTGGACAAACCTCCGCGAGAATTCGGCCATATATTCAGGCGATCCCATATAAAACTGACGGCCCTGAACATCGCGCGGCAACCCCGCGTTTGGCTGCGCCGACAACGGCCGGCTAGTCACGGCTCGCATTTTCTCGAGCGCCGTCAGGATGTGGTTCGGGCCCATGCCGCAATTCAAACCGATCACATCCGCTCCCAGTTCGTCGAGCTTCTTCGTAAAAGCCTCGGGCGTAGTTCCAAATACGGTCTTGCCATCCATCTGAATCGTCATCTGCGCGACGATTGGCAGATCGGTGAGTTCACGCACCGCACGAATGGCTTGTTCGATGGCTTCGAGATCGGAAAATGTTTCAAGGATGAACAAATCAACGCCGCCGTCCAACAATGCCTCGGTCTGCTCCTTAAACATTTCTTTTGCTTCGTCAAACGATGTCGGACCAAACGGCTCGATCCGCAAACCAAGCGGCCCAATTGCACCCGCAACGAGAGCCTTATCGCCCGCCGCTTCTCGGGCAATACGCGCCGACGCAATATTAATCTCTCGGAGTTTGCTCTCGAGGCCGTACGGCTGAAGCTTGTGACGAGTCGCACCAAACGAGTTAGTCTCGATGATGTCCGCCCCAGCCGCGACGTATTCTTCATGAACCTCGCGCACCAGATCCGGTGCCGCAATATTCAGCTCGTCGTAGCTGCGATTGATGTAAATACCCTTGTCATAAAGACGCGTCCCGACCGCTCCATCAAAAACGTAGATGCCGTCGGAATCGAGAAGCTCGCGAAAGGTTTTCATAAGACACTGTCCAACAAACTTCAGTTTGTTGAATAAACGACAAACTAAAGTTTGTCGAACAACGAAAAGTCTCGCCAAAACAGCGAGACTTTTTAATACCAATTTGTCTTTCAGCTGTTTAGCGGTTTATTTAACGTGGTCGCAAGTCGCATTAACTCACCACGAATATTACCTAAGATAATGGCCTCAAGGCGCGAGGCCTGTCAAGCGTGACGAGAATATTACTTTTCTCCACCGTCCGCGTCATCGCCGTCTTCGTCTTTTTCCGTAATGAAATGGTATCTACCAGCTTGCTCCGGCGTTAGCTGTGAGCCGTATTTTGAGGCCGCATAAGCTAACACGGCATCCGCCTTCATCTTAAGGGCCAAGCCGGTCGGCTGGAGAACTTCATCCGGGGTAACACCGACTCGCTCGAGGCGCGATCTGTCACGCATGATGACATCCGCAACGGTCACGCTCATCCCGACCCTGATGATGGCGGAATCAGACAAAAGGCTCATCACTCTGCGGAAAGGAACCGTAATGCTGGTCATCACGCTGCCCATGCTGTAGTCGCCATAGATTTTCGCCCGGTTTTCCAATTGCAAAACCTTAGCCGTTAATTCGGACGCCGAAGCCGATTGAGAGTCGATCAGCACGGCAACCTCGCCCTTGTACTGCTTACTCACATCAATCGTTTTTGTCATCCTCACTTCAGTTTTGGTTTTGGTGACGAAATCGGCGATCTTTACGGGCCGGTCGAAAAAGAAACTGAGCAGGTATTCCTCAATTGAAACAAGGCCGCCGCCGTTGCCCCGAAGATCGAGTATCAGTTTCGGGTACTTGGCTGCCACTTTCATCATCTTGTCGATATCGCTCTTTTCAACGACGAACGAATCGAGTCTGCACGCTACCACAGATCTATCGATCTCCTGACACTTAAACGGCTCGTATTTGTCCCTGTCTTTCCTCGCCTTTAGTTCGGCGCGGAATTCCTTGTCGGTCTGGGTTTTTGCGTTGATGGTCAGGGCCTTTTCCGCGCCGTCCGGTGTACGGATTTTCAAATCGAGTGTTTTTGCGGGATCAAGTCTGTAAATCAGGTAATTGATCTTCCACAGATCGTTCCGCGTTGGTTTGAATTTGCCGATCATCATTATCTGGTCGCCAAGCCCTATGCCCTGGGCTGAGGCGTCGCTGGCCTTTTTCAGTCCAGTCACGAAGCAATCGTCCCCGACCATCTGCCACGATAGGCCGTATTGAAAATAGTCGCTTCGGGGCGGCAGTATCATCCGTGTGTGTGAGTCGTTGAACTCCATCAAGACCTGCACCAGTACGCGGTACATCTGAAAATTGTATTCCAGTGTCTTTACTCTTGCCTTCGCCGCTTCGAGTCTGGGTTTTAGCTCAATGCCGCGGAACTTCGGATCGTAATAATGTTCCTTAAGGATTTCCTCCATTTCGTCGAGTATGGCCAGGGAATGCCCGCGCGCCCGTTTAGCCTCGGAGGTCAATTTTGGTTTCGGTGGCTGTTCCTGCGCGTAAAGCGATGCCCCGCCGGTTAGTAAAAGAGAAAGTAAAAATGTAAGTAAAAATTTATTGATTAATTTCATCATGATATTGTTTTGAGTTCCGCCTTCAGGCGGTTTCTTCACTTGGCAAAAGCCGCCTGAAGGCTAGGAGCGCTCAGTCCATCTTGCCGAAAAATGCATACGAAATGTTGAGATCAATGGGCTTTCCGTCCGCTTAGTCCTTTGCAACTTCCGGGAGTCCTTTTATCTCGTCAAAACCACCCTTGGTCAAATACCATTCGGCGCCGCCGTTCATCCTAATTTCGCCGAGCATAGCCGATGCAGTAAGTATCAGGCTTTTCGCGTGTCAATTCGTAATCACAGCGGACAAGGCAGCAGGCGCACAGGAAAGCGGGCGACGAGTTGTGCAAAATGAGCGATATGAGGAAAAGAAAGCGACAAGAGATTCTCTTGCAAACATCAGAAGTTCTCCTTCTTAGAGGGCGATTTCAGTTCGCGAGTTGCCAGCTTTATGATCGCTGGCAAAGCCGACAATAGTAGGTCGAGCGTCCAGCTTGTTTTAACCTGACAATCGGCGTTTCGCAATCCAGGCACGATTCATTTTCGCGGTCGTAAACATGCCAGCCGGCGGCGTTTGCTCCGCTGAAATAGTTGCCTTCGAGATTTTCGGGATCTACCTGGCGATTTCCGGCGTGATCGATCGCGGTGCGTAAAACCGCGCGAATGCTCTCGTGCAGCAGGGCTATTCGTTTTCTGGTTAGTTTATCCGCCCGGTTCCGGGGATCGACGCCGGCCGCGAACATCGCTTCGCACGCGTAGATATTGCCGAGGCCGCAGACCTTCGTCTGGTCGATCAGGAACTCTTTTAGAGTGCGTTTTGAGGAGGCAAGGTTTTCACGGAGATATTCGACGGAGAAATCATCGGAGAAAGGTTCGGGCGCAAGTTTCTTTAACTCCTTTGCATCGTAAAGCTCGCTTGTACGAACGATTTTCATCAATCCGAAATGCCGCTGATCGTCAAAAACCAACCTGTCGTCTCCAAGAAGGTTAAACACGGCATGCGTGAATTTCGGATTATCGGTCTCGGCAGTCAGAAGCGAAAACCGGCCGCTCATCCGCAGGTGGACGATGAGCGTATTTCCGTTGCTGAGATCGAACAAGATATGTTTTCCGCGTCGAGTGACCCGATTGATCTCGGCTTCTCTAAGTTTGTTCGAAAAGTCGGGCGGTGAGATATCAGGGGCAAGCCGCTGACGGAACAACTCGGCCGATGTAATTTTACGGCCTCGGACAAGGACATCCAGCGACCGGGAGATAAGTTCGACCTCAGGTAATTCGGGCATAAACCGTAGAATAGGCTGCCAAGCCTGTTCGTCAACTTTACGTGCACTCAACGTTATTCGAACCGGGCCTGATAATTGACAGCGGGCCGTCGTTCCGCTCAAAGTTGATCGACACCCCAACTTGATCGACAGACTCGGCAGTCTGTTGTACGTTCTAGACCTTGGTATAATCCGTGAGCGAAGTTTTGTCGCCCAAAACCGATCCCGGGCCAACGATGGCGTTGCGGCCGATATGGCAACTGCGGCCAATTATCGAGTCGCGCACCGACGCAAAGCTGGAAATGCGTGTGTGCGACCAAACCACGGAGTTTTCGATCATTGCCTTTTCCTCGACATTTACGCCAGCTCCGATGACGGAATTTACGATCCGCGCTCCCGGTTTTACCGTGCAGCCATTGCCCAGGATCGAGACCTTATCGATTTCGGCGCTCGTTGCGACATCCGAGTTTCCCTGCACAGCGGTTTCAAATCCCTTGATCTTGCCCGAAAGCAAGTCGTGATGGGCCTTCAAATAGCTCGGCGGCGTGCCTATGTCGAGCCAATAATCCTCGTCCATCACGTAGGCAAAAAACGGCAGCTCGCGTTTTAGAATATCGGGGAAAATGTCGTATTCGAATGACCGGTTAGTTTCCCTCGCGATAAGGTCGAGAATTGAAGGCTCGAGAATATAAATACCGGCGTTTATGGTGTCGATACCCATTTCCGCAAGTTCCTCGGCCTTTGGTTTTTCCAAAAAGCGCCGCACTTCGCCGTCGTTTCCGGTTTGGACCACACCGTACCGCGCCGGATCATCCACGCCGACAAGCGTTATCGTCGCTGCGGCATTCTTCGCTTTATGCAGGTCGATGACCTTGCGGATATCCAGATTTGTCAGAATATCGCCGTTAAAAACAATAGTCGTTTCGGTAAGGTTATCGGCGGCAAATTTATAAGCTCCGCCAGTGCCCATCGGGCTGGGTTCGGTGATATATCGCAGATTTACGCCAAACTCCGAACCGCTGCCGACGATATGCTCAATCTTATCGGGCTGGTAGCTAAGCGAAAGGGTGATGTCCGTTATGCCCGCGTTGCGAAGAAGGTCGATCTGATAAAGCAAAAACGGCCGGTTGAGAACCGGAACAACAGGTTTAGGAGTGTAAACGGTCAAGGGACGCAATCGAGTTCCTTTACCGCCAGCTAGAATCAATGCTTGCATAAAGAGTTGGTCAATCGGCCAAAAATTAAGAGTATGAAAACACCGGTGAAAAATCAACGTCCACCAATTGTGGGCAGTGTCTTAAATCTGTGTTGCCAGTGAAATGAGATGCACAAGCCCGCGCGTGAGTAAGGGCGATACCTGCAAGTCGCGTCTTTCGCCCTTGCTCACGCGCGGGCTTGTGTACTGGCAACACAGATTTAAGGCACGACCCAATTGTGAGTCAAAAACCTGACCGGTACCGCGAGCGAATCCAAAGCTATTAGCCACGGGCAAGCGGGACGCTCGCGCTCCAGTCAAGCTATGTTCAATCATACACAACAATGCCAAAAAACATTGACACTCTAATTCAAGCGTGTTAGATTGGTTGATACAGGTTGGCTTGTGGATTAACCTGTGCACTCTCGTCAGATAAATGATCGTTAGCGGCGTGCCGGCAAGATCACCGATCCCCAGGTTTTTCCTCAACAGGCAATAATGAGTTTCGATAAAGCAAAAGCGATGCGAAATGCTGAGCGGCATGTTGCGCAGGGCAAGATACGCGCGGCTATCGGCGAGTACCGCGCCGTGGTCGACGCCGATCCGCGCGACATCGCGACGCTGAATATGCTCGGCGATCTGTACGCAAAAAACAGCGAGAAGCGCGATGCGGTGACGTGCTATTTGAAGGTTGCCGAACATTACAACACACAGGGTTTTGCTCAGAAGGCAATCGCCATTTACAACAAGATTTCGCGGATACAGCCCGATTCGATCGAGGTTTCGGCAAAATTGGCCGAGCTGCACAAGGTAAAAGGCTCACTGGCCGAGGCCCGGGCGCATTACACCACTCTTGCCGAACATTATCAAAAACATGGCCGCAGACTCGAGGCCCTGGCGATGTACAAGCAAATTGCCCTGCTCGACCCAAACAACACCGAGGTTTGCCTAAGCCTGGCCGAATCTTACATCAAGGAAGGGCAGCGGGACGACGCCATCGAAGCGTACGCAGAGGCCGGTGCCCGGTTTAGTCGGAAAAACCAGCACGAGGAAGCGATTCGTTCGTTAATGAAGGGCTACGATATCAAAGCCACGGATTTGAGAATTCTCAACGGCCTGGTCAAGGCACAGACGGCGCTCGGACGGGCGACAAAAGCGGCGTCCTTGCTCGAGGAAATCCTCGAAAACGAACCCTACAACCGCGACGTGCTCTATCTTTTGATCGAGTGCTGCATAGATTCGCAAAATGCGGCGGGAGCGGAGAAAGCAGTAGTAAAACTGGTCGAGATCGAACCAGCGAACTATAACAAGTTTCTCGATCTGATCCGCATCTACCTCAATGTAAACGATCCCGAATCGGCGGCCCGCATCCTTTCGATGAGCAGCGAATATCTACTCGCGGGCGGGCAGGCAGACGAATGCGGAAAATGGATCAATGAGGTCCTGGAACGCGATCCGGCGCAGTTGACGGGGTTGAGGCTGCTTGTTCGATACAATTCCTGGCTTAAGGACGAGAACGGCTTTCGACTTGCGCTCGAGCGGCTTTACACGGCGGCGACTAGGAAGTCATCGGTTGAGGACGAGCGTTTTGCTCTCGCGCAGCTTGTTGTTATCAGGCCGCACGAGACGCGTTACCGAGACCGTTTGAACGAGATCAATGCCGAATTTGGCTACGAAGACAGTGGTGTCGACGAAGAAATGCTGATTGCGCAATTCGCCCCCGACGATACGGTTGAGGACGGGAAAGGTGACGGGCATTTGAATGGGCACAAATCCGATTTCGAAAGCGTCGACGCAGCGTTTGAACGAAACGGCGAGGTCATCGAGGCTCAAGTTGTCGAGAGCGAATCGGGATTCGAAATCACGGATGCGGTCGTGGCCGAAACGACGACGCTTTCGCATTCGGATGAGCAAAAGATACAAAAAGAGATCGACAGCGTCACGTTTTATATAGAAAACGACTATAACGATCTGGCAGAAAAAGCTCTGGCCGGATTGGCGCGACAATTTGGCGACCGGCCGGAATTTGCGGAATTGAGACGAAAGATCGGCGCCGAGCTGGAAGAAGAAGCGAGCGTTGAGGTCGTAGGCGAGGAGTTTGTGGCCAGCACCCTTGGCATTAGCGAGATGCGTTCTGAGTTCGGCATCGACAGCTCTGAGGAATCGGACGACGGTGACTATGAAACTCATTACCACATGGCTGTCGCGTACCACGAAATGGGCCTGATGGAAGAGGCGATCAGAGAATTTCAGGACGCGATCAATCTAACTGAGCCGAATGACGGCACACGGCGATTTTTCCACTGCTCGAACCTGCTTGGCCATTGCTTTTTTCAGAACGGCATGGCTAATCACGCCATCACATGGATAACGCGCGCTCTGGAAACGTCAGATGTCTCTGACGAAGAACAACACGGCCTTTGGTATGAGCTGGCGCTCGCACACGAGGCTGACGGCGACGAAGAAAACGCAGCGAAGTATTTTGAAAAGATCTATGCTGAAAATGTCGATTTTCGCGACGTCGGAAATCGAGTGAAGCATCTGGTGGTCAATTAGTCAGAAGCGCGGTGGTGCACACGCCCGCGGGTAACGCGCGGGCTTGTGCAATCGTTCAGGATGCCCGCGCTCCGAGTTTTGGGTTATACTTTGACGGTATGGTTGAACGCCTGACCGTCATTTTTTTTATCATTCTTTGCCTGCTGCTCGGGTTTTACCTGATACTGTCGCCGTGGGATGCACTGTTTGGGCCGTGGGGCGAGAACTATTTGCTCGTGTTCCTTTCGGACAAAACGGGAGCGCCCGTTTTGCAGAAAGCGGTTGCATCGACGTGGTTTCGCGGGGCGGTGACCGGGCTCGGTGTATTGAATCTGCTCATCGCGTTTTGGGAGATCGCCCACTTTAACCAAAGTGTCAAAATGCTGCAAGGCAGCGATCCAAAGAGCAAATTGTGAGGCCCGGATTCGAACACCCGATAATATATTTGATCACGGCGGGAGAGGCGACAGACTCGACTCTTGCTACTTCGCACGATAATATTCTCTCCCTTATCCGGCTAGCAATCGAAGAAAAAGTTTCGCTCATCCAGTTACGTGAGAAGAGTTTGTCCCCGAGACCATTGTTTGAACTGGCGAGGGCCGCCGTCGCTCTGACAGAAAAATCAGAAACGCGCCTTTTGGTAAATGGTTGGGCGGGCATTGCGCTCGCGGCGCGGGCCGACGGTGTTCACCTATCCGCAAGCAGCTTGACTCCGGCGGCTGTTGTTCGCAAAAATCTTCCGGCCGGTTTTATCATTGGCGTTTCGACGCATTCTCTTGACGCCGCCGATGCCGTAAAGCACGATGCAGATTTTGTCGTCTTTGGCCCGGTTTTTGAAACGCCGGGCAAGGGCGAGCCGACAGGGCTAGAAAAATTAACGCAGGTTTGCGATAAGCTGCGGCCGTTCCCGGTGATTGGCCTTGGCGGTATCGACGAATCAAATTGCGAATCGGTAATGGATGCGGGTGCGAGCGGAATCGCCGCAATTCGCTGCCTGAATGATC
This sequence comes from Chloracidobacterium sp., assembly GCA_031430895.1. GTDB lineage: Bacteria > Acidobacteriota > Blastocatellia > Pyrinomonadales > Pyrinomonadaceae > OLB17. The sequence goes on along the minus strand of JANPCJ010000377.1, from coordinate 341 downwards.
CGGATTCGCTCCGTTCAATTGTGCGCAAGCTAAGAAAATGAGCGACACAGCAAACACATCGCCGCCAGTTTGCTTAACCATCGCCGGGCTCGATCCGTCGGGCGGAGCGGGTGTTATTGCCGACATAAAGACCTTTACAGCCTTCGGGTGTTTTGCGGCGGCGGCGGTTTCTTCGGTGACGTTTCAAAATACGACTGGTGTTTTCGGTGCCGTGCATCAAAGCGCGGATTCGGTCCGGCGGCAAGTCGAGCCGGTTCTCGATGATTACCGAGTTGCGGCGATCAAGACAGGAATGCTGCCGACACCGGAAATCATCGAGGAAGTCGCTCGGCTAATAAAAG
>JANPCJ010000376.1:0-10811 GCA_031430895.1 Chloracidobacterium sp. | reverse complement strand
CTATGCCCTTGTAAACGCCGGAGCGTTGATCTTCGCCGAGCACCACGGTCTTGATCGGCGTGCGGCCCGGGGGCAGTTCGTCGATGATGGAAACGTCTAGATCGCCGTAGACCGTCATGGCGAGAGAACGTGGAATTGGCGTCGCCGTCATTACGAGAATGTCGGGATTATTGCCGCTTGCTTTTAGCTGGGCACGCTGCAAAACGCCAAACCGATGCTGCTCGTCTATGACGGCGAGACCTAGCTTGTTAAAACTGACCGCGTCCTGAATGATCGCGTGAGTTCCGATAATCAGGTCGATCTCTCCGGCGGCGAGGGCGGCGTGAGTTTTCCGTTTTTCAGTCGCCTTTGTGCTGCCCATCAGTAATTGGACCCGGTAGCCCGTGTCGTCAAAAATTCTTCGAGCGTTACGGAAATGCTGTTCGGCGAGGATTTCGGTCGGGGCCATGAGGGCCGCCTGATAGCCATTTTCCATCGCCGCGAATGCCGCAAGAAAGGCGACGATTGTCTTGCCGCTTCCGACATCGCCTTGAATCAAGCGGTTCATCGGCGCGTCGGATTTTAGATCGTCGAAGATTTCCCCGATCACCTTTTTCTGCGCGCCTGTTAGAGCAAACGGCAGAAGCCGGTTGAGTCTTTCTTTGGTCTTTTCGGTTATCTCGATGATGGCTCCTTTTGGTTCTTTCTGACGTTCGCCGCGTAGCAACTGCATCGAAAATGAGAGCCAGAAGAATTCGTTGAAGATCAGACGTTTGTGCGCCGCGCTTCGAAACATTGCGTACTCGGCGATTGACGAATCGTCGGGCGGGAAGTGGATTTCCGTTAAGGCCCGGTGCCGGGAGATCAGCTTTTGACGTGTCAAAAGATCGGACGGCAGATTGTCGAGAACCGTTTCAGTGTCAAGGTTTTGGAGGACGCTGTGGATTATTTCGCGAAGGCGTTTCGTCTGGAAATCGCCGAGTTTACGATAGACGGGAACGCGTCGGGCGGTGTGAACAGGGGCGAATTCGGGGTTGGCGTGGTCCTCCACCAGGTTGTCATCGATGTCCGACAAACTTAAGTTTGTCGGTTCGGATTCGGAGGGCAACAAACTGAAGTTTGTTGGACTCGGCGGCAGTATTTCCAGTTCGTCCGGCTTTGCCAGCATTAGGGAGAATGTATTTCTGCGAGCGTCCATTTCCCATTTGCCATACGCTACAAAACGTGTACCGCGCGGGAAGCGGTCCTCGTAATAGCTGACAATACGGTCGGCGGCCTTGCCCGAAACAAACCATTTGACGACCACGGGGCGTTGAGAGCGCTCCGCGTCGGCTCCGCTGATCTCAAATATATAAAGCGGTGGCTGGCGTGGCCCGCGATTCTTGCCGACGCGAAATCCGCCGGACACCTTGACATAGATTTCGACGGCGGCTTCGAGACCGTCGGATAGCTCGTTGATCTGGACGAAATTCGATCTATCTTCGTAGCGGGCTGGAAAGTAGTTCAGTAAATCCTCGACGTTGGCATCGGCCGGATCGGTCTTTCCTACGAAACCAGCGACCGCGACGGCAAGTTTTTGACGCAGGTTGGTCGAGAGATTCGCGATCTGTGGACCGGGAATATCGATCAGAGGTGTTGTGATGCCAATCGAATGTTGTTCCATCACCGTTTGGTTAAGCGATAAATTGCCGTTCCGGTCAGGACGGAATCAATCGGCATCGCATTGAATTTGTTATTGAATTTTCCGAAATCCATCGCCGTTCGGTCAAAATTCTCGGTAAAGAGTATTTCAACTTCCAAACCCGCACGGTCAAAAGCGGCGAGGAATTCGTGATGCCGTTTCCTGTTTGGAACGCCGCGATTTGATCCGGTAAGATTCCAGAGGCGATCCGAAAATCTTAGAAAAGTGCCCGGGTCGCGATATAAAAACCAAACATCGTGCGGGCCAAAATCAACGCGATGCAACCCAATTCCGCCGTCGTTCAGTACTCGATTGTGGACTTCGGCAAACGCGTCGATGTCGGAGATGTGCTCGCCGACCTGGAACGAGCAGACTATGTCATATTTCCGGTTGGTTTTCGCCGTTTCGAGGGGTTCGCCGATCAGTTCGAGACGGATTTCCGCGTTTTCGGGAAAGTTCTTCGCGGCAAGCGAACTGTCCCACGGCAAATCCGGGTAGAAACGGCCCCAGTTTTTCTCGATCTCGTCGTACCAGCCTTTGGCGGCCTGACCGAAATAGTCGCCGGGAAACCGGTCGATCACGCCGTATCGCTCGGCACCGGCGGTCAGAATGCTGAGGCCAGATGTCAGGTAATCGCCCGGCCCTATCTCACAAACCGATTTGCCGCGTAGATCGCCGCCATGCTCAATAAGCAAGTCGAGGCTGCCGAAGGCATAGTTCTTTAAAAACTCGTCCGTGTTTGCATGACTCGTCGCCGTGCGGGGACGTCTGAGACGCCACCGCCTAATGGTTGAGGAACCCATAAGCAAATTTTTCCCGATCTGGCTGAGCAAATCGAGCGTAATATTTAGCTGTCCGGATTTGTTGCGCTCCATTAGCGTGACTCTTCGAGATTGATTGTGAACGGGTTGAAATCAGTACCGCGGTCGTAATAGTCTTCGTGCTCGGCTTTCTTCAAAAAGCTGACGATCTTATAGGTGAATGGCGTGGCGACAACCTCCCACAATACCTTGATGAGATAATTCCCGATCATTACGCTGATTACTTGTTCGGTTGACCAAGTGCCGAGAAACGCAAGCGGGTAAAAAATAAGGCTGTCGATTGCCTCGCCGGCGAAGGTTGAGCCAATCGTGCGTGTCCAGAGATGCTTGCCCGCGGTTAGTACCTTCAATTTGGCGAGGACAAACGAATTTACAAATTCTCCAAGCCAAAACGCTAGCAGCGACGCTGCAACGATTCGCCAGGTTTGGCCGAATATTAGGTTTACCGCTGCCTGCTGCTCAGGTGACATCGTCGTTGCGGCGGGAAGGTTTGTAACGACAAATGACATCAGCGACGCAAAAATCAGTGCTCCGAATCCGGCCCAAATCACCTTTCGCGAGCGCGCGTAGCCATAAACTTCTGTCAAAATGTCGCCAAAAAGATAGCTCAGCGGAAAAAACAGGACGCCGGTGCCGTAAATATATTCGCCATAGAACGGCAGATTAACGGATGAAATCTTGTGAACACCGATCAGATTCGAGCAGAGCAAAACCGCGACAAAGGCGGCCATTATCAGATCAAAATACTTATACTGTCGCGGGGATTTCACTAGATGGGATTGTAACAAAAAAAGAAAGCAGACCCACAAATCGGCCTGCTTTCTGTTGCTAAATATCTCTGATCTAAAAATGTTAAGCCAAATCGTTGACGTGCTTCGTAAGACGTGATTTATGGCGGGCGGCGGTATTCTTGTGGAGAATGCCCTTATTCACTGCTTTGTCGATGAGCGAAACCGTTGGGTAGAGTAATTCGGTGCTAGCCGTCTTATCATGACCGGTGAGGGCCGTTCGAAGTTTCTTGATCGAAGTCCGCAATTTGCTGCGGTTGCTGCGGTTGATCTCTTTACGTTTGGCGTTCTGGCGGACGCGTTTTTCTGCGGATTTATGATTAGCCATTGAATGATACTCGCTAAAACTCGAAACCTACTAAACTTAAAACAAACCACAGATAATACAATCATGCCCGCTAAACGTCAAGCTGACTGGAGGGCAGGCAGTGTCTTAAATCCGTGTTGCCAGTGAAATGAGATGCACAAGCCCGCGCGTGAGCAAGGGCGATACCAGCAAGTCGCGTCTTTCGTCCTTGCTCGCGCGCGGACTTGTGCACTGGCAACAGAGATTTAAGGCACGACCGGAGGGCAAGCAGGATGCTTACCCTCATCCATCCGCTGTCAGGATTAGTCCATGTACCGCATCGACGATCAAAACGAATATCGGCGGGTACAGCAAGATATCAAGCTGCGGCCAATGTGAGAACAAATAGGGCATCGAGATAGATGTCATGTCAAACCCGTAACCTGTACCCAAGCCGGCTCCGACACAGACAACGGTCCCCGCGATTATCAGTGCGGTCATCGAGTATCTCGAATAGTTTTTTGTCGGAATCTCCGTTTCATCGAGTACCGAATCGTGGAGAACATTGTCGTCATACCCATACCGGTCGAACGCCTCACGAATTCGGCCAACTATATGAATGATGCCTACCACGAATAGAGATACGACGACGATACGTATCGGTATTCCGCCCCAGTCGGGCATAAAATTCGAAAGGAAGACATTTGGACGAATAAGTCCGACGAAGAATGTCGAAACAAACAATGCGACGAGGGGGAAAATAAACTTCTGCAGAGCAAGCGATTCGCGTCGTTCCTCAGCAATCATGCGGTCGATGATATCGTTGTATCGCTTTTCGTACACCATCTGCCGCCAGCGTTTTGCGTGCGGGTTGGCGGATGCAAACACCGAATCTCCGTTGCCATTGCCGTTCCCTCTAAACTGGATATCGACGAGACGGCGGTCATACTTGCCTCGCTCTTTTGCATTGCCGAGGATTTCGTATGCCTCAGCGATGGCGGCAAACTTCAGGGCGGTTTCTTCGGAGCCGTTATTACGATCTGGATGCAGTTTACGCGCCAAACGCCGGTACGCAGATTTGATCTCGGTGCCCGTGGCCTTTGGTGACACTTTCAAAATGTCGTAGTAATTCACCATCGAAGCGATTTGTCAGGGAAAGCGAAACGTCAGTTGTCGCGAAAGGCGAGAACCTTCGGACAACGGAAGTATAGCATGATTTTCGTTTAGAGTTCCAGCTTTAGCTGGCCTCTTCGCCGGCCAAGAAGGAACTGAAGTTTGAACTCTGAACGTTAATCGAGGCCGTCGATTTGGAGGCTGATGGGATAGGCACCGCCGAGTTTGACCGCGTCGACGACGCGGGCGACGCTGCCGTAATCGAGTGTGCGAGGGGCTTTGATAAATACGGTGCGCTCGATGCGGTCGGCGGTAGGTCGATTCGGATCGTCGGCGAACGAATCGGAGACACCTCCGTTGGCGATTCTTTGTTCGAAGACGGCTTTGAGCCGCTGAATAAGAACGGACGGATCGCTGACGCTTCCCATGTTGGTCTCCGTGTTCAGTTTCAGCGTTGCGTCGTGTTCAATGATGACCACCAGCGTATCGGGATGCGTTACGACGGGGCGAATATTTTTTGTCTCTGCTGGCACGCGTGCTTTAATGCCGCTCGGCTTCAGTGGCGCGACGACCATGAATATAATAAGCAGCACGAGCAAAACATCGATCAGCGGCGTGACATTTATCGTGGGTTTGTTCATCGGGTTCTCCTTTTGGGTCTCGAGATTTAGACACCGGCGCGGGAGAATTTGTTCCCAGTTCAGAGTTCAAACAAAGGGGCAAACTAAAGTTTGAACTCTGAGCTTACACCCATCGCATCGAACAATGCTTTAGCTTTTGTAAGAGTTTCGTTGTATTCACTTTCGGGATCGCTGTCGATGACGATGCCGCCGCCGACGTTGAATGTCGCTGAATCGCCGCGAACAACCATAGTTCGAATTGCGACGCTCAGGTCGAGTGTTTCGGGCATTCCAAACGTGTCTTTGGGAATGTAATACCCAATGGCCCCCATCGACAAGCCGCGATTTGCCGTCTCAATCTCATCGATTATTCGCATCGTGTTGATTTTTGGAGCGCCGGTGATCGAGCCGCACGGGAAGACTGCCCTCAGAATATCCGATATTCCGGCATCGTCTCGCAGTTCGCCGGTGACGGTTGAGACAAGGTGGAAAAAGGTTGGATGGGTTTCGAGTTCGCAAAGCTTTGCGACCCGAATGCTTCCGAACTCGCAAACACGGCCGAGGTCATTTCTCAGCAGATCGACGATCATCGTGTTTTCGGCACGATCTTTCTTACTCGTTAGGAGTTGGTTTCGGAGAGTTTCGTCTTCTTTGATTGTGGCCCCTCGATGCTGTGTGCCCTTTATTGGGGACGTAGTTATTTCGCGTCCGGGACCACCCTCCCTACCGGTCGGGTTTTCGCCTTTGCGGACACGAAAAAAGCGCTCGGGTGACGCCGAAACGACGGTGGAATATCGGCGTTTAATAAAGGCTGAGAATGGCGCCGGATGGTTTCGGCGCAACCGGACGAAAATAATCTCCGGCGTGAGACCGACCGGTAATATCGACGTCAATTGCTGTGTCAAATTTGTCTGATAGGTGTCGCCTCGACGGATGAGTTCCTTTATTTCTCCAATGGCCTCGAGATATGTTTTTTTCGAGAAGTTCGAAGTCAGCCTGGGCGGAGCATTTGAAATTTCAAAGTTCAAATTCGAAATCTGAGATCTGAAATTTGAAATATTGTCGTCAAGTTTGCGGCTGATCGCTACAAACTTATTGGCATTTCCGGCGAGGCGTGTCTTGCCGGTAACGTAATCGTGAATGATCAGAACATCGTATCGGGCGAGGAATACATCAGGCTCAGGTGGATGTTCAATCGGTTTTATTCGCGGGGCGAGACCGAGCAACTTCAACCCAAAATCGTAGGAAATCGTCAATATTGACGCTGATTCTCCGCTCAGTTTTTCGTCCAGAAAACTTAAAGTTTCATCGGCGTCATCGTTTGTTATCTCGACGATTTCGATCGGTTCGATACCGGCAATAAGCAGATGAGAGCCCAGATTTCCAACGCCGCAGCTGTCGAGAATGCAGACGGTTTCGGTCGCCGCGAGGCTGAGCAAAGCGGAAACCAGTTCGTCCGCCGTTATGTCGAATTCGTGCATTGCCGCGATTTTATCACGGAATAAAATTTCACTTGAACGACGTTTTCGCGTAATATGATGCCAGCCAAGCAATCGAAAATATGAACCCCGACTTTAGCGAAAGACAGACATTGATACGCGGCCTCGGTCTAATAGCGGCGATTTCCGTCATCATCGGTAACGTCATAGGCACCGGCGTCTTTCTGAAGGCGCGCGTTATGACTTGCAATGTTGGCAGCCCGACGTGGGTAATCGTCGCGTGGATCGCGGCCGGACTGCTCTCATTGGCGGGGGCATTGACCTATGCCGAGCTGACGGCAATGAAACCAGAGGCGGCCGGGCCATATGTTTTCCTTCGGGATGCTTACGGACGTCTGTCGAGTTTTTTGTTCGGTTGGATGCAGATGTTTATCGCGCGAACGGGCTCGCAGGCAAGCGTCGCGGTTGTATTCGCCATCGCGTTGAACGACTATTTGGGGGGCGGCCTGAAGCAGACTTTACTGCAAACTACGATCTTTGGATACCCGTATGAAATTACCTCGCTCCAGATAATCGCTATCGTTGTAATCGCTATATTTACAACGCTCAACTGCCTTTCGGTCAGCATGAGCGGCCAGATTGCGACGGCCCTGACGTTGATTAAGATTGCTCTCGTTTTCTTTGTGGGTTTAGGCGCGTTTTTGTTTGTGACGGGCGGCGGATTGGAGAATTTTTCGCTGATGAACACGGGCGGCACATGCGAGGGCGTAAACGAATCGGTGAAATTCGGATCGGCACAATACACATTTCTCGCCGGATTTGGAGCAGCAATGCTGGCTGCACTCTGGGGTTACGACGGTTGGGACAACCTGTCGTTTGTCGCCGGAGAGGTCAAGGACCCGAACCGAAACATCCCGATCGCTATCATCGGCAGTGTTTTGCTCGTGATTTTCCTTTATGTTGCCGTCCACGTGGCCTATTTCTATATTCTCGACCCGACGGCAATCGCCAGCGTATCGAAAGATTCATCCGTTGCGATGGTCGTGGTGAGCAAGTTCTTTGGCGGAGATATTGCAAGTCTCGCGACCGGTGTAGCGGTAGCGATCTTTACGGTCGGCCTGATGCTTTCATCGCTTGGTACGCTTCATACTTCCATTTTGAGCGCCTCGCGGATACCATATGCGATGGCCAAAGACGGCATGATGCTCGAGACATTTGAAAAGCTGTCGGTCAATGCTGTGCCGCTCAATGGCGTTATATTTCAGGGCGTCTGGGCGAGTGTGCTGGCGCTGTCGGGGTCGTTCGATACCTTGACCGATTATGTCATCTTCGGCTCATGGATTTTTTATGGTTTGATCACGTCATCAATATTTATCTATCGCCGAAAACATCCCGATCTGGCCCGGCCATACAAGGCGTTTGGTTATCCGGTCGTGCCAGTCGTATTTTTGTTTGTCACGGGATGGCTGTTGATAAGCACGATGATTAACACGCCCGTGCAGTCGTTCACCGGACTGGCCCTCATCGTCCTCGGCGTTCCGATCTATTATTTACTCAACAAGCCCCAAAAAGCATCAACGGAGGGCGGAGAATAGTATGCCGTCTCAAGACAGACGCAGCGGCGAGGAGCGTCGCTCAACTAACCGGTATCCCGTGGAAATGGATGTCGAATGGGAAGGGTCGGCGGGCCGAGCGCCCGGTTCGATCAGCGATGTCAGCCTTGAGGGCTGCTTTGTACTGAGTTCCGGCGATGTCAGCGATGGCGAGTCTGTGAAGCTGTTCATTCCACTTGCCGATGGCATGAACGTCGAATTTGGAGGCCACGTCGCAAATCACGTCATCGAGATCGGATTTGGTTTCAAGTTTGCACCGCTTTCAGATGCTCAGCGGGACATGCTCATGAAGATTGTTTGGGACGCGGAACAAACGTAGTTCTTTTCCGTGCTTTGTGTGTGATCCGTGGTTGATTTATTCCTGGAAAGACTAAACCAACCACGGAACACACCGACGAGACACGGAACAAGAGGTTCGAAGCGATTGGCTAGTCGGCCTCGTTCCTCCGTTCCAATGCCTCGGCCGCGACCTCGCGATCGTCGAAGTGGAATTTATTCCCGCCTACCAACTGATAATTTTCGTGCCCTTTGCCTGCAATGATTACAACATCGTCAGTCCGGGCAGCCGCAACCGCCCGATAAATCGCATCGCGCCGGTCGGATACCACCTCGTAATCGGTATCTCGGGCCCTAACGCCAACCTCGATCTCGTCAATAATTTTTAGCGGGTCCTCGTTGCGTGGATTGTCCGATGTAATTATGACGACGTCGCTATACTCACCGGCGACCTCACCCATCGGACGACGCTTCGAGCGGTCGCGGTCTCCGCCACAGCCAAATACCGTGATAATGCGGCCATCGGTTAGGTCGCGCGCGGTTTTGAGCGTATTTAACAGGGCGTCGTCCGTATGTGCGTAATCGACGACGACCGCGAAATCGCCGTCGTGCTCGACCCGCTCGAAACGGCCGGGAGCACCGACACATATCGAAAGGCCATTTGCGATCGAATCGAGATCGTAGCCGAGTTCAAGCGCCGTCGCCGTCGCGGCGAGCATATTGTAAACATGCGGTTTGCCGACGAGAGGCGAGTTTATCTGGCGGTCGCCGATCGGGGTTTTTAGTAAGAATGAAGTGCCGCGAATAAGCGAAACATTTATATTGAAAGCAGTCAGGTCTGGCGAGTCGGTAGCACGTGCGGTAGCGGTTGGGGAAGCTTCTTGATTCAACGAGATCGTGATGACGCGTTGGCCGACGGACCTTAGCTCGCCCGCCAACCTCGCGCCCCATTCATCATCAATATTTATCACGGACGAGCCCGGTTTCTCTCCCAAGCGCCCGTCAAACAACTTCTTCTTGGCGTCGAAGTAATTCTCCATCGTCTCGTGATAGTCGAGATGATCGCGGGTCAGATTTGCGAACACGGCCACCTTAAATCGCAGCCAGTCGCATCGGTGCAAGTCGATGGCCTGGGACGAAGCTTCCATTATCGCCACAGAGCAGCCGCTATCGGCGGCCTCACGCAGAAAGCGGTTTGTGTCGGACGCTTCGGGCGTGGTGCGGACGGCGGGCTCGCTCGTTTCGCCGATGCGATACTCGACCGTGGTCAGCATCGCGGCCTTTTTTCCCGCAGCCTCAGCAAGAGCAAAACACAAATACGTCGTCGTCGTTTTACCATTTGTGCCGGTTATGCCGATCAGATTCAGATCGTGCGAAGGGTTTCCGTTGATAATTGCCGCAGCCTTTGCGAGCGAGTCACGAGCATCTTTGACCTTTAGCCATGCTCCCGGGAACCCGGCGGGCGGATCGTATTCGGAAGCGATACCGGCCGCGCCGCGCCTCATCACGTCGTCGATAAAACGATGGCCGTCCATTGTCGCTCCTTTGATTGCGACAAAAAGCGTGCCTTCGCGGGCCTGTCGTGAATCGTGCGTAACACCCGAAACGGCGGCTATCCGGTCGCCGGTAAGTTCCGCACCCAATTGTTCCGCGACCTGTTCAATTGTCATTTTTTGATAACTCAAAGGGTTGTTCAATATTCCGAACGTGAATTATACGATACCGAAAAATTTCCCGCGAACATCGCCGCCGCGTTTTCGTATTAGGCTACGGTAGTCGGAGGTAAATGACGTGAACATAATAAAATTCATTCTCGGCGCGATTGGCTTAATATTTGTCGGAATGCTGCTCCTTTGGGTGCTCGGTTTTCTTTCATCCATCCTTTGGTACGTTTTCTGGATCGGCGTCGTCGCGGCCATCGGTTACGGCGGCTACCGGCTGTTCCGAAAGATCGAGAACAAGGCTCTCGGTTCGGATCCGCGCGTCGGCCTCGGCTCGGGCGTGGACATAAACATGTCCTGGGACGAATACGAGCGAAAATACCTCCGCAAATAGGTGGCTAGACAATCTTCGCCGGATTCGGTAATTTGTAAGGGTGTCGCGTTTACGGGTGATGCTTCAACGGCCCAAGAAGTCATTCTATCCTCATGCCGAGGTGGCGAAATTGGCAGACGCACTAGACTTAGGATCTAGCG
>JANPCJ010000375.1:0-2692 GCA_031430895.1 Chloracidobacterium sp. | reverse complement strand
ACCGAGGCGTTGACTTATACAAAGCTGCTGCCCGGCTCGACCGTCGTGCAGGTCGTAACGTATCTCGGCTACAAACTCGGTGGCTGGGGCGGAGCGACCGTCTCGACCATCGCTTTTGTTTTGCCCGCCTTTCTCGTGATGCTGATTCTTGCCGTGGCATACGGCAGCATCGCGTCGCTCGACAGTGTGAAGGGCGGTCTGCGCGGTTTGAGCGCGGCGGTCATCGGTGTTCTGGTTGTCACCTGCTATCGGCTTGGGCAGAAAACGATCAAGGATTGGCTGGAGGCGATCTTGGCGGTTGCCGCATTTATCGCGGCTGTCGTATTCCACGCGCCCCTCGCCCTGATTGTCGTCGTCGCGGGGTTTATCGGCTTACTGGTCTATTTCATCAAAACGAGGCAGGCAAAATGATCTATCTTGATTTATTCGCCAACTTTCTCCTGATCGGGCTGATCGCCTTTGGCGGCGGACAGGCGGCACTGCCTCTGGTCGAACGCATTTCGGTTGCCGAACGCGGCTGGATTACGCCGGACGTTTTCAGCACGGCGGTCGCTTTTGGCTACGTTACGCCGGGGCCGGTTTTGATTACCGCAACTTTTATAGGCTATCAAGTGGCGGGTTTTGGCGGAGCGTTAGCGGCAACAACCGGCGTGTTTTTCTTTCCGTTCCTTCTCGCCGCCCTCGCCGCCGGACAGATCAAACGCTTTGCGGAAAGCCCGTGGCTCAAGGCCTTTGGCAAAGCTGCGGCACCTGCGGTGATCGGGCTGCTTGGCGTAACGATTATCTCGCTAGGGCAAAACGCTTTTGGCGATGGCAGTCTTGGCTACATTCTAATCGCAGCGGTCGCGGGGACCCTTTCGTTGTTTACTAAACTACATCCGATCTGGATTTTATTAATCGGCGTAATCGGAGGAGTGATAATAGAATTTAATGCTTAAAACCGAAGGATGTTGAATATGAGTAATGTTTGAGCAATTAAAAAAATGGGCGCGAAACCTTAAAACCGAAGTTTATGCGCTTTATCTTGCCTACCGCGATCCGCGCGTCGCCTGGTACGCGCGTCTATTGGCGATTTGTGTAGTCGGGTATGCCTTTAGCCCGATTGATCTGATACCTGATCCGATTCCGATAATCGGATACCTGGATGACCTGATCATCGTTCCTATTGGTATTTGGCTCGCACTTAAAATGATTCCTAAAGAAGTAATGGCGGAATGTCGTGAACAAGCGCGCAGCGAAATTCTGAAAGGAAAACCTGTAAACTGGATTGCAGCGAGCATAATTATTGCCATCTGGATTCTGCTGGCAGTTGTTTCAGTTATTTTCATGATGCGGCTCCTTAAAAGCTAATCGGACGCGCCGGCTCCGAAGCCGTGGAAAGAGGCACCGTCAACAACCGAGTCGTAGCAGTGTAAGTTTGTCGTCCAGTTCTGCGTTGAGTGAAGGGTGGTAGGTTACGTTCCGTGACGGTAGATTAAGTTGATGAGTACTAACGTTCTAAACGATCCAAGATTAGATGCCGAACGGCGAGCCCGTCTCTTGGCTTATCTGACGATCATCTGGAACTCACTCGAAGGCATCATCGCCATCGCTGCCGGTATTGTAGCCGGAAGCATTGCACTCGTAGGTTTCGGAGTCGATTCGGTTATCGAGGTTTCTTCCGGAGCGATCATTGTTTGGCGTCTTGCCGCCGGGGAAAAGCGCGAACGCCTCGCGTTACGTCTCGTTGGCATCAGTTTTCTCGCACTCGCTGCTTACGTTGCTTTCGACGCGGTCAAATCGCTTTGGCTTAGAGAATTGCCCGAGGCAAGCTATATCGGCATCGCCATAGCGGCGTTGTCTCTCGTGGTTATGCCGTTTCTGGCTCATCAGAAGCGAAAGGTCGCCGCCGAGCTTAACAGCAACGCGATGAAAGCCGATTCACGCCAAACCGACATTTGTGCTTATCTTTCCGCGATCTTGCTGGGCGGACTGATACTCAACGCGATATTTGGTTGGTGGTGGGCTGACCCGATCGCGGCCTTGATTATGGTCCCGATCATCGGAAAAGAAGGAGTCGAAGCCTTGCGCGGCGAGACTTGCGACGATTGCCATTAACTGTATGACGACGAACATCATATTAGTTGGGGTAGGCGGAATGCTTGGCAGCATTCTTCGCTTTTTGGCCGGGCATTTTATCAATCCCGTCCCGCATTCAGGTTTTCCTTACGGAACATTCACGGTGAACGTCGTCGGAAGTCTGCTTATTGGGATGGTTTTTGGCCCATCGCAACGCTACGAATGGATGACGCCCGAACTCCGCGTTTTCCTTGCCGTCGGTTTTTGCGGTGGCTTTACGACCTTTTCCGCTTTTGCATACGAAAACATCGTGATGCTTCAGGCAAAGGACTACGTGACCTTTGCCCTCTATAGCGTCTTGAGTTTTGTCGTGTGTTTGGCGGCGACTGTCATCGGTCTTTTCCTGTCGAAGGGATGATGATCGCAACCAGCCCAGTATGGAATACCTAATTATATGTCTGGCCGCGTTGCTCGCCTCGGCGTTGACGTTTTTCTCCGGTTTCGGACTTGGCACTTTGCTGATGCCGGTGTTCGCCATCTTCTTCCCGGTCGAGATCGCCATCGGGCTTACGGCTGTCGTGCATTTTCTGAATGGCCTTTTCAAAGTCGCGCTGGTCGGACGAAATGCCGAGAA
>JANPCJ010000374.1:0-6057 GCA_031430895.1 Chloracidobacterium sp. | reverse complement strand
CCCCCCCTTCCCGACTTGTTCTGTGTTAACTCTAGTTATTTTCTGCCAGATTTCCCCTTCACCCGGGCTGTTCTACCTCAGCGTCTGGCACTGTTTCATATCGCCCGACTGGAAGCCTTTCGAAAAATAGGTCATTCGCTGCTGGGCCGAACCGTGCGTAAACGAATCGGGAATGACATAGCCCTGGGTGCGTTTTTGGATCATGTCGTCGCCGACGGCTGATGCAGCTCGCAAGGCTTCGTCGGTATCGCCGGTTTCGAGGCGGTTTTGTTTGGCGGCGAAATTGGCCCAGACGCCGGCGTAGCAATCGGCCTGGAGTTCGAGAGCGACAGATAGGCGGTTATTCTCTCCGGCACTCTGCACCTTGCCCATAACGCCGGTGAGGTTTTGGATGTGATGACCGAATTCGTGTGCGATCACATAGGCTTGGGCAAAATCGCCGGGAGCTTTGAATTCACGTCGCAGCTCGTCAAAAAAGGCAAAATCGAGATAAAGTTTTTGATCGCCCGGACAATAAAAAGGTCCGGTCGCCGCGCTGGCATAACCGCAGGCGGATGAAACCTGGCCGGTAAAGAGAACGAGTTTTGGGTCCTGATAGCGGACGCGTCCCTGTTGGGGAAGTATTTGGCGCCAGGCATCCTCTAGATTTCCCATTATGGCTCCGACGAATTTTCGGTTCTCGTCTTGCGAGACGACCTTGTTCGCGGTCGTACCGGGCGCCGGAACCTCGCCCTGGTTCGGCGCGTTTTGCAAAAGCTGGCTAGGGTCGCCGCCGCATAGATAGATAGCCACCGCGAGAATTAGAACGCCGATACCGCCTCCGCCGACCGCTATTCCCCGTCCGCCCATTCCGCGGCGGTCTTCGATATTGTCACTTTGCCTTTGATCACTCCAACGCATTTCTACTACTGTACGACAGACTGCCGAGTCTGTCGATCAAGACGGAGTTCATTTAAGGTGACCCGGACGAACAGGCTTGGGAGCCTATTCTACATATGTCACCGCAAAATCTTGACAGAGACGGAGTTAGAGGATTATGATTCAGAAGCGTTTTAGTTTAAGTTCCCTCTCTTCACATTTTCCGTTTGTCAGGAGGAAATAATGATCAAACTAGACATAGTAAATCTTGTCGCCGACCGTACGGGTGTGCCAAAACAGAAAGCCGAGCAGGTGGTCGAATCGCTGTTTGAAGCTATGAAGGCTGCGCTCGCAGCCGGAAAGCGTATTGAGCTTCGCGGTTTCGGTGTCTTTGTCGTAAAGCCCCGAAAGCGTGGCGTCGGTCGAAATCCGCGCACGGGCAAAGAGGTGCCGATCCCGGCCGGAAAGACAATTCGTTTCAAACCCGGCAAAGAACTTTCGGCAAAAGCCGTCGGCTAGGCTCGTACGACAGACCGCCGGGTCTGTCGACCAATTGGGACGCCGAATCAACTTGGAGTGCACCTACGGGTTTATGATTAAAGGGATCGTTTATCTTGAAACATGGCCGAGTTGGTGAAACCAACCTCGGCAACCTGTTCTACAAAATGCAGACCGCATAGTGTTATCGACGCGTGCGGTCTTTTTTTCTTGATAGAATTAAGTAATGCAAAACGCCGAACAATTTGACCTGCTGTATCGCGATCGCCCGGTGATGCGTCCGACCGCCCGGACGTGGATCAAACACATTCTGCTGCTCGCGCTGACATTTTGCACCGCGACGATCGCCGGTTCAATGTTTCCCTTTGGCCGCTACGAGAGCTTTCCCGACGCCGACCCGCAGACCTTTGGCGAGTTTCTGCAATTTATCCTTACCCTTCCCGAGCGTTACGCCTCGCTGATCGCCGGTGCTGTCGCAAACCTTTACGCGAATCCACACGAGCTGATCTATGGCGTGAGCTTTGCTCTCTCGCTGCTATTTATCCTGATCTGCCACGAAATGGGCCACTATATCGCCTGTCGCATTTACAAGGTCGATGCGACACTCCCGTTCTTTCTGCCAACGCCGCCGATGATCGGGCCAGCGGGTACATTCGGGGCGTTTATCAAGATACTGTCGCCGATGCCGTCGCGGAAGGCAGTTTTTGATATTGGCGTCGCCGGGCCTATAGCTGGATTTATAGCGTTAATACCTGTTGCGATAATTGGTGTCGCGACAATGGAACCTGCTACGCAGCATCAGCTTGCAAACCCAAGTGGACTTGCATTCTCTGACCCGCTGTTTATGAAACTTGCGGGATGGATCATCGGGGCGGACCCGGCGGTCAGTGTTGGAAACGCATTTTACTTCGCTGCCTGGGTGGGACTTCTTGTAACAGCATTAAATCTCATCCCGTCCGGCCAACTTGATGGCGGCCACGCGATCTACGCGGTTCTCGGCGAGAAAGTGCATTTATGGACCGGCCGCGTGGCCTTCGCGGTGATGGCAACGCTGTCGATAATGGGAATGTACTTCTTCAACAGCCCGAGCGGATTTTTAATCGCTGTGATTCTCGCCGTTATGATGCGGGTCAAACATCCACGTCCCTGGGATCAAAGCCCGCTCGGAACAAAGCGGAACATCATAGCGGTTCTGACTCTGCTTATATTTATTCTATGCTTCGTGCCGTTTCCGATCCAGATAAATTAGGTTTGGGAAATGTGACGTCACGGTAGATAGCAATAAGCGGAAGAGAAATGCTAACCGAGCGTAATTCGAGAGTATCTCTGAGGTCGTTGAACTCGAAATTTGCCCAGAACCCGTCGCCGTGTTTAACGAACTGCGAGACATGCGGTCGGTGCTGAGCAACGAGAAGATATTCCGAGAATGTTTTTATTGATTTGTAATAGGTAAACTTGTCGCCACGGTCAAAGGCTTCCGTCGAATCGGAAAGAATCTCAACAATTAGCTGAGGATTCACAAGCATCTCTATCCCGCCCGTCATCTCGATTTCCGGTGTTCCGCAAAGAACGGTCATATCCGGATAGCGGTATGGTGGATAGGCCGGCACCTTGATGCGCATTTCCGAGGGAAGTACAAAACAGCCCCGCTCTCGAAGGTTCGTATCGAGTTCCGTGTTCAAGTTACGAGAGATGAGATTATGAGCAAAACGGGCCCCGCTCATCGACCAGACGTTTCCGTCCCAATACTCGAATTTCTCATTCGTGCTCTTTTCCAGTTCGAAGTACTCGTCGAGTGAATAGACTTTTTTGGGTTGAGCCGTCATGAGGTCAAAGATAGCACAGCAACATTTGGATTGGAATACCTTTTTAGACCGCCTGCGGCAGTAGGCCTTTGATCTCCTTGACCATCTTCTCCACATCTTCCTGCCCGTCGAGGGCGATCATGAAGAAATCGTAGCTTGTTTTAAAACAAACCATTCCGTTGCCAAAGAACCAAACCCCTTCGAGGAGCGGGTTGCCGCCGATGATGTTGCCTATTGGGAAGCCGGTGACGGTCGCCGGATTAAGGACGTTTGTCATCATCACTGCGCCTGAGGCAAATGAAAAGGCGCCGAGCAGCGGTGCGCCGATGCGCGTTGCGATGTCGCGTTCAAATTTGATGCGTTCCGTATCGGCGTCCGAGAGCAGGCCTTTTTCGATTAGGTCTTCTCGGCGTTTTAGATAACCGTTGAAATTCTCCGCGAGCTTTTTGACTGACCAAGTTGGAATCGCCGAATTCAAAAGCCAGTGCGAGCTAATGCCGGTGAACACGATGCCCAACCCCGCTCCGATAGCCATTGAAACGCCTGTGGCTGCGGCTCGCAATGGGTCTTCCTGCACCCATTCGGACGCTTTCTTCGCAGATTTTATGGCTGAATCGACCGTTGCGGACATGCTCGAACCAAAACCGACGACTTTAGAAACGCGTTTGGCGTTCGTGCCGACGGTGTCGCGTGCGTCTTCAAAAAAATCGCCCGCCTTTGCCGCTGCGTCGACAACCGCGCCGCCCGCTCTGACGCCGGCATCGGTCGCATGTTCGCGGACTGGTTCGCTGACGTTCCAAGCGGTTTTTGCAGTGTTGCCCGCGGTATTTATTACGCCTTCGGCAACCTTCACCGCCTGTTTGCCCACACCGGTTTTCTCGGCCTCGCTCTTGAGGCGCTCCGCGCCTTTATGTGCCGTCTCTGCGACAACTCGGGCGCCGCCCTCGATCTTTTCCTTCAGGCCAAGCTGAGAGTCGATCTCCTCAAACTTCTCAGTCGCCTTTTTCTGCCAGCGTTCAAATTTCTCTTTGTAATCGCTCATAGGTCTATTCTACTCCTCAATCAAATACGTTTCTAGCAGAAGATTGTTCGCAATAAAGTACGACACGCTTGCCGAGCCTGCCGATTAAGTCCGGGATTATTCAACTCCCCCGGGGAATGCGGGCAGCAAACTGCGCGGTCTATTCAACTTGAGAATTGGTAAAGTTGACGAACAGGCTCGGCAGCCTGTTCTACCGTAGAGGAAGTCTGAAAAGTCGAAATATCTATCTAAATTCTTGGATTTAGCCATCGGAGATGGCGAAAGCATAAAGCCACGGGTGTGAACCCGTGGTCAGGTTCCGATGATCGTCCAAGCTGTCGGAGACAGCGACAGAGCATTCATCCGAACCGCTGTCGCCCGTATTCACGGGCTTTTCTCACTCTCTCGTTACCATTTCCCCGTGCTCGCGCACGGGGCTTTATGCTGTCATCCGCTACGCGGATTTAATGCTCTTTCCGATCCACGGCGGTATTGACAAGTCCGAAGTCTCCATTCTTGAGGCCAGATCGGACTTTTCAGACACCCTCATCAAGCTGCGGTTGACTCAAGATTCGCTCGCATGAGCCGCAAGCCTCCGATCCGATCCGACTTGAATACTACTAAAGTTGACGAACGGGCTCGGCAGCCTGTTCTACGGTGCGGTGAATTTGGTATCCTAGCCTTTAAGAAATTGATCGTATGCCTATCGTGAAATGCCCGCAATGCGGGAGGGAAAAAGAATACAATGGCAATGAGTTTCGCCCGTTTTGTTCGGAGCGTTGCAAGCTGCTCGACTTTGGGGCGTGGGCGGATGGGGAATATAATCTGCCAAGCGAGACAACTGAATTGACCGAACAGGACATCGATACGATTGAAATAGCGTTGGAGGAAAAAACGAAATGACTATGTTACTCGACATGGCGCCGGGACCTAAAGGCATCGCGGGCATTTTTGCGGCGGCTGCTTTTTTTCTGATCTTTCTTGCGGCCGCGTTTATTGCATTCAAATTGCTGAAACGGACCGTGAAGATGGCGTTACGCGTCGGCGTTGTCGCCGTAATTCTCGGCGTCGCGGTCGCCGGCAGCGTCGCTCTGTACGCGCTTGGCACTGGAAACTCGGAAAGGGCGCGTCCGGCCCGAAACCGGTAAACGAGCGCAATGGCTGAGCCGGAAGTCGAACCAGAACGCGGACGTCTGCACCGTTATCGCAGCCTGCCGCGAAATGTCCTTGCGCTCAGCACCGTCAGTTTATTAAACGATACGTCGAGCGAGATAATCTATCCGTTCCTGCCCGCGTTCCTCGCCTTGAGCCTCGGAGCCTCGCCGTTCGCCATCGGCCTCATCGAAGGCTTTGCTGAATCAGTCGCCAGCCTTTTGAAACTCGTCTCAGGTTATCTCAGCGACCGCTTCGGCTCTCGAAAACTTCCCGTTTTTCTAGGCTATTCGCTGGCCGCGATAATGCGGCCCTGTCTCGCATTTGTGACAAGCTGGCCTCAGGTATTGGTTGTCCGCATGACCGATCGTGTCGGCAAGGGAATTCGCGGCGCCCCGCGCGACGCGCTGATAGCCGAAAGCGTACCAAAAAATCAACGGGGATTTGCGTTCGGTTTTAATCGGGCGGCCGATCATCTCGGGGCGGTGTTCGGCCCGGTCGCGGCGTTTGTTTTGCTGATGATCTTCGCCGTCGACACCCAAAATCCGACGATCCGCGAATATCAGCAAGTCTTCTTGTTTGCATCGGTTCCGGTGGTCCTCGGGCTGCTTGTGATCGTCTTTTTGGTCCGCGAGGAGCCGAAACCGGTTGAGACCATTCCGGTCGCTCCGCCGAATTTTTCGCTAAAAGGTTTTGATGGCAATTTCAAACGCTTTTTGGTCG
>JANPCJ010000373.1:0-2531 GCA_031430895.1 Chloracidobacterium sp. | reverse complement strand
GTATGCGTGCCTCTCCTGATGCATTTGACGGCCGATCTTCCCGTGACTGTAGTGTATTGGCCGAGAGTCATTTGGCTGCCGTCCGGATTTAAGACGGGTTCGCAAAATTGCGGGTTCGGCTGGCCGCGAAAGGTCCGATTAAACAAAACCGTGTTCGCGGGCGTATTCGCCGTAATTACTCCAACGCCGCTCATTGTCGTGCTGCACGTTCCGCCGCGGACGTCCTCAAAAAATGGAACCAGATCATGCGTGCGTACCGGAGCCTGGGCCGATGCCGTCGTCGCAGCCATAAAAGCAGCGGCAACTATGCAAATTGTTAAAAAAACCTTCCTGTTCATATTTTTTCTCTCCTTTTATTAATTTTCTTAAATGCGTCGGCCAAAGCTGGCCTTCGTGGACAAGTCTTTAATGGAATCAGCCTTTTCGGGCCGACTGCTTCCCATTGTTTGTTGGCTTTCGGACGCCGGTTGCTGTATAATGCAGGCGACAAGTTTCTGGACTTTTTACCAAGCGATCATAAGCAACCGGCGATATTTGTTGTCAGTGACAAAATTATTCGTTGGAGGGGTGAGATGTCTTTCGAAAAAGTTCCGAATTTCCTTGTAAATTTATTCGATGCTGAAATGAAAAGCAGCGATAAGCATTCCTACCGGTTCAAATCCTTTTTGCTCGACGCCGCCGAGAGGCAGTTATCCCGCGATAATGAGCTGGTACAGTTGACGCCGAAAGCGTTCGATGTGCTTGTATATCTGGTGGAGCACGGCGGGCATCTTATCGAAAAAGACGAATTGATGAATGCCTGCTGGCCCGATTCGTTTGTTGATGAAGTTAATCTGCCCCGCACGATTCACACGCTTCGCAGAACTCTGGGCGAGGACGACAATGGCAACAAGTTCATCGAAACCGTGCCTACCAAAGGCTACCGGTTTGTCGCCAAGGTTGATGAGGTGAGCGTCCCGGCCACGCAAATTCCCACAAACGGCAACGACGTTTCTACATACGCCGTCGCAGAAGCACTTGAATTCGAGGTTCGAATTCCGCCGCCGGTCACTGATAAAACTGTTGCTCAACGAGTCACCAGGGCAAAACGGCCGGTCCGAATAATTCTTTTCACGGTCGGATTCCTGACTGCCGTCTCGTTGATTTTCTTACTATCTTTTAATTTTCGACCCGCATCTTCGGCCCAATCCAGCGATGTCAAATCAATCGCCGTTTTGCCCTTAAAATCCTTAACGGCGGGAAACCGCGACCCGCTGTATGAACTGGGCATTGCGGATTCTCTGATTCTCAAGCTCAGTTCGGTAAAGGGATTAGTCGTCCGACCTTTTAGCGCGGCGAGCCGATACTCCGATAGTGAACAAGACGCGGTGGCCGTCGGACGCGAACAGAAGGTCGACTATGTGCTCGCGTCCAATTATCAGATCGCCGACGGCAAAATTCGCATTACCTCACAACTCATTAACGTCCAAACCGCGTTGATAGAAGACGTGTTTAAAGTCGAACAGGAAGATCCAGGTATTTTTTTGCTTCAAGACGCGGTCGCGGCAAATATCGGTCAAGCGCTCTTGAAAAGATTAAATCGGGAGCCGAACAATCTTTTGACAAAGCGTTACACATCGAACGAAGAAGCATATCGGCTTTATTTGTTGGGTACGACCATGGCCGACAAGCGAGGTCGCAAGAATGCCGAAAAAGCGATTGAATACTTCGAACAAGCCGTCAAACTCGATCCAAACTATGCGTCCGCTTACGCCGGAATGGCCAACGCACATACCGCGCTGGCCTTTACCGGTCGCGACGATGCCTCGGAACATTATCTTAAAGCAAAGACCGCTATTGAGAGAGCGCTTGCGCTCGACGACAATTTGGCTGAAGCTCATACCTATTCGGGCGAGCTAAAATGGGTGTGCGAATGGGATTTTGCGGGTGCCGAACGCGAGCATAAACGCGCTATCGAACTAAATCCGGATTCTTCGGCCGCCCACCGAATGTATGCACTTTATCTTAGTTCGATGGGACGGTTTGAAGAATCGATTGCGGAAATCAAACTTGCCGTTGACCTTGAACCAGCCCTGGCGTTGAACCATCGGATTTACGGAGGTATTTTGGTCTACGCCCGCCGCTATGATGAAGCCATTGCCCGATTAAAACAAACGCTCGAAATGGATCCCGATTTTATCGAGGCTTACATCTGGCTCATCGCGGCATACGGTGGAAAAGGCGACGATGACCAGGCCTTTGAGTGGTTTGTTAAATTGCAGACAAAACGCGAAGAGGAACCGGACAAGATCCAAATCTGGAAAACTGTCTATGCCAAATCGGGTTGGCGGGGAATTCACGAGCGGCAGTTTGAAGCGGCAAGGGAAGCGGAAAAAAAGGGCGAGCCTAATTACACTCAGTTGGCGAACCTTTCGGTTGACCTTGACAGGCGCGAACAGGCGATTGCCTATCTGGAAATGGCCATGGGCAAACGCCAATGGGGAACGGTTTTCCTTAATGTCACTCCGCTTTATGATCCGCTGCGCATCGAT
>JANPCJ010000372.1:0-2060 GCA_031430895.1 Chloracidobacterium sp. | reverse complement strand
TGTTTTAGCTGGTCGAGGAGTTCGTCCAGGTTATCGACGCGGTAGTTGATCATGAAGGAAGACTCGCTCGGCGCGAACCATTTGGAGTCGGCGTTGGCCGTGCTCCAGACCGTCAGGCCGCCGTCCACGACCTTATCGTCGGTCCATTTCAATATCGCTCCGCCCCAGCTCTCGAGGCTGATCCCGAGATTCTTCTCATACCACGCCGCCAGCTCCGAGCCCTTGCCCGCACTCTTAAAAAATATCCCGCCGATGCCTGTTACCTTTGCCATTTTAATCTCTCCTATTGTTGTGTGTTAATCGATGAGCTATTCGTCATGCGAGGTATCCGGTCGGTGCTGCGCAACGTGCCAAAGAACACCGCACTCCGAATCTGGCGGGCAGATCGAGTGACAATACATGGGTCCACCACGAGTCGAGATCATCCACCATGAGTTGCATCATGAAATTTTCTGCCCATTCTTGGCGGATCGCACACATTATCGCCGCACCGCCGCCCAGACTGTAACCGATGATATCCGCGTTCGGGATCTTGAGATAATCGAGCAGCCCGGCGACATCGTCGGAGAGGTTTTCGTAAGTAATGTCGCGTTTGATGTCGGCGGTTCGCCCGTGGCCCTGCATTTCGACGGCTATCACTTTGCGCGTTTTTGCGAGTTCATTTATCCACACACGCCAGTCGTCCGTGATCGCCATAAACGCCCCATGAAGCAGCACCACCGGCTCGCCGCTGCCCTTGATCTCGTAATACATTTTGAGTCCACATGCCGCGATCTAAAGAGACGTTTCATGATGATCATAATGCTGGCTAACGTCGCGTGTAATAGCTCCGGACGAGTCCGTTTTTGGCGATCGTTGTCCTTGAGTGTGCGAACGGAAGATCTTTTTCCAAGGAAGAAAACAGCGGAACTCCACCGCCAATCAAGACAGGAACTCTGGCAACGGTCAACTCATCAATGAGATCTTCTCTGAGAAAGTCCTGAATCACCTTACCGCCATCCACATAGATGTTCTTTAACCCTTTTTCTGAAAGATGTTCTAGAATCTCTCTCGGCTGCAGGTCCAAAATCTCGGCCTTATCTTTGAGCTCTTCCGGCAATTTGCCGAGGGTTCGGCTTAAAACAAATACGGGTTTATTGTACGGCCACGATGAGAATGTCAGGACTTTTTCAAACGTGCCCCGTCCAATCACAATCCCGTCGATGCGAGCCGTAAACTCATGATAGGCATCGACGGCTTGATCGTCGGCAAAACTGGTAAGCCATTCGATATCGCCGTCGGCTCTTGCGATAAAACCGTCGAGGCTAGTCCCAACGTATACATAAGTTCTCATAATGCCTCGTTATTTTGGCGAACCAAGTTTGCTCCTTTTGTTGTCCTCTTGGATCTGAGGAGAACCGGTCTTTACATCGCCGTCGCGTTCATAGGTTACGATGATGATCCCTTTTGGTGCAATCTGACTGCTTGTAACTTTGAAGGACGCCGGGATGGTGCCGTTCTCGAAGAGGCGTTTTCCGGTGCCGAGGGTGATGGGGATTATCATTAGCTCCATCTCATCGACGAGGTCGTTTTTGAAGAGCGTCTGAAGAAGAGCGGAGCTACCCATGACGTAGATATCGGGGCCGTCCTGTTGTTTGAGTTCGCGGACCTTTTCCGCGATGTCGCCGCTGATGAATTCGTTCGGCTGCCAGTCACTGGAGTCGCGTGTGTTCGAGGCGACGTATTTCGTCGCGGTCAGGACATTCGGCCAGAAGTTCGAATGCGTCGGCCAATACGTCTCCCAACCGTCAAAGGTCTTGCGGCCCAACAGCAGATCCATGGGCTTGGCCAGCCGCTCCTGCACCACGGCCCCCGTCACCTCGTCCGCATAGGGGAAAAACCACCCGCCATACTTAAACCCGTCGCCGTCCGCTTCCTCATTCTGTATGACACCATCGATCGTCATAAATTCTGCTGCAATTATTTTTCTCATCGTTTTGACTCCTTTATTGCTACGAACAATATTATGCAACCGTTTGGTTGCAGATGCAAGTCTGCGGGTCAAATTTCAGTAGTCGCAG
>JANPCJ010000371.1:0-3692 GCA_031430895.1 Chloracidobacterium sp. | reverse complement strand
GCCGAAGACGGCTTCACCCCAGGCTTTAATGTTGGTCGCCGTTGGCGACCAGGAGCTCCAGAACGCCGGCTCTGTGAGAGTTTTGACACAGCCTCTTACGCGTGGGCTTGTGTATGTAAAGCAAGAGCGGGGGCAGAGCCGCCCTTCCTGACTTGCGAATTTTGGTTAGTTGTAAATGCTGGGTTGAGTTGAATGGATAAATGGGATTTGAGGGAGAAGATTATGTCAAAGAAACAAACTGTAAAAATGATGGCGAAATTTGCTGGCGCGAATGTGCGTGTGGTTTTGGGCGTGGCTTTTATTTTTAGCCTTGCGTTTGGATTGACATTTTGGCGCTCCGAACAGGTTTGGAGTTCGAGCGTTTGGGGTTCCAGCGTTTGGAGTCCCAGCTTTAGCTGGCATCTTGGTGCGGCGGAGGGCCGACTGAAGTCGGGACTCCAAACGTCGGGACTGAAACCGCAGGATGACGGGCCTCAGAGTCCCGAGGGCACGGTCCGCAGCTTTTCTAACAACACTGCTATAACGATCCCGGCGCTCGGCAACGCTTCGCCTTACCCGTCGACTATAACTGTGAGCAGCGGTACGCCGGGGACGATCTCGAAGGTGACTGTGACGCTCAATCTGCTGACACACACATTTGCCCGCGATCTCGACATTGTATTGGTTGGCCCGGGCGGACAGCTTTCGATACTGATGTCGGACGCGGGGAATGGAGCTCCCGGGCCGTCGGGGCAATCGATCACATTCGACCAGACGGCGGCGACGGCCATTCCTGAATCGACAGTCCCGACCACCCAGTCATATCGCCCGGCGAATTACGGAACCGACAACGACGTATTCACGCCCGGGCCCGGTACGCTTCCTTCGCCGGGCGGGGCGGCAAATCTTAACGTCTTTAACGGAACCAATCCCGACGGAACGTGGAGCCTGTACGTCGTCGACGATGCCAGTGGCGATAGCGGTAATATCGGATTAGGGTGGACGCTGAATATCACCAATCCGGTGGTGACGGTTAATAATACCAGCGATGACAACGACGGCGAATGTACCGTAGACTGCTCGCTCCGCGAAGCGATCGCGACGGCGGTTCCGGGCGACACGATAAATTTCTCGCCGCTCTTTAATTCGGCGCAGCAGATCACGCTCGGCGGGACGCAGCTTGTTATCAACAAGAATCTAACGATAAACGGCCCGGGTGCGAATCTGCTGACGGTTTCGGGCGGCGGAGCAAGTCGGGTGTTTCTTGTCGATCAGGCTACGGTTAGCCTGAGCGGTATGAAAATTACCGGTGGAAATGGAGTCGGGACGACCTTTAGCGGCAGCGGTGGCGGACTTTTTAGTTTCATCGGCCGGGTCACACTTGCAAATTGCGAGGTTACCGGAAATACCGCGAGTCTTAGCGGAGGCGGTGTTTCAACCACTTCTGGCAATAATACCTCGCTATCGGTACTCGGCAGCACGATTTCCAATAATAACGCACCTGGTGGTGCCGGAGGTATTGACAACAGCAGCGAAGTGTTAACAGTCTCCAGTTCGACTGTTAGCGGAAATATGGCCAGCGACCCGGATGCGGCCGGCGGCATAACGACGAGCAGAACCGCGACGATCACCAACAGCACTATCGCCAATAACACGTCTTCGGGAACAGGCGGCGCGGGCGGGGTTGTCGTATCGAATTCCGCGACAATAGCGACGCTGCGCAACAGCATTGTTGCCGCGAATGGTAACAATGGCCAAAGGCCGGATGTGCGCGCCCTCAATGGCCCGGGCTTTGCATCGAGCGGGTACAACCTCATCGGCAATCGCGGCACGGTGACGGCCTTTAACCAGGCGGGCGACCAGACCGGCACGAGTGCGCCTACGCTCAATCCGCAACTTGACCCGCTGACTGTCCTAAACGGCGGCACGACACCGACCCACGCACTGCGTTTTAATAGCACCGCGATCGATGGGGGTTTTAATTTCGGCGCTGCTCCCTTCGATCAGCGTGGCTTGACGCGAACCGTCCTCATGTCACAACCGAATGCCACCGGCGGTGACGCCACGGACATCGGCGCCTTTGAGGTCCAATCGTCACTCGGCTGTCCCGAGACAACGCCGATAGGTTTTGGACAGACGCTAAACGGGCGTCTTGAACGCGGAGATTGCGTTTTCGGTGACGGCTCGTATTTCGACGATCACACCTTTAACGGCACGGCGGGACAGATGATCTCGATCTCGATGAACTCGACGGATATCGACGCCTACCTGATACTCCAGCCGCCAAGTGGACAGAACATCCAGGATAATAATGGCGGCGGCGGAACAAATGCCCGCATTCCCGCCGGCTCCGGCTTCTTTACGTTGCCGGCAAACGGAACATATACCATTTCTGCCAATTCAGCCGCAGGAAACGATACGGGAAGCTACACGCTAAACCTGACATTGAGCGGCGCCCCGGCAACGCCGTGCACTCCGTTTCTCACGATCACCGAGGGAGACCTTGCTCCCGGCGGTACGGTTGCCTTTTTTATCGGCACCGGGCCGGGATCGGTGCCGATCGAGCATGTCAATAACGGAAGCGGCCTGCAATCGCTGACGGTTATCGGTGTTCCGGTAAATGCCGTTGTATCCATCCCGCCGTTTGCACCCGGCACTTTTAATCAGGTAGTTCCAACTTTTAATGCAGTAAATCCAAACCTGGCGGTGGATTTCACAATGCGGGCGGCAAGCACATTTCAAGCTGCCTTTATCCGCGTCCGATGCGCGGCGGTGCCGACCATTTCCATCAATGACGTGTCGCTCGCGGAAGGAAACGCGGGGACGACCGCCTTCAACTTCACCGCCACGCTCAGCACCTTCAGCTCGCAGACCGTGACGGTCGATTTCTTTACGTTCGACGGTTCGGCGACCGTAGCCAACGGCGACTATGTGGCCAACGCCGGCACGCTGACCTTTGCTCCGGGTCAGGCCACGCAGACCATCACGGTACTGGTCAACGGCGATACCATGTTTGAACCCAACGAGACGTTCGGCATCAACCTTAACAGCCCGAGCAACGCGACCATCGCCGACAACACCGCCTCGGGCACCATCACCAACGACGATTGCCCACCGATCACCCTAAATCCGTCGAATTTGCCGGGCGGTACTGTCGGCACGGGATATAGCCAATCGGTTGCCGGTTCGGGCGGAACAGCGCCGTATACTTTTGCGGTAACGACGGGAGCATTGCCGGCAGGTTTGACGCTCTCATCGGGCGGAGCATTTATGGGTACTCCAACCCAAAGCGGGGCATTTAACTTCACAATAACCGCGACCGACGCGAACGGCTGCACGGGCAATCGAGCTTACACGGTCAATATCACCTGTCCGGGTGCTATCACTCTCGGCTCCTTGGCGAACGGAACAGTCGGCGTCGCCTACAACCAATCGGCCGCCGCCTCGCCGGCCGGGGCTTATACCTATATGGTAGTAGCCGGAAATCTTCCGTCCGGTTTAAACCTAAATCCGACGACCGGCAGCATCACAGGCACGCCAACCGCCGCCGGTCCGTTCAACTTTACAATCACGGCAACCGCGCCCAGCAACTGCTTCGGCAGCCGGGCCTACACCGTAACGATCGCATCGCCTGCCGCGGCGACATTCACGGTTACCAATCTGAATGACGCAAATGCAGGCAGTCTCCGTCAGGCGATTTTAGATGCTAACGC
>JANPCJ010000370.1:0-37670 GCA_031430895.1 Chloracidobacterium sp. | reverse complement strand
GAAAACGACAAAGAACGGCATCCCGAGCAGCAAGGCGATGGCGACTATGTAATTTGCCGAGGTGGCGTTCACGTTGAGTATCGATTGCAGGTAAAACAAAGCGTAAAATTGCCCTGTGTACCAAACCACGCCTTGCCCGGCGGTCGCGCCGAAGAGGGAAATGAGAACGATCTTCAAGTTCTTCCAATTTGTAAAGGCTTCGATCAAAGGGTTTGCCGAGGTCATGCCGGAGCTTTTGACCTGTTCAAAAATCGGCGATTCTTTCATCCGCAAGCGAATATAAAGAGAGATCACGACGAGAAAAATCGAGATGAGGAACGGAATGCGCCACCCGCTGATGCTGCCAACCCTTCCGGCAAACTGGTCGGCGCTCATCATATTTTGCACCGTGAGAATGACCGCGAGGGACAAAAAGAGACCGAGCGTAGCCGTGATCTGGATAAATGACGTATAAAATCCGCGGCGGTTGTCGGGCACATGCTCGGCAACATATACGGCCGCACCGCCATATTCACCGCCGAGAGCGAGGCCCTGCAGGACGCGGATGAGCAACAGAATAATGGGAGCGGCGATCCCGATCTGGGCATACGTCGGTAAGAAACCGATCACGGCCGTCGCTCCGCCCATTATCAAAAGCGTTACCAGAAAAGCGTATTTGCGGCCCACGACATCGCCAATGCGTCCGAAAAACAAAGCTCCGAACGGCCGGACCACAAAGCCGACCGCGAACGTCGCGAGATAAGCGATATAAGCAAACGTGTCATTGCCCGGCGGATAAAAAAGCGGGGCTATGATGTAGGCGAGGCTGCCGAAGATATAAAAATCGTACCATTCGATCATCGTCCCGACCGCAGACGCGCCGATGACCTGCCAGATCTTTGTTTTTGAGATTTGATCGTTATAGAACGCGCCCAGATCAGGTGCGGTTTCCGCCATTTTCGAATGTCTCCTGTCTTTCGTTTAGGAGATTTTCACGCAAAGCCCCAAAGAACGCAAAGCGGCAGTTCTGAGTCCCGCGTTTACGCGGCTCCCCGACAACCGAGTTGAGCGTCCTTTCGTAGAAATCGAGCGAACTTTTTTGCCGCGGTTGGGCCGTCTGAAGGCGGGACTCAAAACTTGGTGTGCTATCGTTCGACTTATGAGATTTGTAAAAGAAAGCGTCATCAAAACCTCACCCGAACGGGTTTTTGCGTTTCACGAACTGCCCGACGCGTTTGAGCGGCTCGTGCCTCCGTGGGAAGATGTCCGAGTTATTCAGAAGGCCGATATTTCGGTTGTCGGCTCGCGCGCCGTTATTGAAACGAAGATCTTTGGGCTCATCACAACCCGATGGGTGGCCGAGCATACCGCGTACGATTCGCCGCGAATGTTTGAGGACGTGCAAATCTCAGGGCCGTTCAAGAGCTGGCGGCATCGGCATATCGTCGAGCCGCACACTGAGGGAGCGATATTGAGGGATGAGATCGAGTACGAGCCGCCATTCTGGATATTCGGCGCCATCGCCGCTCCTTTTGCGGTTGTACCAAAGCTTGAGAAGATGTTCGATTATCGCCACGATGTGACGCGGAAATGGTGTGAGGAACCAGATAGCCAGCAGTCGAACTCTGCAGGCCATTTTAGCTGACTGCGGATAAAAATATAAGAGCGGGAGCAGAGCAACCCTTCCGGACCTGCCATTTCAGTCGCGTTGAATTTTCTAACCCAACTCGAAAACGAAACAAGAACTTTTTTACAAGACCTCATTACACATTTGAAGGTCAGGAAGGGCTGCTCTGCACCCGCTCTTCGATCACAAGCCCCGGCTTTTTAAACAAACATCTCCTTGATCTGCCTTATCCGGCCGCCGAATAAAAAGTCGCCAAGCCCCGCCGTCTCGTGTGAGCGATCATAGCCTACCAACTCGACATATGCGCTCCCCACCACCGGCTCGCCGCCTCGCGTTCCGCTGACTCCGCAGGCGCCTTCCCAGTAAACAATCATCGTCGAGCCGCGTGTGTCGAGTTCCTGATCGGCGATCAGCGGCTCGATCTCGATGTCAATGTCGAGGCTCGGCACCGTGACGCGCCAGCGGCTGGGATATATGGCGCCCGTTCGCTCGCTTGTCCAGGTGGATATGGGCTCGATCTCGAAATCGGAACGTTTCAGATAGCGGCACGTTCCATCAGGCTCGACAAATGTGCCGGTCGAATTGCCGTTCATCTCGCCCGTTTCACCGCGGAATTGATAGATCATCAGTTCCGTTTGGTCGTCAAATTGAACACTAAACCAATCCCAATTGCCCTGTTCCCATATACCGAACTCGCGATCCATCCAGGCGCTGCCCGTAAACCGCTCAGCCGTTCCGTCGGTCACCGTCTGGCCGGCAACGCTCATTCGCGTAAATGAAAAATGATTAGACGCGCCGCCTTTTTTAAGGCTGATGCCGCCGTCACCGTTTAAGACGAGCGGCTTTTCCGTCTCGAGCACGGCGTCGAAGACAAAACCATTCTTAAACGTGGCGTGCAAAATATGTTTACCCGCTACTTCTCTCAGCGTCCATTCGCCGAGCCGCACGTCACACGCGGTCGTGCTCATCGAGACGGGAACGTCGAACGGCATGCCAAAACTGCGAATGTGCTCGTACTCAAACTGCTCTTCGTCGATGCTCGATATCGCAAAATGAGCGAAGTACATTGGGTTTGCCAGGGCCGTCATTGGAACGATGCCGATGCGGTCGAGATCGGTCCGGCGTTTGAAAAACACAAGCTCAAAACCAAACCGTTTGCCGCTTTCCCATTCGCAGTGACCGGTGTAATACCACCACTCCGTCTGCACGTCCGGCTTTGCAAATAGATCATCCGGCAGCGTAACGCGGCCATCTTCCGGAGCCGCGCGCAATTTTGTGCCGCCGCCGTAGTTCAACAATCCGGCAACGCCATCCATCACATCGGCGGCAATGTCCTCAATCGGTTTGAAAAAATTCTCGCTCATCACTTAACTATAACCGCTCGCCAAACTATGAGAAAATAGGCTCCGCAATCTGTCTTGTTCGGTGTTCCGTCCGTGCGTTCCGTGGTCATCTTAGTCTTGACGCCAAAATCGAGGCAAAATCAACCACGGAGCACACGGAAAGCACGGAAAAAGGCATGCGGCGCAGCGTACAGTTAAAGTTCACGTTGATTGATAGTATGCTCATCCACATTGTTTGCTGGAAGTATAAACCGGAGATCGAAGCAACAACGCGCGACGAACACCGTGAAAAATTGCGGGCACTTGCCTCAAAGATTGCCGATATCATGAGTTTCAAGGTTGGTGCCGACATTCTCAATCTGGACCGCTCTTTTGACACGGGCCTCATAGCTCATTTTCTGGATCGCGATGGCCTCGACAATTACACAAATCACGCGGAGCATCTCGCGGTTGCGGCTTTGGGAAAGCAGATCGCCGAAAAGGTGGTTTCGGTCGATTTTTTCAGCGCCGAGTAGCCGCAAATCCGTTTGCGCGCGAAAAGCAAACGATTTAAGATTTGCGAACATCAAAAGAGAGCATATTTAGTAGGACTTTTTGTGGATAAGAGAATGACAAAGTTTATTTCAACCGGATTTAAGATCGCCCTTTTTTCGACGCTGTTTACGCTGCCGGTTCTTGCTCAAGCAATAAAACGCACGCCTTTTGACGTTACGAATTATGTAATGGACGTCTCGCTGGCCCCGGCCGAGAGGCGTTTGAACGCAACAGTCGACGTTGCGTTCACGCCGCTCGAGGATACGCGGTCGGTCTCGTTCGAGTTAAACGGCTCGTTGAAGGTGGACTCGATCTCACGGCAGGACAGGATGGCCGCCATGCCCGCGACTGCTCCGACCTCGAAAGCGACGAGACCGTCCCAAACAACGGCCGTAAATGCGTTGACATTCGTTCAGGATCAGTCGAACAGCACGGATCTCGGGCCGCACGTTCGGATCGATTTAGGCGATAACGTAACAAAGGGTACGCCGGTCGTTCTCAGGTTTAAATACAGCGGAGTTCTGGATGGGCCGACCGGCGGGCCGCTGCTCACCAAAAGGCTGGCGTTTGTGGGCGACAACCTCGGGTATCTGATGTACGCGGCGCGTTGGTTTCCGTTTCACGATTACGCGGCCGACCCGGCCTCGTCAGACATTAGCGTGACGGTTCCAGCCGGGTACCAGGTGACTGGATACAGCGATGCCGCAGTTACAAGTGCGGGCGGCAAATACCGCTTTGTACAATCAACACCGGCGCTTCCCGGTAATTTTGCCTATGGCAAATTCACGCCGCGAACGATGCGTGTCAAGGACGTAGAACTGCAGTTTTACGCAAAACCGGGCAGCGACGCGTTGATCACGTCCTATGGTGAAACTTTGGCCAAGGCCATTGATTATTACACAACTCGGTTTGGCCAGGCCGCGAGCGGCAAAAAATTGACCGTTGTCCAGATCGACGACGAAAGCCTCGATTTTTATTCGTCGCGAGGAATGCTGTTTATCGGCAACCGCCAATTTGAAGAAGCCCGCGATATTACAACTGACCGTTTGCAGCGGGAGGCCGCGTATCAATGGTGGGGTCTGACCGTCGGACTGAAATCGTTTGACGACGCCTGGCTCTCGCAAGGGTTGGCCGAATACAGCGCCTTTAGCCTACGTGAAACCGAGCTCGACGGTGCAAAGCTGGATGCCATTCGCCGCGAACTGCTCGAGAAATCACTTACGTTCGAACAGACGTCATCGCTCCTGCGTGCGCCGTCAAACCTCGACGATCAGAGCACCGGCTATCAATACATCATGTATGCCAAGGGCGCGTTTGCGTTTAAGCTGCTCCGCGACACGCTCGGCGCTCAGAAATTTGACCAGTTACTTCGCACTTTTCTTCAGGAGAATCGCGGTAAGAGCGCCTCGATCGACGATTTTGAGAAGCTGACCTCGCGTATCGCCGGCGAGCCGATGCGCTATTTCTTTGCCCGCTGGGTAGAGAGCACGGGCGTTCCCGAATTTACCAGCGATTACCTGATAATTCGTACGCGTGGCGGCAAATTTGTCACCCGCGGCACGGTCAAGCAAAATTACGATAATCTTCGCCTGCCGCTCGACGTACAGCTTCGCTCCGAGGGAGATCAGGGTTTGCAGACCGTCACAATCGCCATCGATGACGCGAGCGCCGATTTCAATATCGAGTCGACCGGCAAACCGATCGGCATCGTCATCGATCCTAATTACAAACTGCTCCGCATCTCGCCCGATCTTCGCGTCTCGTCGATAGCCCGCCGCGGCATTGAGCAGTTTAAGGAAGGCAATTATGTCGAGGCCCAACAGCAATTTGAGGCCGCGTTAAAACTCGACCGCTCGAATTCCTGGATCTACTACCACCTCGGCTTGCTCTTTCTCGACCAACGAAACTATGACCTCGCCATCGACAATATGAAAGCCTCTCTCGCCGGCAGCCTCAATCCACCCTGGCTCTCCGTCTGGTCAAACATAAAAATGGGCAATGCCTACGATGCCAAAGGCGACCGCATCCGAGCCGTAGCCGCCTACAAACGCGCCGAGGACCTCGGCGACAACTACGACAACGCTCAGGAAGCCGTTAAGAAATACATGGCGAATCCGTTTGATCCGAAGGAAAAGCAGACAACCGCAATCGTAAAGTAGCCGCGCGCCAACACAAATCTATAGTCAAGTTTAAATGAAAAAGGAGGCCCGGGAAGCCTCCTTTCCTACGTCTTAGTCTCCGTGATTTAGAAGTTGAACCGAAATGCAAACTGAATCTGCCGGTTCGAGCCGAGACCGACCGTGCGTCCCACGGTTGAGCGGAGCAGGCCAAAGGTCGATCCCGCCGCACTCTGAGTAAACGCCTGTCCCGGCTGCACCACATTTGACGTACTCGCCGAATAGACCGATGTCGTCGTGTTAAAAGCCAGGGTTGGCAGAGCGTTGCCCAACGTAGTTGATGGGTTTGCGAAATTCGTCTTGTTAAAGATGTTGAAGAACTCGGTACGAAATTCAAAATTCATCGTCTCGTTAAACCGGAAACGTTTTGCAATGATCATATCGAACTGGCGGAACGTCGGCCCCGACAGCTCGTTTCTCGGAAAATCACCAAAGGTTCCCGGCGCCGGCGTCGCAAAAGCGGCCGGATTGATAAAGTTACGGTCGTTATTAAGGTAGGGATTGACACCCGATATCAGGTTTGGTCGTCGGATATTGCGCGAGTTACCACCGCCGGGTGTGTTGACAACCGCGATAAAGCCGGTCGGCAAGGCTGGAAAGGACGTTGAGAATATAGGCAAATTTGCGACAAACCCGTTCGCAAACATTCCCCCCGCTCCGTTCGGACAACCGGTGGCGAGTTGGCACTGAACGACGACATCAGGCCGCACGACGAGAACCTCAACCGGTACGCCGCTTCGCGCGTTGACGATACCGCCGACTTCCCATCCGCCCAGCAAAATGTTACCTGTTTTGCCAAAATCGTATTTCTTACCGTTGCCGATTGGCAGTTCGTAGAGAGCGCTCAGGTTAAAGGTATGCCGCACGTCAAAATTATTTCGTCCACGGTCGGCCTCGAAATTTTCAAGCTGAGACGATGTACGTGCTTCGTTCGAGCCGGCCGTCGTGCCTTCGCTTTTGCCGAAACTATACTGCATATTCATCGTCAGCCCACTGCGGAAACTTCTCTGGAGCGAGATCTGCAATGCGTTGTACCGGTCGTCGCCACCGCTTGTCTTATAGTCGACCTCGGCAAACGGATTTTGCACCGTCGTGCCGCTGACGATACTAAATTGGCGAACCGTATTGGTCCCGATAACCTGACCGGCGGCGTTTGTACGATTCACAACGCCGACGCCGGTCGGAATATTTGCTCCGTTGAGAATCGTCGTCTGACCCGGTAAAATACGGTTCGCGACGCTTCTTAAAAAAAGGTTACGGCCCTGGCTTCCGACATAAGCGATGGTTGACGTTATGCTGTATGGCAACTGCTGCTGCCATGAGAAGCTGTACTGAAAAATGCGTTCCGGAATTTTGTAATCATTCGAATAGGCACGCGGCTGATAGTTGCGGTTATTCGGATTGGACGTAAAGTTTGAGATGATTCCAGAAATATTTGCCGGGAACGCGAGAAGAGTGCCGCTTGTAATGGTCGAGCTGATACGGTCGCTCTCAATCGGCTGAATCTGATCCTCGGTTTGCCCCGGCCCGTAATAAATGCCGGCGCCGCCTCGGAAAATCGTTTTTCCCCCGCCAAAAAACCCGCCGCCGTCCTGATTTGGCGACCAGGTGACCGCAACACGCGGGCCAAAATTTGATTTCGAGGATTTAAAAGCTGCCTCGTTCGAGGGACGGAGCGTGCCGGTATCAATGTTGAACAAAACCTGCGCGTCATTCTGTTCCCGAAGCGGAGCGTAATACTCATACCGCAAACCGTAGCTGAATGTCAGACCGGGTCTGATTTTCCACTCGTCCTGCCCATAGCCGATATAGTATTCCTGTTTTGCGAGCCGCTGGCCTGTAAAGCCGCCATTGAACGGGCTGGGAGCGCTTACATCACCGAGATACTGTACAGACGCCGGAGTATTAGCAAGAAATGCCGCGAGATTTGAAAAGGTGTATGTGGTTCCGCCGAGCCGGTCTGTGTAAAGCCTGATTAGGCGAACCTCGCCGCCGAATTTGAAATTGTGATTGCCGCGCGTCCAGTTCAGGCTGTCGATAAAGCCAAGCGAGTATGGCGTGTAGGGCTGGCCGCGGCCATTGGTTGCGCTGTTTGCGCGAACCAAGCCGCCGGGAATCGAAATTCCCGATGAGGTTCCCTGACCCGCGATGCCGGTGTTAGCAACGCTGCCCGAAATGTTCAAAGTGAGGGCCGTGAAATCCAGGCCATTGACAGTCGGTGCGGAACCGTTGATACGGGTCCGGGCACCGTTGTATCCGATCTTGAATTCGTTAATCAGCGAGCCGTCGTTTCGCAGAAGCGACTGTAGGCCGACGACGCCGTTCTGCGGAACCGCCTGAATCGAGACAACGCGGCCGGAAACACCTTCGGGTGCGACGTCCTCACCTTCATCCCGAAAAAAGCGGAAGTACAATTTGTTGGCTTGATTAACCTGATAGTCAAATCGCGCCGCGTAAGCCTTTTCATCGGTTTTTTGCGAGGCCTGTAATTGCAAAATATCAAATCCGCTTACGGCCGAGCCGCCGGGTAAAACCACCGCGTTTGCGGCACGAAATCCAGTAATAAATGGCTGGATCGCCGGATTTACGGGTGTCGTCGTTCCCGGAATTAGGGCTCCCGGGGCGGCCAGCGTGAGGCTCGGTGCGGCTTCGATAAAATTGAGGCCAAAACGCCCACGATAACGCTCATAGCTACCGAAAAAGAAAAGCTTGTTTTTGATTATCGGCCCGCCCACCGAACCGCCGAATTGATCCAGCGTCAGAGCGCTCTTTGCGATACCCGGTGACGTATTGTCAAAAAAGTTTCGAGCATCGAGCCGGTCGCGACGCAGATATTCAAACGCCGAACCGTGAAATTGATTGCCGCCCGATTTGGTGACAACGCTGATCTGACCGCCGGTGCCGGTGCCAAACTCGGCCGGGAAATTGCTCGAATCGACCCGAAATTCCTGTACGTTTTCAAGACTCGACTGGAGACGGAATGGCGACGGAACTTCGCCGTTCAGATTACCCGGACTGGCATCGATAATCGCCGTTCCCTCGACGCCGTCATAGCGGACGACGTTCTGCTGGTTCGCGCGGCCTGAAAACCGTATGTCCGAAAACGTTCCCGTTCCGCTATTTACGCCGCCCGGCGCCTGCAAGTAAAGCTGCGAAAGCTGGCGGCCGTTGATCGGCAGACCCTCAACCTCGCGGGCATTTACATTCGCACTAAGACTCGCCGAAGACGTGTTCGAGATCGAGTCTTCGCCGGAAACGACGTCGACCTGAACGGAAACGCCCTTTGCCTGCAAGATAACATCCAGATTTAGCTGTTGGCCGACAAGAAGCTCTACAGATTTAATAGTGGTAGCCTCAAAGTTACCACCGGTTGCCGAGACAGTGTATTTTGTCGGTTTGAGAGCGACGACCAGAAAAGAACCGTCATCGTTAGCGGTTACGGTGCGAGCTTCGCCCGTTATTTCATTTGTAACGGTAACGGTCGCACCCGGAACGACGCCGCCATTGGCGTCGGTCACGGTTCCGGCGATGCGACCCTGATCGGTCTGGGCAATAATGCTTATAAATAAAGCAGATATGGTTATCAAGAATATAGATATTTTGGACGCGAAATCTTTCGGTTTCATCATTACTCCTTCAGATACAATTGGAAAATTCGAACCGACACGGTCACATTCAGCCTTCGCTGAAACCGTCCTGGTTCCTTCATTTGTTAAATTTACCAGCTGCAAAAGGCAGATTACCGGGGTGAGGTTAACGATGTGTGAATAGGATGTTAAATGTGCGTTAATTCCGGGCTGGCGAGGCAGATGTCGTAGTATTTCCACTTAGGCGCTGGATCGATCTCTTCGCCGTGGTGGTCGGGTTTTAGGATGAGGTCGCCGGTGGCGAGCACGATGGGTTTTACTTCGGGGTTTTGATCGGCATTGGCACGCATTGCGGCGACGATCAGGCGGTAATGCTCGCCCGGGGTTGAACAACGATAAGGAAACCGCTCGCTCTCGAAGGCGCACCAGTCAATGCGGAGAGTTTCGATGGTGGCAGGCGGGCAGTCAGCTACGCTATCATCCGGACTAACCGCGCCGCGGCAGCATCTGCCGGTCAAATTCTTCCTGCGTCATATCGCGGTAGGCGGCGACGCGGTTGCGGCCGTCGCGTTTGGCGCGGTAGAGGGCGGAATCGGCCATTTCGATAAGCTCGATGGGGTCGGACGAATCGTTTGGAAATGCCGCGACGCCGATGCTGACCGTAATATGATGAGTTTCTTTTGAACCCTGCCTGACAACGCTAAAAGGGTAATTCTCGATGCTCAAACGCATGCGTTCGGCGGCAACCAGGGCCTGCGGCAGTTCGGCGTCGAGCAGAAAGGCCGCGAATTCGTCGCCGCCAAACCGCGCGGCCGCGTCGCCGCTGCGAAGATTGTTAGTTATCGAAAATCCGATCTCCTCGATAGTCTTGCTCCCGGTCAGATGGCCGTGGTTGTCGTTGACGCGTTTAAAATAGTCGCCATCCATCATCAGTACGCAAAACGGCCGCTTCTCCGCCTTCGCTCGCCCGGCCTCACGCCGAAGCTCGGAAAAAAACGAACGGCTCGACAGCAGTCCCGTCAAATCGTCGTGCGAGATCAGCCGGTGTATCTGTTTCTGGTATTCACGGTCGATCTCGTCAAGCAAATCAAACCGCAGAATGGTCTCGCCAACCGTGATCTTGTCGCCGTTCTCCAGCCTCTCGCGGCGAATACGCCGACCGTTGAGAAAGGTCCCGTTCCGCGAATCGAGATCGTGCAAAACATAATCCATGGAGACTTTCGATTCCGACGGCAACGCCGTAATTCGCGCATGCTGTCGCGAGACCTGCGTGTCATTCACACGCACATCGGCCTCAAGCGCCCGCCCTAAAATAACCTCCGGCCGCTCCAGCGGTATCGGCACGGCGATCAACTCCCCGCTCAAAAAAACAAGCGCGGGTCTAAGATCTCGGCGAATTATCTCTGAATCATTCATAAAAAGGCCAGGAGGGATTGGGAGTATTTATAGCATACCTTATTTGAATCAATAAATTCCAGAGTTTTCTGCGAGCGTACAAGCCGCCTTTGCCGGCACATCCAGAAAGCAGGTGCAAACCTGCTACACTGCCCATAGAAGGAATTTGATTATGCCAACTCAAACAGCGAAATGACGGTCAATCGAGGCGAAATATGGTTGGCGACACTCGATCCTATCTAGCTTCGAAGATTATTGTAAGACCGTCGACGCCGATAAAGTGCTTGCGGTTATGACTGACGAGCGGAACATTCAAAGCCAGGGGCCCGATGGGAATGCCGATGGAGTTTGAACATCTGACACCGCTCGTCGCCGGTGGAGAAACCGCAGAAAGCGAATCTCTCACCTTTCATGCCGCCGCTGCAATGAATTCAAAGGCACGCAAACTCAAGCGATTGACACTGAAACTGGCAAAAGATCGATTCTATTCTACCCTTCGAAAAACTCTTGCGCTGAGACAATTACGAGGGATTTCATGTCACGTTTGATCAATTGAAAATCATCTACATCGTTCGTAACGATAAACGCATCGTGTTTGACGGCAAGACGCGAAAGTAGAGCATTATTACGCAAGGTTTTAAGTTTATTGGCCTGAGCGGATTTGTTGAGATACAAACGGCGAATTGATTTCGCGGTTTCCCACCAATCGTTGGCCGTTGGAGTGATCAGCCGGTGTATTTTGCCCAGCGAGATTCTCCATCGATCATATTTCCTGAGCGCTCCTTCATCTAATGAAGTGGCCACAAGTTCGAACAAAACAATTGAAGGAAATAGCGATGATAAGTAGATTTTTTCAATTTCGGCCGAATAACCGGAAAATACAGAAGTGTCAAAGATAGGTCTTTTTGCCATATTTTGCTTCTTCCTCTTTCATCCCTTTCATCGCTTCACGAAAAGCAGTGAGAGATTCCTTTTCATCTTTCGTCAAATGCTTTGGATTTGCAAAATCTTTCGCCCTGGGCAACGTGCCGTTGGGATTCGTTTTGATTTTCTTTATTGGCATAAAGCTACCCTCAAAATGATTATACAGGACACCTTCTTTTTTCAAAACCAAAAAATGGCTCACAGCCTCCTGCTCCGTTGGCAAGACATAAAATGCCGTAGTGTGTATGCTCATGTGATAAAATCCAATCACGGAGGCTCGAAACACTTATGCATGAGGTGCGTGTGGAAAAAACTTCGACTGTTTCGTTACCCGATCTGATCGATTCGGCAGTGAACGGCGACGAAGTCATTTTCACTCAAAACGATTTACCGGTGGCGAAACTTGTTGCCATACCCAGACAAAAACCGCGCCCGCAATATGGCAGTGCGAAGGGGATGTTCGTGATGGCTCCGGACTTCAACGAACCGATTAAAGACTTTGACGAATATCGATAATGAAGCTGCTTCTCGATACCCATACTCCTAACGGAAGCTAAGCCAGACAGGGGCCTTTTCGCAATTTAAGCTTGGAACCACGAATGATATTCCCGCACCGGGGGATTTTGATGGCGATGGCAAGGCTGACCTTTCGGTGTTCAGGCCGTCGGATGGGAATTGGTACCGGACAAACAGTGGGAACGGATCGTTCTTTGCATTTCCGTTTGGCACCAGCGGCGACCCGACCCACGCAGAGTGCGTTCCAGTAGAACAGACTGTTAGTCTGTTCACCGACGCGGGTTCCACTCAAGTTGATTGGTTATTGGCTTGACCGACAGACTCGGCAGTCTGTCGTACGGTTTCGCCGACGCAGAGCGTTATCCCGAGACCGCGGGCGCCCTCGCCTGCTACGCCGGTTCCTCCGGCGTGACGGTGTTCTTTATCCAGGTAACTTTATTGTTCGCCACGTACGTCCAGCGTCCTTAGGGACGCTTGCAGGCGAGAGCGCCTGCGGTTCCCGGGGGGATTGGCGAAGAGAGCCGCCTGAAGGCGGGACTCAGAACTGCCTGTTCGAGCTGATTTTATGCCCGCCGGTTGCGCGACCGGCGGGGCGGTTAGTTTCTCGATGCGCTAGCGTCCCATCATGCCGAAGAGCCTAACGGAACTTTCGTCGAAGATGCGCGATATCGACCCCGAGATCGAGCGGCCCTTTATGGTGATCGAGCCGTCGGTGTAGGTGGCGTCGAGTGAGCGGGCGGCGGCGTCGGACATGCTGCCGGGGCCGTCGAAGGTGATCGGGATTTCGCCGATTGGGGCACCTTTCGCCACGTCGAAGGTTATCGTCACGACTCGCGTCGTTGCGTTCTGGAACGGAGTGGCCGAATCGAGCATGACGGTCACCTTGCCATCGGACGCCTTGAGGTTGTTCGCGGTGAGATTGACGCCGTCGGGCATTCCGTCGGCGAGCGTGACGACCGGATTGCTCAGACGCGATGCGTCAAAGTTTAGGGTGAAGAGGGCTACCGTCTCATCTCCTGTGGCGTCGATCTCGATTTGGATCGAGGCTTTCTCAATTGGAGCACGGGCGGCTCGCCCGTGAGTGCCGTCCGGGCTCCAATTTACGATGCGTATTGCACGACCGTTTGCCTTATCGGCACCTCCGGCTCTCTCCGCGATCGGCGTGAAGGGAATCGCCTCATCTGGTCCGCCGGCGGTTTGCTGGGCGACGAGACCGGCGACGTAGTTCATGACGATCTGGAAATCGGCGGCATTCAACCGTCCGTCGCCACGTGTTGCGTAGGGAGCGGCATCGGCCCGCTCAAACTCGTTTGTGATCGCGTTTGGCTGTTGGAGTCCGGAGACGAATTGACGCGATTGCTCGACGTCGTTCGACCGATAGACGCCGTCGCCGGTAAAGCGTGGGGCCAGATCGGCTTCGAGGCCCGTGCCGGTGAAGACCACAAATCCGCTCGTGTAATCGGCCGCCAGAGGGTTGTTCGCGACATCGGTAACGAGCCGTGCCGTCGGCGAATCGCTAAACAGCAGCGGTGTGTTCGAATTTGCTCCGGCGAGCGTATTGAACGCCAACCTCACGATCTCTCTCTCACCCGGTATCGGCGCCGCGGCCAGGGTAATGGTTATTCCTACCGCACCGGCCGCGTTGGTTTGGACAATCGTACAGCCCGGAGCTTCCGCACCGCATGTTGCCACAGGAGCGCTGAGTATCGCATTGTTGTAGTTTATGCTGAACGCGAGCCTCCGCTCGTTGCCGATTGCCGTCAGTATTATCGGGACCGAGGCCTGATTCGGCGATTCGACAAACGTGTTGTTAATTCTCAGACCACGCCGCAATTGGCCCGGATCAAACGCGAGGAAGTTTGCGTTTGTGATATTTGTGGTCAGGTTGGGGTATGTCCGGTTGGCCGGGCTGTATGTTCTGCTTAATCCGGACGGTGTGACGGTGTAATTGCCACCGGCCGTTAAGCCGCTAAACGAGTAGTTGCCGCTGGCGTCGGTAAAGGTCTGCTGTATGCTGGTACCCGTCAGATCGACCGTTACTCCGCCAAGCGGAGTGCTCGCGGCGGGAGAGTTCGACTGCTGGATGTTGCCGGAAATCGAAAGCGCGACATTATGACTCTCGGTGTCGACGCTGCCTGTATAATTGGCGTCGCCTGCGTAGGTCGCCGTAATGGTACGCAAACCCGAACCGGTCAGCGTCAGTGTGCATGTGCCCGCCGCCACCGTTCCCGTACAGGTTTCGGCTCCACCGCTTACGGTTACAACGACATTACCAGTCGGAGTTCCGCCGGCAGGCGCCGTCGCCACGACCGTATAATTGACCGTCACCGCCTGTCCTGAACTTGATGGATCGGGATTGTCGCTCGTGATGGTTGTAGTTGTCCCGGCCTGGTTGACCTGATGAGCTTCGGTGACCGAGCTGGTCACGAAATTAGCGTCACCAGAATAGGTAGCGGTCAACGTCTTGGCTCCGATGGAATTGATTGCCAGCGTACATGTGCCCGCCGCCACCGTTCCAGTGCAGGTTTCCGCACCTCCGCTTACGGTTACAACCACATTGCCCGTCGGCGTTCCCCCGCCGGGGGCATTGACTACGACCGAATAATTGACAACGACGCTCTGTCCCGTCACAGATGGATCGGGAGCGTCGCTCGTGATGGTGATTGTCGTCGCCGCCTGGTTTACCTGGTGGGTCTCGGTGTCGGTGCTGCCGGAAAAACCTGTGTCGCCGGCATACGTCGCCGTCAGCGTCCTCGCCCCCGCCGAAATCAGCGTAACATTGCAGGTTCCAGCCGCCACGATTCCGGTGCATGTCTCGGCACCGCCGCTAACCGTAATGACCACGTTCCCGGTCGGCGTTCCGGCTCCGGGTGCGTTTGCCACAACGGTGTAGTTGACGGTTACAACTTGTCCGGTTACTGACGGGTCGGGTGCATCGCCCGTGATCGTCGTAGTCGTACCGGCTTGGTTGACCGTGTGAAGCTCGGTGTCGGAGCTTGGTAAAGAGTTTTGATCGCCCTGGTAGGTTGCGGTTATTAGGTGCGTTCCGGTCGAGGTGAGCACCAGATTGCACTGGCCCGCCGCAACGGTGCCCGTACATGTTTCCGCTCCGCCGGAGATCGTCACAACGACATTGCCCGTCGGTGTGCCGCCCGAAGTCGCAACGGAATAAACGATTGTCACCGTTTGTCCTACCACCGATGGCTCCGGGTTATCGGAGATAATAGTCGTCGTCGAAGGCTGTGGGTCGAACCTGTCGGCAAGCGTAAAGCCCGCAAGCGCGGTCGTCCCCGCTCCCACGGCCCCCAAATCCGTCGTTACGCCGTTAGCCAGATTGATGCTATAAAGTCTGGTAGCTCCCGCAACCGTAAGCACCGCGTAACCGACTCCAGTCGCCGCAGCGTTCGAGGCACTGACTCGCACACCGGGCGACAGGTCAAATCCATTGATGTCAGTAAAATCGAGCTGGTTGCCGCCAACCGTTATGCCGAGCGGCACCGTCTGCGTACCCGCGTTCGGCGGGTTCTGAATGTAGAGACCATTAGTGATCCCGTCAAGGGTGTACAGCGTCGTGACTCCACCCGTCAATGATTGGCCAAAACTATTTGTGTAGGCGGCCCCGGAAACGCCGGTTACGCCGGAACCGTTGATATTGCCATCCGTATTTACCCCGGGCGGCGTTCCGGAATTGAGGTTGCCATCGACTGGAGTTCCATTAGTTTGATTTATGCGGAAGGTCAGACCGGTGCTTGTGACCACACGGAGTCGGTCCACTGTCGGGTTGAAGTCAATGCCGTAGCCCGAAACTGCGGGGTCGGGAAAATCGACCGGCGTCACTCCGTCGGCGGCCACAAAGGCGATACCGCCTTGTGTGCCGACCACTGTCAACGCCCCGCTTTGCGGGTCGACTATATACACTGTTCCGGTGTTGGCAGTCGCATTGATTGCGAGACCGTATAGCTGACCCGTC
This sequence comes from Chloracidobacterium sp., assembly GCA_031430895.1. Classification (GTDB taxonomy): domain Bacteria; phylum Acidobacteriota; class Blastocatellia; order Pyrinomonadales; family Pyrinomonadaceae; genus OLB17. The sequence continues at coordinate 21,618 of JANPCJ010000370.1, read as the reverse complement.
TGCGGACGAAAATCGATGCCAACCAACTGCTCACCGGCGGCCAGCGAAGCTACGGTGATCGCCTGAGTGGTGTTTGTGCCAGGTGTTGAGGTATTGAAGCGGATCAGATTTGTGCCGGCGGCATTCATGCTCACCGCCGGGAAACCGCCGAGATCGCTTTGAACAGCGACGCCCTGTACCGCGGTTGTACCGTTGCCGATGTTGCCGATTAAAGTTGCAACCGCATTTACCAGATTAATGCTGTACAATGCGGTCGTCCCGCCGACGTTAAGTGCGGCGAAGCCTGAGCCGGTTGTGACCGCTGCATTGCTGGCCGGTGCGTTAACGCCCGCCGGAATGTCAAAGCCATTGATGGTTGTAAAATCAAGTGGGTTGCCGCCCAGGGTAACGGGCTGGCCAAGCGTCTGTGTGCCGGCGTTTGGCGGGTTCTGAATGAATAATCGGTTAGACGCGGCGTCCAGTGTGTAAAGCGTTGTAATATTGCCGTTGTTTGGCTGATTGTTCGTGTAACCTGCTGCATCCACCGTGATGTTGGTAGAGCCATCGGGGTTTGTACCCGGAGTCACGGCGCCGCCGTTGTCGCCATCGACTCCCAGCCCGGTATTTGGATTGGCGCGAAAATTCAAACTCCCTGCGACCACGCGAAGGCGGTCGACCGCCGGGTTGAAATCGAAGCCATAACCTACCGTCGCCGGATCGGGGAAATCGACCACTGTCGTGCCATCGGTTGTAAAGGCGATACTGCCTGTGGTACCGACAACTCCCGCGAAACCCGTACGAACCGAGATGGCGTAAAGCGTCGCGGTGTCCGCCGTGGCGTTAACGCCCAGACCGTAAAGCAGGCCGTTCTGCGTACGAAAGTCTATTCCCACCAGGGTTTCACCCGCCGAGATATTCGTTATCGGCACCGTCGAGCTAATCACCGTCGGGCTCGCTGTGTCGAAGCGAAGGAGCATGTTACCTGAAACAGCGTACATGGGTGCTCCGCTGGCGATGAGAGCCGCGCCAAAAAGAATGCCGATCGATAACAATGCTTTGAGATTCCACGCTAACAGTGACGCAATGATTTTATTCATGACAAATTCCTATTCTCTCCAAAATTTTAGGCAAAATACAGTAAATCTTAGCAAAAGCCAGCCGCCCGGACGCCGAAAGAGACTTTCAGCTCATCCACGTCAGCCGTAATGAGTGATTACCGGGTAAACCCGAAGTTGTTTGATTGTGCTTTCAGCCGGCGGAACCCCCTGGACTAATGCTCCGGTCCTTATGGGAAGATTGTGCGACAAACGGTACGTAAAGTAAAGCGGTTTGTCGTGATGAACGAGAAAGCAGGCGATACCGCTGGAGCCCGGACGGATCGTCCGGGTTCACGCACGGGCGAGCCGCCCGAGCTCCAATTGTCGACCGAGATTATTCTCAGGCACGACCCGTTTGCGTCTACGCCTCCGTCAAGGCTCGGCGGTGAGGTGAATATCCGGGGAATCCCCATCTATCGAAATCAATTGCGGAGCGAAATCGTGTCGCTTTGCGGTAACCCCGATCAGGTAGTTACGGTCTGAGCCGATACCCGTAAAGCGAAAATAGCCAAAGGGATTTACGGTTGTGTAGGATTTGACGCCGTTGGCAGAGGTGATCGACACGACCGCAGGGAAGACCGCTCGCCCTTGAGCGGTTGAGAGCTGACCAGAAACGGCGGTGAAGGCAGCGGTTCCGGTGGGCGCTGCGGCTGCAATCATTGAGAGTGAGGACACCCTGGCATAGACGGTTTTCGCGGCAAAGTCGCGCGGTGGCGAGGCAGCCGTTTTATCAGTCCAGGCTCCGTTTTCGTATTGAAATATCCGAACGGCGTTAAAACTGTCAATGCTGATGCCTGTCGGCAGAGTTATCTTTACGAGTGTCTCGCCCGAAAAAAGGGCCGATGTTTGGAGATTTCGAGGCGAGCCGATGAATGACCAGCCGGCGGGGAGCGGCGGCAAAGCGGCGGAATTGACGTAGGTCGCGGATGAGGTGCCGGTCCCGAAGGCGTTATCAAAACGGATCGCTGTCGTCGGATTGAGATCGAGAAAACCATCATTTCCCGGTGGGTTTGACCCGTATCCGTAGCGGGCGACCCCAAAATCCGCCGTCGAGCCGATAACCGCCCGCCCGACGGCCACGATCTTGCCATCCGCCTGAATCGCGACAGCATTTGCGGAATCCGAGCTCGGGCCGAATGTGGTCAGCACTCTGCCGTCACCGTCGAAGGTCGTGTCGAGTGTGCCGTTCGCGTTAAGTCGTGCGATGGCGAAATCGTTGTTTGCTCCATTGCTGCCAAAACCGGAACCGATGATCTTTCCATCCGTCTGAACGGCCACGCCAAGTCCGATGTCGGCCAGATTGCTAAACGGGACGATGAGCGAACCGCCCGTGCCAAACGATGTATCGAGACCACCATCCGATGTAATACGGGCGAACAGAAAATCGTTGGCGCCAACGTCGCGGATACAGCCGGCGAAAACGATCTTTCCGTCAGGCTGCAAGGCAAGCGAGAGGGCTTCGTCGGTATTAGTGGGGCTAAAAGAGTTTGTGAAAATTCCGTCACCACTAAATGTCGGGTCGAGCCGCCCGTCCGATGTGTAACGCAGAATGACGGTGTCGGTGCTGAACGGGCCCACGAAATAGCCCGCGACCACTATTCTGGCGTCCGGCTGGATCGCTACCCCGTATCCGAGGTCGTTGCTCGTGCCAATCGCGGTCGTGACTATTCCATTGGCGTTTCCGGCGTTCCCGTCAAACCGGGCGTCAAGCGAACCATTTGCAGTCAAGCGGATTAGCGCAATATCGGTGTTTGTTCCGGTGAAAATATTCCCAACGGCCACGATCCTGCCATCGGGCTGCACGGCGACCGATCGAACCAAATCATTGCCGGGCCCGGCAATCACGATCCTTCCGTCGCCATCAAAGGTATTATCGAGAGTGCCGTTGGCGTTAAATCGAGCGAAGGCGATATCGGTGTTCGTCCCGTTGTAACTCTGGCCCGCAAGAATTATCTTGCCATCCGGCTGAAGAGCGATTCCGAATGCCTCATCCTCGCTTGTTCCGATCGGGGCCAGCACAATTCCATTGCCGTTTGAGGCGCCGTCAAACGTATCGTCGAGCGTCCCATTCGGATTATAGCGGACAACCGCAAAGTCGTTGTTTGTTCCATTCGGCCCGTAACCGGCGACCACGATCTTGCCATCCGGCTGTATCGCAACCGCCTGCGCAACATCATTCCCCGTGCCGAGAGGTGTGCTCACCATCCCGCCAGCCCCAAATGTTGTGTCGAGAGCACCTGACGACGCGGGAAACGCAACTGGCGCACCGGCGGTTTCAGTAATCTGCCCGCGTATCTCGCCGGCCGGGAACGCCGACGAACGCACCTCGAAATACCATCGACCAGCTTTCAGATCCGCCGCCTGCTGGGGCGTGACGGCAAAAGTTTGCGTGAAATTGCCCACCGGCAAATTAAAAATGGGAAGGCCCGTGGCCCCCGGCAACGCCGGGCCATGAATGGCCGCCGATGTCTGCGTACCGGCAAGTCCCAGGAAATAAAGCGAAACGGTGACCTGCGTTTCGGCCGCATTCAAGATAACGGAACCGGTCCCTGCGCCCGGTGACCGATTCGCGGGAGTCACCTGAAAGCCGTTCAGAGCGGACATGCGGGCGGTGGCCGACAACTCTGCGGCCCCAATAAAAAGCACCGCGAGCGTCAAAAAAATCGAATATGCGATCTGCCCAAAATTCATTAACAGTTTCTAAAAAAACTAGTCGACCGAGAAAAAGCCTTATAAGATAGCAATGCTCGCGAGTCGCAACTTTATTCCGTCTGGGGGCCGTTAAATGTATATTCTCCAAACAGCCGGGAGCGGATTCAGAAGCAAGCATTACGAATGCCGCTCTATATCTTCCATTCACTGTTCGTCGAAAGGATTGATTATCGTAAGAGAATCTATCCATTGGAAATCTTTTGTGTTATTTGTAACGAGCGCGAGATTATTGAGGATCGCCGTTGCGGCGATCAAGGAGTCGCCCAAGCTCATTTTGTACGCCCAGGCAAAGGTCTGTCTTTGCGAATCTCACGCAGCCACTTGTCGGGATCAGGTATAGATTTGATCCCGCCGCGATCCGCAATCCTTTGAAGGGTCTCAACGGCTCGTTTGCCATTTGGCTCAGCGGAATCATCACGATTCTCGATTAGAGTGACGTAAACCCCAACGCCGTCATTGTTCTTCATCTCATCCGGAACATCGTCATTCCATTCAATCGTATTTCCGTGAATTGTCGCCCGGTATTTCTCAAGCATAATCTCAACCTCAAAAAAAAGACTTTGATGATTTTATCACCAAAGCCTTTTGATGCGAAAAATTTTCGCTGAGTTTAATTGAGGCTAAAAACCTCGCCCGGCTTGACCGTGATCTCGCCATCGGCGGTGTCGACGATGAATTTGATCGACGCTTTCCATTCGTTTGTGATGGGCAGTTTGACCTTTTGGTCGATGTGGCGTTTTAGGAAGCGGGCACCGTAGGCGGGACTAAAGCCTTTCTCGGTAAGCAGGTCTAAGGCGGATTCGGTGATCTCGACGACCTTGCCCTGGCGCTCCATGTTGCGTTGTATTTTGGCGAGATATAGTTTGGCGATCTCGCGGACCTCATCGAGGGTGAGCGGCGAAAAGATGATGATCTCGTCGATTCGGTTGCGAAACTCGGGAGAAAATCTTTCTTCCGCGGCTTTCATCACGTCGCCGCGAATCTGTTTCATATCGCCGAGCGATTTCTGGCCAAATCCGAGCGGCCTTTCATACTTCTTAAAGTTATTCGAGCCGAGGTTAGACGTCATGATGACGATCGCGTCCGAAAGATAAACCTTCTTGCCGCGTCCGTCCGTGATCCAGCCCTCGTCAAAGGCCTGGAGGAATATGTTCATGAGATACGGCGAGGCCTTTTCGACTTCGTCGAGCAAGAGAACGGTGTATGGATTGTCGCGAAGCTGTTCGGTCAATATGCCGCCTCGTTCCGAGCCGACGATGCCGCGCGGCATGCCGATCAGTTTTTCTATGCCGATCGTTCCGTCGCCGTATTCGCTCATGTCGATGCGGACCATCTTGCTCTCGTCGCCAAACATAAACTCGGCCACGGCCTTTGCAAGCTCTGTTTTTCCTACGCCCGTCGGGCCGAGGAAAAGCAAAACTCCATCGGGAGCATAATGATTTTCTTTTAGCGGGCCTTTGTTAAGGCGCAATCTTTCGGCGACAGCTCGAACCGCGTCTTTTTGACCGACAACTCGCTTACCCAGATCCACTTCCATTTTCGAAAAACGGTCGGACGTGTCGCGATAGATCATGTCTTTGGGAATACGCGATTCCTGCGAAATGACCTCAATGATATGTTCGGGCCGGACGATCATCTCCATCGGCTCGTTGATCTCGACCTTTACCGACGCGGTGTCGAGCCAGCCGATGGCTTTATCCGGCAGATGGAGGTTGCGGATGTATTTTGGCGACATTTCGAGAGCCATATTGATAGCCTCATCCGAAATTGTAACCGAGTAGTTTTTCTCAAGCCGCGGACGCACACCGAGAAGGATTTCCTTGGTCTCATCCATGCTGGGCTCGTCAACTTTGACCAGTCGGAACCGCCGCGCCAATGCCTCGTCATCACTTATGTATTCCTTGTATTCCGTAATCGTAGTCGCCCCGATAATGCGTAGCTCACCGCGGGCGAGGGACGATTTGAACATATTCGCCGCATCCGATGTCGTGCCCATTGCCGCACCCGCACCGATAATGGTGTGTGCCTCATCGATAAAGAGAATGATGTGGTTTTTTTCTTTTACCTCGTCGATAATCCCCTTGATCCTTTCCTCAAACATCCCGCGAAGCATCGTCCCGGCGACCAGGCCGCCCATCTGCAACTGCACGATATGTGCATCGCGAAGCCGCACCGGGACCTTTTCCGGCTCGAGCTCGATGAGCCGAGCGAGACCTTCGACAACTGCCGTCTTCCCAACTCCCGGCTCGCCAACCAGCATCGGCGAATTAGACCGCTCGCGGTGCGACAGTATCTCGATCATTTGCAGGATTTCACGCTCGCGACCGATGGTCGGCGGAATTTTATCCTGCCGCGCTAATTTATTCAGCGAAACTCCAAAATGGCGTAGGAACGACGGCAGTTCATATTTTTGACGTGTTCGTTCCTCTTCTTTTTCACGCTTGCGAATTCGGGTTCGCGCGGTTTGGGCCACCTCATCCGACGGAACTCCAAGATTCTGCAGCACATCATTCAGAACACTGCGTTCGTCATTTGAAAGGACGTAAAAAATATCGCTGCCATCGATCACGCGGCGACCCTGCGAACGGGCCCGATCCATCGCACGTTTAAAAAGCTCGGTTGTCTCCGGCGCGATGCGAAAGCCTTTGCCACTATGTTGGCGGCCGTCTTCCATCCGCTTTTCGATCAGCAGTTTTACCGACCGCGGATCGACCGAAAGGTCACGCATTGTCGATGAGAAAAGATCTTCTTCCTCAAACGCGATGGCGTGCAAAATATGCTCGATCGATACGTAATTCTGGTCACGCTTTTTGGATTCGCCCAAGGCGGTCTCCAAAATACGCTGACCGCTCTCGCTGAATTTGTCCTTGTAAGCGTCTATATCTGCCATAAAATTTCCAATAAATCCTGAAATTTCGACTGCGGCTTTGTGGAATGAGTCGGCCTATGAACCATCATAGCATTTGAAAAAGCGATAGAGAAATAAATTACGCGGGTCGTGGTTCATTAGCCAGTGTGATTCGGAATAACTGATAGCTGAAAACTGATAATTCAGAAAAGCGATTTGAGTTATCAGCTATCAGTTATTCCGGAGATTGAAAATCCGACACCGGTTCTTCCTCCATCTCCTCAAATTCGACGCGGTCGTATATCTCGCCCAGGCTGAGGGCAATGTCGATACTATCGATTTTCAACACATCCGAAATTTGGCTAAAGCTCTGATAAAGCCAGTTGCCATCATGTTGTTTCCAAAAATGTTCTACAAACGGCGCGCTCTGAGAAACGAGAATGTAGTCTGAAAGAGTTTCGTTTCCAAGCCGATAACGCTGAAACTTGGTCGTGCGGTCGTATATTTCAGTCGAAGGGGAAAGCACCTCGAAAATGACTTTCGGATTCGTCAAAACATCCTTTTTTGCGTCATGAAGCGTCGGTCCGCAAACGATGGTCAAATCAGGATAAGCAAACATGCTTACCGTTGACGTGCGTACCTTCATGTTTGGAGAGAGCGTTTCGCAGGTCTTGCCCTTCAGAGCATTACCCGTCTCGCGGCCGAGATTCGTGCAGATACGGCTGTGCGAAAGAGACTCGCCCGCCATCGCATACACAACGCCGTCGAGAAATTCGTGGCGATCCCGCGCGGCGCGTTCGTACTCCAGATACTCGTCCGGCGAAAACCGCCTCTCGATTTTTGCTCTCGCAACACTCATTGGCTAAACCTCGCAACTACAGCCGCACTTAAATTCGATCCGCGTCGGAGACGCCGACCTGAGAACCTCGCCCTCGCGAAAATGCACAACTTCCATCGTATATGGATTAAGGACGACAACGTCTTTCACGCCATTCGCAAGATAGATCGGCGGCGAGATCTCCAAATCCTTTGCCTCGTATTTTTTGCTTATAACCTCGATAACCGCCTCTGGAACTTGCTTGATCGCTTCTTCCTCTTCCTCGGGTTCAGTGCAAAAAACGGAAATATCGGGCCGCATCAGGGAGCCGTCGGGGAAAGAAATGTAAACATCGGCAACATCGAGACAAGCGCATTCACTCGATTCGAGTCTCGCGAACGAATCACGGATTCGGTCGACGGCTTTTTGATGCTTATAAACGGGCGATGCTTCCCAGATTGCCAGGTTTCCGGCAATCTCAAGTTTAACGCCCAGTTCTTCCGCCCTTAAAAGCTCTTGATTCATAATTGCCCGTCTTTGGAATTACTCTGCCGCTGATTCCACATTGCCCTTGCCAACCTGTACTTTCGCCGGACGAAGCAAACGGTCACCGAATTTATATCCGCGGGCATATTCGGCCGTAACCGTTCCGGCGCTATCGGCATCCGCGGCGATCATGTCGACAGCCTCGTGAACCTCGGGATCAAAATCCATCCCCGTGGAGGCGATGGGCTCGACGCCGACATCGATCAATGCACGCTCAAAGCTGCGAGCCGTTCCGACTACGCCGTTACGAAGGTGCTCGATCGACGGATCAGTTTCGCTCGCCGCAACCGCCAGATTCAGGTTATCCAGCACCGGCAAAAGCGTCGTCAGAAAGTTGAACTGCTCCTGCTTTCCCCGATCCTCGAGCGTTTTCATCAGTCGGCTCCGCATTTCCGCCGTCTCCTTTTCGAGATTGGCTTTTGCCTCTTCAAACTTGACCTGAACGCCGACGAGTTTCGATTCCGCCGCCTCGCGACGCTCGGTTTCGGCCTTTAGCTGGGCTTCGAGCGCGACCTCGCGGCTTGGTTTGACGGGCTCGGGCGGCTTTTCGTCTTCCGCAATACGTTCACCTTCATTATTAAATCGACGTTTGTCATTAATCGGCATTTTTCCGTTGCCGGTCTCTTCTGACTCGTCAAACGCAATATCTTTCTCGTTCATTTTCTTTTTCTTAAACACTATATGTGGATAGTAATGCACTATCGTTTGGAGTTCCAGCTTTAGCTGGCCTCTTTGCTGAGCGTCAAAGCTTAAACTCTTCGCTGAGGGCCAACTAAAGTTGGAACTCCGAACAAGATTAGCCGCTCACCGCAGATTGTTCGCTCTCGGCTGGTGCGAACTTCATCTCACCATTCTCGGCAGATACCCTGACTGTTTGCCCGCTCGCGATATCTCCTTTTAGCAGACTCACGGCGAGCGGATTCTGTATCAAGCTCTGTATCGCCCGTCTCAATGGCCTGGCACCGTAAACCGGATCATAGCCTTCCTCAATGATTAGTTCTCGCGCCGAATCGTCAAGCTCGATCGTGATACCTCGTTCTTCCAAATTCTTTCGCAGTTTTTCAAGCTGAACATCGATTATCAACGCGATCTGTTCTCGAGCAAGCTGTCCGAATACGACGATGTCATCGATTCGATTTAGAAATTCCGGTTTGAAATGATCGCGAAGGACCTGTAACACGTCCGCTTTGATGTCTCTATCGGCCAGCGGATTTTCGGCGGCTGCCTGGATTGCCCGCGAACCCAGATTCGAGGTCATTATTAAAACGGTATTCTTAAAATCAACAACGCGTCCTTTGGAATCGGTCAGGCGGCCATCGTCAAGTATCTGGAGCAGCAAATTAAAAACGTCGGGATGTGCTTTCTCGATCTCGTCAAACAGGACGACCGAATACGGCCGTCGGCGAACCGCCTCGGTCAACTGGCCGCCTTCGTCGTAGCCGACATATCCCGGCGGCGCTCCGATCATACGCGCAACGGCGTGTTTCTCCATATATTCGGACATATCGAGTCGCACCATTGAGCGTTCGTCGTCGAATAGAAATTCGGCAAGAGCTCGGGCGGTTTCGGTTTTGCCGACACCGGTCGGGCCGAGGAAAATAAATGAGCCGACCGGTCGGTTCGGGTCCTGCAACCCGGCGCGTGCCCGGCGAACGGCGTTCGAGACGGCCTCGAGCGCTTCGTCTTGGCCGATCACGCGTTTCCTCAGGCCTGCTTCCATCTCGACAAGCTTCTGCATCTCGCCCTGAAGCATCTTCGTTACCGGGACGCCGGTCCATTTGGCGACAATTTCGGCGACATCTTCTTCGTCGACCTCCTCCTTTAGAAAAACACCGTCTTTCTGCAGATCGGCGAGCCGCAACTGTTCTGATTCCAGCAATTTTTCTAGTTCGGGAATGCGACCATATTGTATCTCGGCCGCTTTTGTCAGATCTCCGGCCTGACGCGCCTGTTCTAGCTCAAGCTTGGCCTGTTCAAGCTGCTCCTTGGCCGAACGCATTTTTTCGATCTCTTCTTTTTCGGATTGCCATTTGGCTTTCATCGCCGACGATTTTTCGTTTAGGTCGCCAATCCGTTTCTCGATGTCGTCGAGCCTCGATTTCGATTTGTTATCTGTTTCGCGCGAGAGCGCCTGGCGCTCGATCTCAAGCTGCAGAATCTCGCGTTCGAGAACATCTATCTCCTGTGGAAGCGAATCGATTTCGATTCGGATTCTCGAAGCTGCTTCGTCAATCAGGTCAATGGCTTTGTCGGGCAAAAAGCGATCAGTTATGTACCGGTTTGACAGCGTCGCGGCGGCGACAATCGCGGCGTCTTTAATACGGACGCCGTGATGAACTTCGTAACGCTCCTTCAAACCGCGAAGGATCGCGATCGTATCTTCTACATTCGGCTCGCCAACATATACCTGCTGAAATCGACGTTCGAGAGCTTTGTCTTTTTCAATGTATTTTTGATATTCAGCAAGCGTCGTCGCCCCGACCGCCCGAAGCGTCCCGCGTGCAAGCGCCGGTTTCAACATGTTCGACGCGTCAATCGCGCCCTCGGACGCACCGGCGCCTACTAGCGTATGAAGCTCGTCGATAAACAAAATTATCTGGCCTTCCGCTTTTTCGATCTCGTTGAGGACAGCCTTTAAACGATCCTCGAACTCGCCGCGATACTTCGCACCCGCGAGCATTGCCCCGAGATCGAGAGAGACCAGCTTCTTATTCTTTAAGGTTTCGGGCACGTCGCCGGAAACGATCCGTTGGGCCAGACCTTCGACAATTGCCGTTTTTCCTACGCCGGGCTCACCGATCAAAACCGGATTGTTCTTTGTCCGACGCGATAGAATTTGTATCGCCCGGCGTATCTCGTCATCGCGGCCAATCACCGGATCGAGCTTTCCCTTGCGGGCCCGTTCGGTTAGGTCCTGAGCATACTTATCGAGCGCCTGAAAGTTTTCCTCAGCATTCTGATCCGTTATCCGCGAACCGCCGCGCATGTCGGTGATGACCTTTTCGAGGTCATCTTTGGTTATTCCGTTCGAACGCAAAATGCGTCCGGCGTCACCCTCTTTTTCTCCCGCAATCGTCAGCAGCAGATGCTCGGTCGACAAATATTCGTCCTGCATCTTCTCTGCTTCTTTCTGAGCTTCCTGAAAGATTGTGTTGGTGCGCGAGCTGAAATATTGCTGCCCGCCCGAAACGCGGGGAAATTTCTCAATAGCTGCCTGAACCTCCGAAACAATAGCCTGTGCATTGGCCCCGATCTTTCCCAGAATCGGTTTGACCACGCCTTCTTTTTGCTCAAGCATTACAGACAGCAGATGCTCCGGCTCTACCTGCTGGTTTTGATTTTTCTCGGCGGCGCTGATCGCTTCCTGGACGGCTTCCTGACCGCGGATCGTGAATCTATCGAATCTCATTATCTAAAACCCTCGTGCTTAGTCTTTGATGATAATAAAACTTGAGTGTGACATTGTCAAGTATAGCTTATTCGACAGCATACTTACAAATATACTCTTTTTCGAGGTCGTTGGGTGACACTCTTACCTTTTCCGGTTATATTTGTTGACGCATCGTCATTAACTAAATGCAATTCAGGAAATGAAAATTCTTCGTGAAGTTCTATGGCCGCTGGCCGCTGTATTCGCGGCGTTTGTCGTCGGCGGGATAATTGTCCTGCTGATCGGCGACAATCCCGTTCAGACCTATTATCAGCTTATCGGCAATTCGTTTGGCACGTGGAACGACTTCGGATACACGCTTTTTATCGCAACGCCGCTGATATTTACGGGCCTTGCGGTGGCGGTTGCGTTCCGGTGCGGACTGTTAAACATTGGCGCCGAAGGACAGCTTTACGTCGCCGCCTTTGCCACCGCATGGGTCGGCATCAAGTTTGGCGGGACGCTGGTCAACATTTTCGGGAAGGAAGAAAATTGGTCGTGGTACAGCCTGCCGGCGGTTCTGCTCGTGCTTTTGTGTATTGTGACGGCGGTCGTCGCGGGCGGTATTTGGGGCGCGATTCCCGGCATTCTAAAAGCAAAATTCGGCTCGCACGAAGTGATCAATACGATCATGCTGAATTTTATCGGCATCTCGTTGGTCAGCTATTTCACTCAATATTATTACAAACTTCCCGGCGACCCGATCATGCAAACCGCCGAGATCGGCCCTCTTGCACACATCCCGCGAATCAGCCAGTACATTCCGGGAATGCCCGATTTCGTCCCGCTGAGCGTCGCGTTTTTGCTCGCCGTTTTGATGTGCGTACTGGTCTACGTTTTTCTGTGGAAAACGAAATGGGGCTATGAGCTGCGTGCGGTAGGCGAAAACCCATCGGCGGCCGAATACGGCGGGATTTCGCCGAAAAAACAGATCATAATAGCGATGACGATCTCGGGCGGACTTGCCGGAATGGTCGCGATCGGCGAGGTTTTGGGCTATCGCTATCGTTACTATGACGGATTCTCGGACGGATGGGGTTTCTTGGGGATCGCGGTCGCGTTGCTTGGTAGAAATCATCCACTCGGCATCTTTATCGCCGCAATCTTTTTTGCGGTCTTGAAACGCGGTGAAATATTTGTCGATATCGAGACGAAATATGTTTCGAAGGATTTGGTCGAGGTCTTACAGGCAATAATCATTATCTTCGTCGCGTCGTTCCAAAGATTCATAAAAAAATAAGATGAGCGAACTGCTTACACCGACATTCCTTCTCATACTCTTTTTTTCGTCTATCAGACTGGCGACACCGCTGATCTTCGCGGCCCTCGGCGGCATGTTTTCCGAACGTGCCGGCGTGATCAATATCGCTCTCGAGGGCTTGATGCTCGCCGGTGCTTTCACCGCTGCGGTCGCGACATATCAGTTGCAAAACCCATACATCGGCTTCTTGTGCGGAATGTTGGTGGGAGCGGCCGTAGCTCTGGTTTTTGCGATCGCGGTGATCAAGTTTGAAGCCGATCAGGTTGTCACCGGATTTGCGATCAGTCTCTTGATGCTTGGTCTGCCGGCGGTTATCAGCAGCAGACTTTACGATTCCGCCGGTTCGACGGAACAGATCGCAAAGCAATTCCTATTGCCTGATTTTTACAATCGGCTTTCAATCGCTTCGATCCTTGCATTTCTTCTGGTTCCGCTTTGCTGGTACGTTTTGTATAAAACGCCGTTTGGCTTGCGTATCCGCGCGGCGGGCGAAAACCCGGAAGCGGCGGACGCAGCGGGTGTGAATGTGGTTCGTCTCCGTTATATCGCGGTCGTCCTGTCGGGCGTTTTGGCCGGTGCCGGCGGTGCCTATCTATCCATCGGCCAGTCTTCGCTCTTCACACGGGGCATGACCGCGGGCCGCGGCTACATCGCTCTCGCCGCGCTGATCCTCGCCAAATGGAAACCGATCCCGGTTCTCATTGCGTGTCTATTCTTTGGCTTTACGGAGGCTCTCGCCATTCAAATGCAGGGGGTTATAAAAATGCCGTCGGGCGAAGACGTGCCAGTCCAGTTTATTCAAATGATTCCATACGTACTCACGATCATTGTGCTCGCCGGATTTATCGGGTCGTCACGGGCGCCGAAGGCGCTGGGAATTCCGTACAGAAAAGAGAGTTAGCCTGGATCTAGAGGCTTGACTCTAGTTTGAGATTGAGCAATTGGTTAAGAGAGACGCCCTGTTGTGAAGCCTCAAGCGCCAGTTTGCGATGCAGGTATTCCGGCATTCTCAATACAAGCCGACCGCTGAAAGATCGCTTTCCAAGGGGCTCAGGAATCGGTTCTTCATTTTCCTTTAAGTCGGAAAGAACAAATCTCACAACTTCTTTAATCTCACGCAATGCATCGTCCTGCGTATCGCCATGGGCGGCTAACGACGGGAACTCGGCGACGCGAGCTATAAACGAATCGTCTTCCTCAGACCAACCAACACTATACAAGTACTGTTCAAATTTCATGGTATTGAGCTTTATTGAAAGGTGAGCAAGCTCTCAACTCGCTTACCTGCCTGACCGAGTGATTCAAGATAATTTCGAATTACTCGATGGTGGCGACAATCATCCTAAGTTCTTTTTTCTCCTTAGGCATCTGATCACTTGCCGCACTTGATAAGGCTTCGCCATATTACCAGCCTTTTGCAGGTTAATTCGAGGATCACCCTGCCAAGGCGTCTTGAAAATATGGTGACTCCCATTCATACGGCACGCACCAAACATTTCCTCACAAATTGAAAGAATCCGAGAAAATTTTATGTTGTTCTCTTTTTCTTCCAACTCTGTGATTAAGCTTGTCAACTGATGAATGTTCATATTTTATTGAATTTTTCATCAAGAACGATGATACTGCCCATAGTATCATTTGTCAAATAACTGATTTATAGAATCTTTATCCAAGTTGCCTAAGTAAGACTTCGTTCTGTAATCTATTGGGACTCTTATGTCTTACGAAAAAGCGGCTGAGGCGACCAAGTTTATCAGATCGGAACACGCGGGTGAGATCGAAACGGCTATCGTTCTCGGGAGCGGGCTCGGTGCGTTTGCTGAAGGTCTCACCGACGCTGTTAAAATTCCCTATGAAGAGATACCCGGTTTCGCTCGTTCGACGGTTGAGGGACATGCCGGACAACTCGTGCTGGGCGAGATCGACGGCGTGGCTGTGGCCGTTCAGCAAGGGCGATTTCATTATTACGAAGGCTACGAGATGGAACAGGTGATATTTCCGGTTCGCACGTTTGGCTTGATGGGAATTAAGAATCTGATCCTGACAAACGCGGCGGGTAGTTTGAATTCGGATATGACGCCTGGCAGCTTAATGCTGATTACCGATCACCTGAATTGTCTTGGCGTTAATCCGCTGCGCGGAGCCAATGACACACGTTTCGGACCGCGGTTTCCGGACATGAGCGAGGTTTACGACCGCGAGTTTCGGCAAATCGCCATCGATGAGGCAAACGCAATTGCCCACGAGCGTTTTGAGAAGGGCCAGGACGAAGAATTGATCGATTTTATGAACAGCGGCGTCTATTGTGCTCTGTCTGGCCCAACCTATGAAACACCGGCCGAAATACATATGTACCGACAGCTCGGCGCGGATGCAGTCGGTATGTCGACCGTTCCAGAAGCTATCGCCGCAAGGCACCAGGGAATGCGCGTGCTCGGCATATCGTGCATCACAAATCTTGCGGCGGGTATGAGCGATGTGCCGATAAATCACGAAGAGGTCATGGAAACCGGCGCTCGCGTGGCCGAAGTTTTTAAGGAATTGTTGAGGCGAATCGTTTCCAGGATTGGGCATTAGTCATTGGTCATTTGTCCGTCGATCGTTGCCACAAGTTATCTCATGCCGAGAACCAATTTCGAAAATTTACGTGTCTATCAACTTTCTGAAGAACTCGCAGACCAAATTTGGGATATTGTCGTTAAGTGGGATAATTTTGCAAGAGACACGGTCGGGAAACAGGTCGTTCGCTCAGCCGATTCTGTTGGCGCTAATTTGGCTGAAGGCGAGGGTCGCGGAAGTTATCAAGATAATCGGAGATTCGTCAAAATTGCTCGCGGGTCATTGCAGGAAACGCAACACTGGCTGCGTCGGGCTTTCAAACGAAATCTACTCACCGATAGGCAGATCGAACACCTCAAGCCGTTGATTGCCAAACTATCGCCAACGCTCAATGCCTACTTGCGTTCAATCGGCACACCAAAATCCGATGCAAATGACGAAGGACAAATGACCAAGGACTAATTGTAATGATAATCGGAATTTGCGGCGGAACTGGTTCGGGGAAGACGACTATTGCGCGCGCTATTGTTGAGGCAGTTGGCGCTCAGAATGTTGTACTCGTCGAGCAAGACTCATATTACCGAAACCTTTCGGACATGCCGCTTGACGAGCGGCACCAGGCGAATTTCGACCATCCGGATTCTATTGACAGCGATATGCTCGTCAACCACGTTCTGCGTTTGAAGCAGGGGCTCAAAGTCGAGATGCCGCTTTATGATTTCAAAACTCATACGCGAAGCAACCGGATTGAGATCATTGAGCCAAAAGCGGTCGTGATCGTTGAAGGAATTTTGATTTTTGCCGAGACGCGGGTTTTGGATTTGCTTGACGTACGGGTTTTTGTCGATACGCCGGACGATATTCGGTTTATTAGACGGCTTCAACGCGACATTTCCGAGCGGGGACGCACCGTCGAATCGGTTATAGGACAATACTATCGAACCGTCAGGCCGATGCACCACGAATTTGTCGAACCGTCAAAACGAAGCGCGGATATAATCATTCCCGAGGGCGGTCAGATGGGCGTCAGCGTCAGATTTTTATGTAGCTTGGTTAGGGAAAAACTCGCGGAGGAGCAAAAGGCCGCTAGAATAGTGGAATAGTTAGAGAATCAAGGTTGAAGAGCGGGGGCAGAGCAGCCCTTCCTGACCTGTTATCTTTGTGAAGTTGTTTTTTTTAACTAAACTTGAATTACTGTTCAAGCTAAACTATATAGTTCAAGCTACATAAAATGGCAGGTTAGGAAGGGTTGCTCTGCACCCGCTCTTAAATTTCTTGCTCGCAGCATTACTGGCAATTAATGAAACACTCGGAAAAGGAACTAATCAATTCGGCGACGGCGGTCCGTGAAAACGCGTACGCTCCATTCTCGGAATTCAAGGTCGGCTCAGCGATCGAGACCGACGACGGCGAGATCATCTCCGGCTGCAATGTCGAATCGGCCAGCTACGGCCTAACCGTCTGTGCCGAACGCGTCGCGATCTGGAAGGCTATCTCACAGGGCAAACGCAAAATAAAACGCATCGCCGTCGTCGCCGACACCGAAGACCTGACGCCTCCATGCGGCGTCTGCCGACAGATCATCTGGGACTTCGGCGGCGATATCCCTGTCGTTCTTGCCAATTTACACGGCGAGACCGAAACCATTCAGATGAAAGATCTGCTCCCTCGGGCGTTTGATACTAAGTTTTTGAAGTAGACGATTATGGCTGTTCCCGACTTTCAAAACATGATGCTTCCGTTCCTCAAGATAACTGGCGACGGGAAGGAACATACACTCGGCGGAATCGCGAAACCTGCTCGCCGATCGCTACAATCTCGCCCTCGTAGGCAGAATTATGGGGCTAGGGCTACCGAAAGACCAGGGAGTTGAGTACACTTAGCGCGGACTTCAAGATTTTTTGAAGTTGCTGAACAAAAAAGGCTGAGTTGCTTATGATCGATGATTTACCAGAACTGAAGGTTGACCGAACCAGAATCAGAGTGATCGAAAACTTCGATGACTCTGAAGAGATCGAATATTGGCGCAAATCTTCTTATGAGGAGCGCCTAGAGCACGCGTATCGCCTTCGATGGATGGCCTATGGAGATAAGATTAGAGGAAGAATTCAAAGAGTTCTTCAGGTCGTTGAATCGCAATAATGTCCGGTACCTCTTGATCGGCGGTTACGCGGTTATCTTGAATGGATATGTTCGCAACACGTCGGACCTCGATGTTTCGGTTGCGGCAGACGTGGAGAATGCGGAACTGTTGGTTAGGGCACTAACCGAATTCGGGTTTGATGTTCCCGGACTCACTACTTCGTTATTCACCGACCCCAAAAGTGTTGTTCGAATGGGCTTTGAGCCACTCAAAATTGAGATCGCAAACTACCTGGAAGGAGTAGATTTTGCGGCAGCTTTTGACCGGCGGAAAGTGGTTGATCAAAACGGGATTTCGATTAATTTGATCTCAATCGACGATTTGATTGCCAATAAGAAGGCGGTGGGACGTCATATTGATTTGGCCGACGTCGAAAAGCTCGAAAAGCTGAAAGGATAATTGCGCTTTGCATGTAATTTTTAGTACCTTCACCTATGGACAAGCTAAAACTTTCTTTCTCAATTCTCCTTTTAATTTCAATTTCAAGTACAAGTTTTGCGCGAACCGCTTCGCCTAAATCGCGGGCGATCCCGGTTGATCTCCTGATCGTTGGCGGAACGATCGTGACGATGAATGCCGAGCGGGAGGTCATTGAGAATGGGGCTATTGGGATAACGAATGGGAAGATCGAGATAATGGGGACGCGGCGGGTTGTGGCGATGAATGTCATTGCTAAACGCACGATAAACGCGACGGGTAAGGTCGTGATTCCGGGGTTGATAAATACGCACACTCATATTCCGATGACCTTGTTTCGCGGGATTGCGGATGACATGGATTTGCAGGAGTGGCTGACGAAGTTTATCTTTCCGGCTGAGGCGAAGAATGTTGACGAGCAGTTTGTGCGGGCCGGGACGCGGCTTGGGCTGGCTGAGATGATACGTGGCGGGACGACGACGTATTGCGATATGTATTATTTTGAGGACGCGATAGCTGACGAAACCAAGAAGGCTGGGGTTCGCGGGGTTCTTGGCGAGACGGTCATCGATTTTCCGGCGCCGGACAACAAGACCTGGGATGCGGGCCTTGCTTACACCGAAAAGTTTATTAAGAAATGGAAGAACGATTCCTTAATTGTGCCTGCCGTCGCACCGCATGCGCCCTATACGGTGTCGGCCGAACATTTGCTTGCGGCGCGCGACCTTTCAAATCGATTGGATGTTCCGCTCGTGATACATCTTGCCGAGGCAAACAGCGAGACTGTTTTTATCCAGCAGAAACACGAGGGGAAGCGGCCGATCGAATTTGTTGAGAGTATCAGGTTCCTGACGCCAAGAACGATAGCGGCACACGTTATCCAGGCAAACGAGAACGAGCTTGATATTCTGAAGATGCGGGGCGTCGGTATTGCGCACAATCCTCAGTCGAATATGAAACTTGCCGCCGGGACTGCTCCGGTTCCGAGGATGCTGTTTAAGGATATACCCGTCGGGCTGGGAACCGATGGCGCAGCGTCGAACAACGACCTGAGCATGTGGGAAGAGATGGACACGGCCGCGAAGCTGCACAAGCTCGTCTCGGGTGATCCCAGGACGCTTTCTGCACTGCAAGCGTTCGAAATGGCGACGATTTTCGGCGCGACGGCGCTCAAGCTCGACAAAATAACCGGCTCGCTCGAGGTCGGAAAGCGGGCGGACATCGCCATCGTAGATTTTGACAGCCTCAATCAGACACCTTTTTATAACCTCTATTCTCACCTCGTTTACGCGACGAAGGCGTCGGATGTACGCACGGTTATCATCAATGGCCGGACGGTGATGCTCGACCGGCGTTTGCTCACGCTGAATGAAAGTGTTATAAAGAAAGACGCAAACGCATACCGCAAAAAAATCATCGATAGTTTACGTAACTGATTTGGCGGGCCTCACAACGGAGCCTTTCCAAACGATGATTTATTGAGGAAATGGTTTTTGCATTTGTTGGGTCGTTAAAAGTGAGCCTTCTAATTCGGGTGAGTTCGCTTGGCCTTTACGGAAAATTTAAGTCAGAAATGGAGGACTATAAATGCCGTTAAATGTCAGAAGGTTAAGCTCTGCTGTCTTCGCTAATTTACTGCTTATATCAGGTTTTGTTCTTTTCGCATCGGCACAGAGTTTGCCGCCGGCCAACACGGCCATCGTTACGCCTGCCGCACCGACATCCGGCGATGTTATGCGCGAACGCATTTCGAAGTCGAAGGCATATATCGCCGTTCGCAACTACAACGCTGCAATCTACGAGCTTGAGAACATTCGCAAGGAAACGAGCGATACCGCCGTCCAGGGTGTTGTCAACGTCCTGCTGATGAACAGCTATCTCGAACAGGGCGATTACAAACGCGCACAGACCCTGCTTGTTGAGTTTTACACCTCGCAAAAGACGACTAAGCCGAACGCCTCGGCTTCATACATGGCGGTCGCGGGCCAGATCATAAAGAGCGCCCGCAATCGCGTTGAACGCTATCGCACACTTGGCTTAAGCGTCTCAGACCGAACTCTACCGCTTGAGGCGACAAACGATCTCGAAAAAATGCGCGAAACGCTTGAGATCGTGATTACGCAATCAAAAGAAATTGGCGCGAATAAATCGAAGACGGCGGACGCGATGATGCTGCTTGAAGAAGCGAGCAGCTCGCGCAGCATGTTGGCCCGCGACGATTACGACTCGCGGCGTTGGAAGGATGAGGTAGCGGACACGCGGGAACAGGTCGTCAACTCTCGCAGTGTTGTGGTGAGCGCGGTAAACGAAGCACCGACCGACATTCAGAACACGAATCTGCTTGCGGAAAACACAAAACCTGTTGAGAAGGTGCCGGTAATGATTCCGGTCGTTGATAAGCATCCCGACGCGTTGCCGAGCCCTTCACGTGAGCGCGAGGTCAAGCTGGTCGAGAAACAGCCTTCAGAGACCGCCGTTGCACAGAACGACAAACCGATAATAGTCGTCTCGGCCCCGCCGCCAGTCAAGGAAGAACCAAAACCGGTCGCGAATACACCGGCACCGGAACCCGTCAAGAACACCTCACCTCTCGATGTCGGATCATCGCTGGTCGGCTATGCGACAAAGCAGCCGTCTCCCGTGTACCCGTCGTCCGCGCGGAGCATTCGGGCTACCGGCATCGTAAAGGTCGAGGTAACGATCAACGAAACCGGCGACGTCTCCGAAGTTCAAAAGACGAGCGGCCACCAGTTGCTGCAATCGGCCGCAAGGGACGCGATTCGGAAATGGAAGTTTAAACCATTCGTCCGCGATGGACAGCCGGTCAAGGCGACGGGCTTTGTGAACTTTAACTTCGCTCTGTAAAGTCGATTTCGAGATTTGATATTTTTTTTTGGCGGCAACTTCTCATACGAGTTTGCCGCCTAAGTTATTTGTACTGTTTGCTGCAAAGTCCGGATGATAGCCGGAAATTCCCGAAATTATCAGCTATCAGTTATCAGCTTTCAGCTATTTCGAAAAGAAAATGCTCACCGATCCGACCATACTAATGGTATAAAAAGCGTACTTGTATGCTAATAAAACTCTCGCTCGTCTTTCTTTTTACATCGATGACGGCATGCGCTCAGATGCCGCCGGTTGAGCCGGGCGTCTCCCACGAACTCGCCAAATGGCGAGCCGCGCGATATTCGGACGTGCGTTATAAACTAAATCTAACCCTCGAAAAGATGTCGCCCGTGCTCAAGGGCAATATTGAGATACGCGTAAAAGTGTCAGAACCGGGAGCGGTAGCGACTGGACTCCCTCCGCCGATCGTTCTTGACTGGCGGAAGATAAAAGGAAGTGAAAGCCTCTCGACCATCTCAAACATTTCGGTCAACGGCGCAGAGGTTAAGAACCCAGTCGCTACCGCTCCCGGTTCTGACACGGAGCACCTCATTTTCCGCGATGGCGTCGTGTCGGGCGAGAATATCATTAAGCTCGATTTCACTTCGCCGATACTGACCAGCGGTTCGGCGATCACGCGCTACGTCGATAAAGAGGACGGTGCGGAATATATCTATTCGCTCTTTGTTCCGTCGGATGCGAGCATGGCGTTTCCGGTTTTTGACCAGCCGGATTTGAAGGCGAGGTTTCGTTTGAAAGTAATGGCACCCGATGATTGGAAAGTTGTTTCTAATGAGACGGTTAAGTATTACATTACATCGACGTCAAATTCTCAAAATTCGAAGGATTCGTACGGTTACGAATTTTCAGAAACCAAACCGATCAGCACCTATGTCTTCGCGTTCGCGGCGGGGCCGTTTGAG